>NZ_JBNNWS010000002.1:24510-226915 GCF_050281185.1 Heyndrickxia sp. NPDC080065 | reverse complement strand
AGCGAGAACGGGAGTCAATCAAGCATTATGATTCCCGTTCAAAGTGATTTGAAGCGAGAACGGGAGTCAATCAAGCATTATGATTCCCGTTCAAAGTAATTTGAAGCGAGAACGGGAGTCAACCAAGCACTATGATTCCCGTTCAAGTCGATTTGAAACCGAGAACGGGAGTCAATCGGACTTGTTTGCCTTTATTTTAACGGTCCTATAAGGAGAGCGAAAAATGTCCTAAGTGATCAATCTACACTAGGACGTGATCAAGGCAGTGTTAGCGATTTTGTTTTTTCTTAATGTCTTTTTAGGAAAACCTAAAAAGAAAAAATAGTACTTTTACAGTAATTTCATGATTGAATTTTTTAAACAATTATGTATAATGGTCTAGGGAAGTAAACTTATAGTTTAGTATTAGTTAACTTTATTTATTGGTAGTTTACTATTACTAAACAGACTCGAGGGTTAAACGATGCAAATCGGAAAAAAAATAAAAAATTTACGTTTGAAAAAGGGATTAACTCAAGAAGAGCTTGGTGAACGAACAGATTTAAGCAAAGGATATATTTCACAGATTGAACGTGACTTAAGTTCTCCGTCCATAGAAACATTTTTTGATATGTTAGAGGTTCTTGGCTGCACACCAAAAGATTTTTTTGATGAACAGGAGCTAGAGCAAAAAGTAGTTTATGGGGAAGAGGACCAAACTGAATATGTCGATGAAGAGCATGGGTATAAAATTCAATGGCTTGTACCTGAATCCAATGAAAAGGAAATGGAACCGATCATTCTAACGCTTGAAGAAAAAGGCGAGTTTAAAGAATTTGAACCATCATTATCAGAAACATTTGCCTATGTATTAAGCGGAAAAATTATCGTTCGTTTAGGTAAAAGAGTGTATTCAGCGAAAGCTGGGGAAGTCATTTATTATCATGCTTCAGAAAGGCATCAAATTATTAATGATGACTCAAGCTCATCACAAATTCTTCTTGTAGCAACAGAATCTTATCTTTAAAAACGGCTCTTTTCTTATCTATTTTTCCTTTTGAATAGAAAATCTTAATAATGAGAATCAAAACCTTGCGGAAGAAGCATTTTATTAAGAAAAGATGCCATGATGCAAAATAATTTTAGGATTTTTCCATTCTGTACGAAATAGCAATAAACTTCCGAAAAGAGCATTCATACTTAAGGAGGGAAGCCTACTATGACTGAAAATACAATTATTCGTTTTGAAGAAGTGACAAAGCAATACGATGATGACCCACCTGTCTTAAATAATGTTAGCTTTGAAATTGAAAGAGGAAAATTCTATACGCTTCTCGGTCCATCTGGATGCGGTAAAACAACGATTCTTCGCTTAATTGCCGGTTTTACAGAGCCAAGCCAAGGGAAAATCTATTTCAATGGAAAATTAATTAACCATGTTCCTGCTAATGAACGTCAGGTTAACACGGTTTTTCAAGATTACGCACTTTTCCCACATTTAAATGTATTTGAAAACGTGGCATTTGGTCTGCGTATTAAAAAAATGAAAAATTCTCAAATTCAACAAAAGGTAAAAGAAGCATTAAAGTTCGTCAACTTAGAAGGATATGAAAATCGTGAAATAAGAGAGATGTCAGGGGGACAACGTCAACGTGTAGCGATTGCACGTGCTATTGTAAACGAACCTGAAGTAATTCTTCTAGATGAACCGCTATCTGCATTAGATTTAAAGCTTCGTACAGAGATGCAGTATGAGCTCCGTGAATTACAGCGCCGTCTCGGTATTACTTTTATTTTTGTTACGCATGATCAAGAAGAGGCGCTAGCGATGTCAGATGAAATTTTTGTTTTAAATAAAGGGAAAATTCAACAGAGCGGTACTCCGACAGATATTTATGATGAGCCAATTAACCGCTTTGTAGCTGATTTCATTGGGGAATCGAATATTGTCCCAGGGAAAATGCTTAGAGATTTCGAGGTGGAATTTGTTGGAAAGTCTTTTGAGTGTGTGGACCAAGGACTTAATCCGAATGAACCGGTCGAAATCGTTATCCGACCAGAGGATTTGGAAATAACGAAAAAGGATCAAGGGAAGCTTAAGGTCCGTGTTGATTCCCAGTTATTCCGCGGGGTTCACTATGAGATTTGCTGTTATGATGAGGCTGGAAATGAGTGGCTTGTTCATTCAACGAAAAAGGCCGTAGTTGGTGAAGAAATTGGCCTCTATTTTGATTCAGAAGCCATCCATGTTATGAGATTTGGAGAAACAGAAGAAGAATTTGACAAACGTTTAGAAGCATATCATGAGGGCGACCATGCAAACTAGATCGCGCAACATATATCTCATCCCTTATGTATTATGGATTATTCTTTTTGTTGTCGCTCCAATTCTTCTCATCCTTTATTATTCCTTCTTTAATATAGAAGGGGATTTCTCTTTTGAGAATTATAAAAACTTTTTTACACCTGTATATTTGAAAATGACTTTAAGCTCATTTTGGTATGCATTTTTGATTACAGCTATTTCTCTTATTGTCGCTTACCCAACAGCGTACTTATTAACAAAAACAAAGCATAAACAATTATGGCTATTATTAATAATTTTACCTACTTGGATTAATTTGCTTTTAAAAGCATATGCGTTTATTGGAATATTTGGGACGTACGGGGCAGCCAATTCCTTTTTAGAATGGATCGGAATTGGTACGCAGCAAATCTTATTTACGGACTTTAGTTTCTTGTTTGTAGCGGTTTATATTTTCATTCCGTTTATGATCATGCCGATTTTCAACTCACTTGAAGAATTAAATCCGACATTAATCGATGCTTCAAGAGATTTAGGTGCGTCTCCATGGACGACTTTTCGTAGGGTTGTTTTTCCGCTTACGATTGATGGGGTAAAGTCTGGATGTCAGGTCGTATTTATCCCGGCGTTGTCCTTATTTATGATTACCCGCTTAATTGCTGGAAATCGTGTGATTACACTAGGTACAGCTATTGAACAGCATTTCCTTGTAACTCAAGATTGGGGAATGGGTTCAACAATCGCGGTTTTCTTAATTATTGCGATGGCGATTTTTATGATTTTAACAGGTAATAGAAAGTGAGGGGAGTAGAATGAAGAAAAAAGGAATATTTTCAAAACTGTTTTTAGCTATTATTTTTATCATTTTATACGCCCCGATCTTCTATTTAATGCTTTACTCCTTTAATAGTGGGGGAGCCATGCATGATTTTGAAGGGTTTACTCTTGAATGGTATAAAGATGTATTTCATGATACAAGGCTTTTAATCATCGTTTTAAATACGGTAGTTATTGCCCTTTTATCTGCTGCACTTTCAACCATTCTTGGTGTCATAGGTGCTCTTGCTATCTATATAGTTCGAAAAAGACGGACGAAAAATACGTTATTAACATTAAATAATGTGCTTATCGTAAGTCCTGATGTAATTATCGGTGCGTCCTTTTTAATCTTTTTTACGATTCTTGGCATTAAATTAGGATTTATGTCTGTTTTGCTATCACATATCGCGTTTAGTGTTCCAATTGTCGTGTTAATGGTATTACCGAAACTGCAGGAGATGAGTCCAACATTAATTGATGCAGCACGAGATTTAGGAGCAAGTCGCTGGAATGTATTATCTAAGGTTGTTCTTCCTTTTATTACTCCAGGGATATTTGCGGGATTTTTTATGGCTTTAACTTATTCCTTAGATGATTTTGCCGTTACTTTTTTCGTAACAGGAAACGGATTTTCAACTCTATCTGTTGAAATTTATTCTAGGGCAAGACAAGGAATATCTTTATCAATTAATGCTTTATCAACACTCATCTTCTTATTTACGATTATTCTCGTAATCGGCTATTACTTTATTAATCAGCGCAATAACCGCCCGAATGGAATGGGGGTTAAGAAATGAAACAGCTTGTACGTGTGTTTCTAACTATTTTTATCGTATCTTTTGCCCTTATTTTCTTAATTAACCGGCTTAATTCATCCCAAGGATTATCAGGTGGTAACACGCTAACTGTTTATAACTGGGGAGATTATATTGAGCCGAAATTAATTAAGAAGTTTGAGAAGCAGACAGGAATTAAAGTGATCTATCAAACCTTTGATTCGAATGAAGCGATGATGACAAAGATTGAACAGGGTGGAACAACCTTTGATGTTGCTGTGCCATCCGAGTATGCAATTGAGAAAATGAAGGAAGAGAATTTGCTTCTTCCAATTGATCATTCAAAGGTTCCAAATTTGAAATATATCAATCCGCGTTTTCTAGATCTTCCATTTGATAAAAACAATGAGTTTTCTATTCCATATTTCTGGGGAACGGTTGGGATTGTCTATAATCCAAGTTTATTAAATGGAAAGAAAATCACAAGCTGGAATGATTTGTGGGATAAGGATTTGCATAATCAAATACTTCTTGCTGATGGAGCACGTGAAGTGATTGGTATGGGCTTAAATAGTCTTCATTATTCATTGAACGATACGAATGAGGCCCATCTGCAAGAAGCGAAGAGTAAGCTCGATCAACTAATGCCAAATGTCAAAGCGATTGTTGGAGATGAAATTAAATTGCTCCTTGCTAATGAAGAAGCAGCTGTTGGTGTTGTTTGGTCGGGTGATGCTAATGAAATCATTAGTGAAAATGAGAAGCTTGATTATGTCGTACCAAAGGAAGGCTCCAATCTTTGGTTTGATAATATCGTTATTCCAAAAACAGCAAAAAATATAGATGGAGCACATAAATTTATTAACTTTATGCTCGATCCTAAAAATGCTGCAGCAAATGCTGATTATGTGGGGTATTCAACTCCAAATGAGGGAGCATTAAAATATTTGCCTAAGGAAGTATCTGAAGACAAACGGTTTTATCCGGATTTGGATAAAGCTGAGGGACTTGAAGTATATGCTAACTTAGGAAAAAGAATGCTCGCCCATTATAATGAACTTTTCTTGGAGTTTAAGATGCATAGGAAGTAAAAATGAAAACCGATTTTGGCTAATGGCTGAAATCGGTTTTTTTTGAAAGGTAAGAAAGTATAAAATTTACTAAGGGTATTAGACATGAAAAGTGTCTGCTATGTCTAGCTCCAGCGCCTATCGGCTAGCGGAATTTCTTCGTCTCCTCCCTACGATAAGTCAACAACGGCTCCTGAACTACCTCGCCGTGTTTCCTTTATCTCAGTCGAAGACTACGAAATCCGTACGCTAGAGCTGCGTCGCTTGCGCTTTTCTAATAATGAATATTTTTATAAGAATCATGGTCTTACACTATCTACTAAAGTAGAATTTAGATAAGATATTTATCTTTTCAAAGGAGAATTTACGATGAAACTGGATAGGCTGTTGGCTATTATAATGATTTTAGTTAATCAAAGACGTGTGCAGGCACAGGAACTAGCTGAAATGTTTGATGTTTCCGTAAGGACCATTTATCGCGATATAGATACGCTTAATCAAGCGGGAATTCCAATTGTGACGTATCAAGGCCAAAATGGAGGAATTGGGTTAATTGATGGATACAGAATGGATAAGCATGTCCTAACAAGAGATGAACTGAATGCTATTTCAATTGCATTAAAGAGTATTTCCACATCCTATCAAGATGTACATGCGTCAGCTGTTTTGGAGAAACTAAAAGGTATCACAAATGAACAGCAGCCTCCTGAATCTATTTTTATCGATTTTAGTCCGTGGGGCGGGAGTCCGGTATTAAAAGAAAAAGTGACAATGCTGAAAAAAGCGATCGAGACGTCAGTATGTGTCCATTTTTTCTATTCGAATAGTTCCGGTGAGGAGTCTGAGCGTGAAGTAGAACCACATACAATTGTCTTAAAAGGGCAATCATGGTATTTATATGCTTTTTGCTTAAAGAAGAAGCAGTTCCGATTGTTCAAGATTGCAAGAATGAAAGAATTGACTGTGGATGAAAAAGAATTTGAAAGAAAAGAAGTTCAACTTGACGAATCGCCGTGGGATAAAGAATGGTATCATCCAGAACGAATCACTACACTAGTTTTTACATTTCAATCACGTGATCTAGCAATGATAGAAGAAATGTTTGGAGTAGAGAATGTAACGAAAGATGAGGAGGGAAGGTTTATAGTTAGAACAGAAATGCCAGAAGATGAGGGTATGTATCGCTTTTTGCTCGGTTTTATGGATCAAATTGAGGTTATTGAACCGATCCATGTTAGGGAAAAATTAAGAGGATTATTGAAGAAGATGGGGGAGATTTATAAATAATGCTTTGTTAATGATTATTATTGATAAAATTCCCTGTAGGGTATGCGTGAAGCGATTTCTATACGGAGTATAGCTAGCTGAACGCATACCCTACAGGACTTTTTCAGAAACAACAGTATTGGTTAACAAGGCTATAATTAAAAAGGAGTGACTATCCTTCCCATCTAAACGTTAAGAAATAATAAATGATCTTCCTCACGATATATTCCTTTTATTTTTCCTATCCCGTCAATCTCTATATATTCATCATAGACTTTTGGTTTATTTGTTAGGTTCAAATGCAATTTATTAATATTTTTAATCGCATCTGTATATTGGGCTATAGCAGGTTGGTGAATATAATATTCTGTTTCTCCAATTTGTATTTTAATAAAATTTTGATGTAATAATTGTTTGCCATGAGATATGATGTTCATTGGATCAATAGAGGTAGCCTTAAGGTTCCCTTCTATAAAAAGATGGAATCCATCACTTTTTTCAAATTCCTCAAAAATTTTGAGTCTTTCCTCATTGATAAACTGTAAAATCTCCTGTGATTCGTAATCATATTGATAACTCATATTATGTAAAGGTTCTATCTCTATGAATTCTTTAAAAAACTCATATAATGTTTTCTCCGATTGCATAAACTTTTTCTGCCAATCTGTAGAAAACTCATCAAGTAACAGGCAAAGGAACAATCCAGACCCATAGCAGCTTCTGCGAATATGTACGTTAGATTCTTTTTTATCTATTAATGTTGGACTGTAGTTATTAACCACTTTATCAAAAGGAAGATTACTAGCTTGCTGAAATGCCTTTGCTTCAATATACCAGGCAGGTCCTTCAATGCTTTCAACGAGAAATTCGTATTGCGCATAATCACCAATGTTGTCTTTCCTCTGCTCCCTGATAAATATGAATTCGTTCAATAGTTTATTTTTTGATGGTTTCTCCGATGCCAATACAGCTTTAAAAAGGAGCTGTCTCTCTTTATTTCTTAAATCAATATTTTCTAATTGTATTGGATATTGGGCACCTAATAATTCGTTCGGGAATCTCTTTTCTTCTATTACGTATTGATAGCCATGAAAGAGTTCGTGTATTAAGAGTGAATAGATACTTTCACTGTTTTCATAGCGTTCAACATTTACAATAGCTGTAGGATAATCCTCGAATAAAATACAAGTATCTGCTATAAATTGCTCATTCCAAGGTAATACATAGGGTTCGTTATTAGCAGAAGAATGATTCGGATGATTGAAAAGATAAACGAATTCTTTGTTATATAGACAATATGCTACCGGTTTAAAATCTTTCCAGTAAAAGTCTAATTCTATTTCTTTCATCATTTCTGTTATTTTTTGGTATTTTTCAAGCATATGTAGTTTCACCTCTACCTAATAAGTATTCTGTTTCAAAAGTAAAATTCTTTCTTATTAGTATATTTCTATTTTTTATAATTTATATCCTTTTTGTGTTTGATTTTTTCTCCGTCTGGGGATGGAGATCGTAGTGAAAAATAAAAAATTCAAACCTGACATAAGGATGTCAAGTTAGGGTTCGTATAATGGGGGAAAAGGAGGTAATTTATTATGAATCAAATTTTTTGTCAAAGCTGTGGTATGCCAATGTCGGATAGTTCTGTTTTTGGAACGGAAAAATCGGGGGAGAAAAACAAGGAGTATTGCATCTATTGCTATCAAGATGGGAAGTTCAAGCAGCCGGATATAACGATGGAAGAAATGATAAACTTTTGTGTTCCGTTTATGGTTGAGGACGGGATGAAGGAGGAGGAAGCTTTAGCGATATTACAAAAAACGATGCCATATTTAAAACGATGGAGAAAGGAAGAACCGATTACCCAGCCAAGGTTTATAACGAAGGAAGGCTTTACTTTTGTAGGAGTCAGTACACGAACAAATAATGCAACAGAAGTAACTCCAGAAGGAAAAATACCAGAAATGTGGAGCAATTATTATGGCCAGCAAACTGCTAATCGAATTCCGAATCCGGTAGATTCAAGTAAAACAATTGCATTATACTCTGACTATGAAAGCGATGTAACAGGGGATTATGATTTTTCTATTGGTACTTTGGTGAGAGATAAAGAAGAGTTATCAAAAGAATTGGTTGTAAAAACAGTTCCTTCATCTACCTATGCTGTATTTACTACAAGTAAAGGAAAGGTATTCGATATCGTACCAATGGCATGGTTTGAAATTTGGAAATGGTTTGAGACATCGGGGGTTGAGCGTACCTATACAGGAGATTTTGAACTTTATGATGAGAGATGTGCCGATCCTGACAATGCGCAAGTTGATATTTATATAGCTATTAAGCAATAATCGATGCGGTTTAGATTGTATTAAATAGACTAATTTTCTAAATTGAAATTTTATGCATAACCCAATAAACAACTAGCGATTTTCCATTTCAGTATTGAAAATCGTTAGTTGTTTCAGCAACATATCTAGCTCCAGCAACTGTCCAAGGCGCTGGAGCTTTTCTTAAATCCACCCTTTATTTTGTGCGATACTAATTGCTTCCATTCTATTTTTGGCATCGAGCTTTTGAATAATTTCCGAAACATAGTTTCTCACTGTACCGGATGATAAAAATAGAATAGCAGTTATTTCCTTAGTTGTTTTTCCTTCCGCAGCTAATCTGAGTATTTCTTGTTCTCGTGAAGTTAGAGGATTCTCTTCTCGTATGACATCAAACATTAACTCTTGACTGAAAATTTTCTTTCCAGCGATTACGTTACGGATGGCATCTGAAAGCTCTTCTATAGATCCATCTTTTAGTAAATACCCATCTACACCGATTTTAACAGCTCGTTCAAAATAGCCTGGTCGTGCAAAGGTGGTAAGAATAATAATTTTTGTAGAAATATTTAAAGCTTTTAGAGCTGCCGCTATTTCTAATCCATTTTTTACAGGCATTTCAATATCCATCAAACAAATATCAGGATCAAGCTTTAATATTGAAGTTAACGCTTCTTCACCGTTTGTCGCCTGACCTATGACTTCCATGTCCTCTTCAAGATTCAATAATGAACCGAGTGCGCCAAGCAACATTCGTTGATCTTCTGCAATAAAAATTCGTATCATATGGCAGCACTATCCCTTTCTAATTTTTGAATAAGGCTCTTTTCTTAAACTGTGATGCTTTTGAATATAAATTTTAATAATACAGTATCAAAACAAGTAGGAAGAACCATTTTTCTAAGAAAAGATGCCCCGAAACTATACTATGATCCTTTTATTATTTATACGGAATAGGAACTTTCGTTACGATAACAGCCTTGAACAATAGGCACCTGCATTTCTAAAATCGTTCCCTTTTGATGAGTAATTATAAGGTTCCCATCAATAAGTGAAAGGCGCTCTTCCATCCCTTTTAATCCGTTTCCGTCTATCCCTTTATTTTTGAGTCCAATTCCATCATCTTTGACGATAAAGCGAATATTTTCAGTAGTTTTTAAGATTGTGATGGAACAGTTTTTCGCTTTACTATGTTTCACTACATTGGTAATGGCTTCACGTAAGCACATACTCACAATATTTTGTGAGACCGGCGGGATTTCTGATGTATCGGTCAACCCTTGATGGTGGTAGGTAATACCAGCAGCTTTTAAAATTTCCTGTACTTGTATAAGTTCCTCTGCAATAGTTATCGAACGCATATTTGAAACGAGTTCTCGGACTTGCTTTAAGGCTGATCTTGAAGTTTTTTCAATCTCCTTTGCCTCGATTTGAGCTCTTTCAGGATCAATTTTTGTTAATTTTTCAACAAGCTGACTTTTTAGTGTAATAAGTGAAAGAGTATGGCCAAGTGTGTCATGTAAATCTCGAGCAATTCGAGTTCGTTCCTCTCTTTTTACAAGTTCTTTAATCTTTTCGTTTGCTTGGTCTAGCTGCTTCTCTAGCTCCATTCGCTTGTTCATTGAGCGAATACCAAATGGTGATAAAAACATAATAACTAAAAATGGTATAAAGTATAAAGTGCTTTTTGAAAAGAGCAAGCCATGATAGAAGGTTGGTATTAGTTCGATTATTGCAAAACAAAACAAACCAATTTTAAATTTTTTGTTGTCAAAATACCAACCGACAAAATTAGCTGGAAAAAAACCCATAAATAAGAAAGTAGGATCATAAAACATACAAAAATAAAAGACAATAGCCATTTGGACAGCTAACCAGTATGAAAAAGCCTTTTGCTGCATCGTAAAATATAATTGCCGATAGGTTACTAAAAACAAACTTATTAAAACAAATCCAAATATTCTACTAAATCCTGATTGATTAATAAGATATAGAATAGGAAACGCTATATAGACCAGAAACATGTAAGGAAAAAAACCGTACTGTTTCGGGAATATTTGGATTTTTGAGTTTTTGATTTTGTTCATTCATGCTCACACCGCTTCTTGTTTTCTTCTTACATATTTTGATAGTAGCATGAAAACGATCAAATAGCCGAATAAAATTATTATATTTTTCCAATCTGGTAAATTCCCACGCACGATTTCCCATGAACCGTTTCCAAAATTATAAGAAGGAAGCCATTTTCCTATATTTTGCATCACTTTTGGCATAACCTCTAAAGGCATCCACATACCACCTGCAACCGCTAAGATCATATATAGAACATTGCTTACTCCTGCAGCTGTTTCTACTTTTTTCATTGCACCTATTAATGTGCCGAGTGCGAGAAAAGGAATAGAGCCAATCAAAATCCAGAGCCCGCTCATAATCCATTCAAAGGCAGATAGGGAAATTCCGTTAATAATTGCTCCCGCGATAAAGATGATTGTAATTGAAAATACATGTATGACCGATTGCCCAATCATTTGTCCGAAGAAGTAGATTGAATCAGGAAGGGGAGTTAATCTCATATAAGTTGACCAGCCTTGTGATTTTTCCTGTACCATCCGAATTCCAAGTGTCATAATTGAAGATCCCATCACACTAAAGGAGGTCATTGACATTAAATAATGTGCCTGCCATACGCTTTTATCTGCGGCTCCTGTATTCACAACCTTTGTAAAAATAAAGTAGAAAAGAATAGGCATGCATAGGGACCAAAAAACAAAGTAAGGATTTCGTAGAACTCTCAAAATTTCTGCTTTGCATTGCAATCCAATTAATTTCATTTAGATAACCTCCTTGTGTTCTGCTGTCAGCTGCTCGAAAGCTTCCTCTAATTTTCCTTGTTCAATTTGAATATTGTATGCTCCGATGTTTTCTTTAAATAAAAGAGCTAATACGGCGTCAGTGTTATCTGTTTGAACAAAGAATCGATCATTTTTTTCAAAAATATGTGAAATAACCGAGTGGCCATATAGTTTATTAATTGCTTCAGAATTTGAATTAAATGATACATATTGATTAGAAAGTCTGGCTTTAATTTCCGATGGAGTACCATCTGCAATGATGCTCCCTTTGTTAAATAAGATGATTCTTTTTGCAACATCATCTGCTTCCTGAAGATAATGGGTGGTAAATATGATGGTTTTCCCTTTATCAGCTAGCTTTTGAATGGTTTTCCAAAATCGATTACGAGACGTAATATCCATTCCTACTGTTGGTTCATCCAAAATAATTAATTCTGGATTTCCGGAAAGAGACAATGCAAAACTGAGACGACGTTTTTGACCTCCAGAAAGCTTTTCTGCACGTGTTTTTAAATCACTTTCAGTTAATCCTGTAAAAGCAATAAGTTCTTCAAGCGATAAAGGATTTGGATAATACTGTCTTACTAAATCAAGTATTTCACGGACCTTCAATCCGTGCATAACACTTACTTCTTGAAGCATAGTACCAATTTTTTCACGAACTTTTTTATCTGATGGCTGTTGATTAAATAGTTTAACCTCTCCTGATGAAGGATGAAGTAATCCTAGAATCATTGAAATTGTAGTCGTTTTTCCTGCACCATTCGGGCCGAGAATCGCAACTACCTCACCTTTATTAATTGAAAAAGAAGCATCTTTGACCGCATGTTTATCATGAAAAGATTTTGTTACATTCCTAACGCTCACTACTTCATTCATTTCGTGACACCTCCATAACTTATAATCTAAGTTTATTAAAAATGGAGTTGGCGTATTAGTAGAAATTGTCATTAAAATGAGATGACAAATGTCATATTGGAGTGAATGTATCTTGAAAATACTGGATGGGAGGGCGAAGGTATTTCCTCCCTCCATCATTTCCGGAAATAGGAAGATTCATGGAGGACAAGAGGTTAGTTACAATTTTTCGGTTGGAATAAAGAATAAATTCCTGACATTTTCTATTGGTAATTGTAGGTTCTATTAAAAGAAAATAGTCTAGGATTGCCTGCGCATGGGCGTCTTTTGAAGTATCATGACATATTGGACAATACCAAGTACCATGTTTTCTAATCATCGGGTAATTTAAACATGATGGACATTGAATGCCTTTTATTATTTCGTGTTTTGGTATTTCGAAAAGCTTAGTAATATTAGGTATATCCGGAATATGTTTACTATGCAATAGCTGGCTAATTTTTTTCAAAGTATGAGGTTTTATTTTTATCTCCTTATACCGATTAATTAATTCCTCCATTTTTGAAATAATTTTTTCAGGATGAAGTACTTTTTCATATATTTGTAGATTATTTTGAGAAGTCTTTATTTGAGTAGAGGAATTACTAATTATAACAATATGTTCAATGGGTAAAGTTGGAAGGTTATATTGCTTAAGTAACCTTTCTAATTGAATTTGATGCCGCTGCACTTGAAAAATTGGATTTGGAAAGATTTCTTCTTTATTTTGATAGATTCGGATAAGTTGGTCAGAATGTTTTTCAAAAATTAATGTACCTGAATAATTCTTCACTTCGATAATGAGAATAAAATTAGGAGTGAGGATGAGTGTGTCAATTTGGAAGATATGGACACCGCATTTTAAACGAATGTTGTGGAAAATATAGTAATCGTTATCAGGAATAAATTCGAGGTAGTACTTTAAAGTTTGTTCACCTCGATACCCCACTTTTCTTTTTGTTAAATCCTCTTCAATATACCTTTTTTTTAAATGATGGCTTGGAGTCCGTCTTAACAAAGCAATATCCATAAAAATTCTAAATGGAACCGTTAATTCTTTTATTACCAATAAATATCACTCCTCGTAAATTGTTAAATAACTTTTCTCTATGAAGTGGTTAAATACCTTCTTTATTTTAATACTTTTTTTAAATATAGAAGTACGATCGAAATGCGGAAAAAACGACCCGAAATTTCAGAAAGACGACCGAAAAAAAGCTGAAAGCGCCCCAAAAAAGAGAACGAACGACCCGAAAAAAGCAGCGGACGATCCAAATGAGGGTAAACGACCCGAAATTTCAGAAAGACGACCGAAAAAAAGCTGAAAACGCCTCAAAAAAGAGAACGAACGATCCGAAAAAGCAGCAGACAACCCAAATGATATGTAGATCAGTTTTTCAAATACATATCAAAATAAACCACCCGAGAAATTCGAGTGGTTTCAAAATACAACCATATCATTTTTCCATTTCGTTAGACTGTTTTACTCTTAATAACACTACTACCCCAATCAACGTCATAATAATCAGTGAGCCCATGGCTAGACGGCTTGCTAAGTTTCCGTATCCAGCAAATAGCAGTGTGATTGATCCGTACAAAAGGGGTCCAATAATCGATGAGACTTTACCTGAAAAGGCGAAGAGCCCGAAGAATTGTCCACGTTTATTTTCAGGACTTAGTTCAACAATATATGTTCTGGAGGATACCCACATGGAACCTAGACTGACACCGAACATACTGCCTGCCAGCCAAAATAATGATTTTACTGTTGCTATGCTGCCGACAAAGAGGGCTAGAGTCATTAATATGCCAACATAAAGTACCGCTTTTTTTGATCCTTTTGCTTTAGTAATGTATCCAAAAATATAAGAACCAATAATACTGGAAACAGTTGATACTAAATAAAGTAAGATGAATTCTCCTGAAGTAAAACCAACGACAGCTTTCGTATAAATCGCCATCATAGCAATTGCAGTTGCAATAGCATCATTAAGGAAAAAATACGAGATCATGAATGTAAAGACAGCTTTATATTTTTTCATTTCTTTAAACGTATCGACGATATCCTTATAGCCTGAAAAAAAGTTACCAGCTGCAGGGTTTTTTACGATTTTCTTATCTTTTGAAAAAAAGAACAAAGGCAGTGAAAAAATAAGAAATAAAATCCCTGTTAGTAAAAAAGCAATATGATAGCCATCATCTCCAACAAAAGGATAGACGCCTAAACCAAGTAAGGTTCCAAGATATCCAATTGCTACACCGAAGCCGGATACTAGAGGAAGTTGAGATTTTGGAGCCAAATCAGAGATCATCGAATCATAAAAAACAAGGCTCGAATGATAAAAAAACTTAGCGATAATAAAAGAAATAATGACAAGAACAAGTGATAGTGGAAGATTAAACAATTGACCAGGAACATGATAATAGGCAAATATCCCCATTGAAAGGGTACCTGCGACGGAAATTAAAGTAAACCAGATAATCCAGACTCTTTTTCTACCTGTACGGTCAATGGTTGTGCCAAAAAGGGGTGAAAAGATAACTAAGAAGAAGCTTGCTATTGCATTGGCATAGGAAATGAAGGTACTGGCAATTTGATTCATAACAGCATTGCCGCCAACAGTATGTTCTAAGAAAAACGGGAAAAAGATTGTGTTGATGTTAGAAGAAAAAATGGTATTGGCAAAATCATATAGAGCCCAAGATAATATTGGCAATGAAAAAAATAGCTTCCATGCAGACATTACCTGCTCCTGATGATCCCCAATTGCTTTTGCGTGATTACTACCAGACATTAGGTCACCTACTTTCGATTAATATTGATCTCATTCCATATATATAGGCAGAAATCCTCTTTATTTACATGAATTTTACAAAAAATAAAAAATTTAATATATCAAGATGATTGACAAAATTATTACCTGGTACTAATATTAGTTATTAATACAAGGTGATAAGAAAAGGGGGACTTGATGATGAAATCTAAAGCTCGTATTACAGGTATCGGTACCTATGTACCAGATAAAAAACTAACGAATGCTGATTTAGAAAAATTAGTGGATACAAATAATGAGTGGATTGTCCAAAGAACAGGAATGAAAGAGCGGAGAATAGCTGATAAAGATGAGTTTTCTTCAACACTTGCCTTTAAAGCGGTGGAAAATTTACTAGAAAACTATCAGAAAAATATTCAAGATGTTGATTTCATTATTGTTTCAACAACAACATCTGACTATGCTTTTCCTAGTGTCGCTTGTCAAATACAGGAATACTTTCACATTCCTCAAACAGGAGCCTTTGATTTAAATGCTACATGTGCTGGTTTTACGTATGGATTACACCTTGCCAATGGTTTGATCACAGCAGGTCTTCATAGAAAGGTTTTAGTTGTGACAACAGAAACATTATCCAAAGCAACAGATTATCAGGACCGATCTACCTGTATCCTTTTTGGTGATGGTGCTGCAGCTGTTTTAGTTGAGTATGATGAAGAAAACCCTAGCTTTATAGCTAATTATATAGGAACAAATGGAGAGGGTGGAATGCATGTTTACCGCACCAATTTTTCCACATCCATGCATGGGCAGGAATTAGTGAAAAGCGGAAAAATGGTTCAAAATGGGAGAGAGGTTTATAAGTGGGTTGCCCGTACATTGCCGCAAAGCGTGGAGCAATTACTAGAAAAGGCAGATATGTCATTAGAAGAAATTGATTGGTTTGTTCCGCACAGCGCAAATCTCAGAATGATTGAGACTGTATGTGAGAGAATGGATTTTTCATTAGAAAAAACATTAACGAGTATGGAGTATTATGGGAATACATCATCCGTTTCCATTCCATTAGCGCTGGATTTAGCATTAAAAGAAGGAAAGGTGCACAATGGGGATACCCTTCTTTTATATGGCTTTGGTGGTGGATTAACTCATGCAGGGCTCATTGTAAAATGGGACCTAAGTGAATAGAATTAATATTTGCCAAAACCTAAATAAAACAAGACTAATGGTCAGTCCAATTAGTCTTGTTTTCGCTCTTCTTCTGGAGAATAGTAGGGGTTTAAATGAATCAGTACCTCTTGAATATTGTCGTATTTATTCATTAAGGAATGTTTAATTTCATGTGCAAGATCATGACCTTCTTTAATCGATTTACCATGATCAATAGAGATTCTTAAATCGACTAATATATAATGGCCGTGATCTCTCGCACGGATTCGATCGATTCGTTTGACATCCTTAAATCCGGAAATGATGGACACATATTCTTTCAGTGTTTCACCATCAATATTTCTTTCCAGTAGAATATTAAATGCCTCTCCTAACATTTCCTTTGCTATTTTAAAAATTAAATAGGCGACAAAAATACTGGCAACTTTATCACCGTATAATAAAATGCTGATTCCAAGCCTGTCACCAAGTATTGATAAAATTACACCGATAGCTGCAGCAATGGATGCAACAATATCCGCCTTATGATCAAAAGCAATCGCTTCAATAGCTTTACTGTTATGCGCTTTCGCCACTTTCATGGAAGAACGGTATAAAAACTCCTTAAATATAAAGGAAAAAATTGCGATCCACATTGCGAAGATAGTTGGAGTTTCAATCGGATGGAAGAAGCCGGTGATTCCTTCATAAACGATGTAAATAGCAACAAATAATAATAATATCCCAATAATACCTGAAACAATCACTTCTGCTTTTCCGTGTCCATATGGGTGTTCTTTATCAGCCGGTTTATTTGCTATTTTTATTACTAACAGGACAATAATAGAGGCAAAAACATCAGCTGCCGAGTGAATTCCATCTGCAAATACTGCGTCACTGTGTGCATACCAACCAATAGCCATCTTTCCTACAGTTAATAAAATATTGCTCCAAACGCTTATCCAAGCAATTTTCCGAGCAACTGTTTCTCTCATCCCCAATATATACCACTCCAATCAAAATCAATCTCTTAATAGCTCTTTTCTATACTAGGCACCTTTGAATTGAAATTTTAAATATCTATTTGAAATCATAAAAATCATTACGAAAACATCCTTTGTAATCATAACAAACCCAGTATTGGTGGGTCTAGAGCAAGATTGTTGTTCATTCCTATCGTTTTAATTTCAAGCAAATACTTTTAAAGTATCTTAAAAATGTTGTACAAATGAAAGAATAAAATTTAATACGCATTTAGTATGTATTCCTTTGAGAATTTTATGAAAAGGCTCTTTTCTTAAACTTTGTTGTTTTTTAGATCAAGTAAAAATCGGAACTAGGATTTTTACGGTTCTAGTTTATCGCCCCATTGAAATTAAAGACTTATTATATAGGGAAAAGAGCACGTAACAAAATTATTCTAGCCCTGAGAATCTATCCGAAAAACAGCAATCTATCCAAAAACAACCTATGAAAAACAAAGTTAGCTAAAGCATAGATTTTGTTAAAGGATATTGTTGAAAAAATGACCTGTATGGTATGTGTGAAGCGATTTTTTTACGAAGTAAAACTAGCTGAACGCATACCATACAGGGTTTTATTAGAAACAACAATATTGTTTAACAACGCCAAAGCACAAAAAAACAGGCTAGATATCTAACCTGTTTTACATTTATCTTATTTTGCTGCGTCTTTCACTTGTTGAATGAATTCACCGAAGTTACTACCGGTAAATTTCTTCCCATTTATGAATAGTGTTGGAGTTGAGTCTATGCCTAATTTTTCTACGTAAGATTGATCCTTTTTCAAAGCCTCTACATAATCTTTATTATGAAAAGCATCTACAACCTTTTTGACATCATTATCACTGGCAACCTCAGCTAATGCTTTCTTAAGGAAGTCTTCAGTAAAGTAATCCATTTTTTCGTATTTTTGGTCTTGTGGTTGTTTGCTATAAAGAAGATGGTGAAATTCCCAAAATACATCGTTACCGAGCTCTTTATAAACCGTTTCTGCAAATTCTGCTGAGCGAGTAGAGTCGGTATTAATAAATGGGAAATTCATGAAATAAAATTGCGCCTTACCTGTGTCAACTAATTCCTTTTGAATAACAGGGTAGACAGATTCGTTAAAATCCTTACAAATTGGGCACTTGTAATCCCCGAATTCAACAATTTTTACAGGAGCTTTTTCATCACCTTCGAATGGTTGGCTGCTGTAGTCAAAATCAAAGGCTTTATCTTTAGTAGGCTCAGAAGACTTGTTTCCTAGAAAAAAGATTAACGTAAGTAGACCGACGGCGATAATAACTACAATCCAAAAAAATGAGCTGCCAGATTTATTCGTATTTGTTTTCTTTTTTGATTTAGCCATATTTGCACACCTTTAACATTATAGTTTGGTATTATCGTTAGTTTTACATAAGATGATTTGCAACGTCAAGTGAATGACCTGCATGTCACTGTTTTGTAAATAAATAAGGGTGTTTTCCAAAATAATATAAAAATCTTAATTGATATTTACTTTGTAAAATCTTTGCTGATTTTTACATGCTACTATTTCGTACAGTATGTAGAATCCTAATCATATCTAGTTTCGAGGCATCTTTTCTTAGAGGTTTGTCCCTAAATACTTTGATATAGGATTTTTGATTTACGAAATGAGCCAAAAAGAAAAAGGTGCCGGTTGACACCTTTTTGTCTGAAGTTGATTAAGCTTCTTTTGCAGCTTCAATTTCAATAGAAACTTTAATATCGTCACCGACTAGTACGCCGCCGGTTTCTAATGCTGCATTCCAAGTTAAACCGTAATCACTGCGTTTAAGTTTTCCATTTGCGCTAAATCCAATTTTTTCAGCCCCGCTCATTGGATCCTTTGCTAAACCTTCAAATGTAACAGAGAAAGTTTCTGGGCGAGTAACTCCGTGAAGTGTAACATCACCTGTTACATTATATTCATCGTCACCTGTTTTTACGATTTTAGAAGATTTGAAAGTCATTTTTGGAAATTGTGCTACATCAAAGAAATCAGCAGAACGCAAATGGTTGTCACGATCATTATTACGAGTATCGATGCTTTCAACATCAATATTAAAGTCAATAGTAGCTGTAGTTAAGTCAGTAGGATTTGCCTCAACAACGGCATTAAATTGATGGAATGTACCTTTTACTTTTGAAACCATCATATGTTTTACAGAAAAATCAACACTGCTGTGTACTGAATCAATTGCCCATTTTGAAATTGTCATTTTAAATACCTCCATTTTAATAACATAATGTAAGTTAGTTTATTTATTATAGTTAATGATTTATATAAATTATATTTTTATTCGTTTGTGCTGTCAATATTATTTTAATACTTTAAAAATTCTTTTATTACAGTGATATATAGGACCGCTCTTGAATAAAAATATGATATTTAATTACCTTTTGTAAGTAAGTATAATAAATAAACTAAAAGTTGTCAAATACAATTTTAACCCGTCCATTGACTTCTTCCATACCTTTATGTAATATAATCTTAAAAATATTGACGGCATTGAAGGATCAATAGTAACTGAAGTATCCTCTTAGATAGCGAATCAGGGATGGTGCAAGCCTGATAAGAGAATCAGTGAAAAGGCAATCTGGAGTCGTTATTGGAAAGTGGATGTACATTTTGTGCATCAACTGGGGTGGAACCGCGTGAGCACAGCTCTCGTCCCCAGGCTTAACAGCCTGGGAACGGGAGCTTTTTTGTCGTTTAGGAAATTATAAAATATTCGCACTGTGGATAACTTTATGAAGAGCGAGGTTTCCGTCTAGCGCAAGCAGCCGTCGGCTAGCGGATTTCTTCGTCTCCTCCCTACGATAAGTCAACATCGGCTCGTGAACTACCTCACCGTGTTTCCTTTATCTCAGTCGAAGACTACGAAATCCGTACGCCGATGAGCAAGGCGCTTGCGCTTTTGTACATTTAAAAAAAGGAGAGAATGCATATGTCAGTAAATATGGAACAAATCGTTTCACATGCCAAACATCGTGGATTTGTGTTTCCGGGATCGGAAATATACGGAGGTCTTGCAAACACATGGGATTACGGCCCTCTTGGTATGGAGCTAAAAAATAACATTAAAAAAGCATGGTTAAAAAAGTTTATTCAAGAATCTCCATATAATGTAGGTTTAGATGCAGCTATTTTAATGAATCCAAGAACATGGGAAGCGTCTGGTCATATCGGAAATTTCAATGACCCGATGATTGATTGTAAACAATGTAAAGCAAGACATCGTGCTGATAAACTGATTGAAAATGCAGCTGAGGCAAAAGGAACAGAAATCGTTGTTGACGGTCTTCCTTTTGATAAAATGGAAGAACTTATGAAGGAATATGACATTGCTTGTCCAGAGTGTGGAAGCAAGGATTTCACTGGAATTCGTCAGTTTAATTTAATGTTCAAAACATTCCAAGGTGTAACAGAAACAAGCACAAATGAAATTTTCCTTCGACCTGAAACAGCGCAAGGAATTTTTGTGAATTTTAAAAATGTACAAAGAACAATGCGCAAAAAGCTTCCATTTGGTATTGGCCAAATTGGTAAGAGCTTCCGAAATGAAATTACACCGGGTAACTTTACATTCCGTACACGTGAATTTGAACAAATGGAGTTGGAATTCTTCTGTAAACCAGGTGAAGAGCTTAAATGGTTTGACTACTGGAAGGAATCTGCGAAGAATTGGCTGCTTACATTAGGAATAAAAGAAGAAAATCTTCGACTTCGTGATCATTCGGAAGATGAGCTTTCCCACTATAGTAACGCTACTACAGACTTTGAATATAAATTCCCATTTGGCTGGGGAGAGCTTTGGGGAATTGCATCAAGAACCGATTATGACTTAAAGCAGCATATGCAATTTTCAGGTGAAGATTTTACTTATTTAGATCAAGAAACAAATGAGCGTTTTGTCCCATATTGTATTGAACCATCTCTTGGAGCAGATCGTGTAACACTTGCTTATTTCATTGATTCTTATGAAGAAGAGGCGTTAGAAGACGGTACATCAAGAACAGTCATGCATTTGCACCCTGCACTTGCTCCATATAAAGCAGCAATCCTGCCGTTATCGAAGAAGCTTTCTGATGAAGCACGAGAAATCTTTGCTGATTTAGCTAAGCATTTCATGGTCGACTTTGACGAAACAGGTTCAATCGGAAAACGATATCGTCGTCAAGATGAAATCGGTACACCATTCTGTATCACATATGACTTTGATTCTAAAGAAGATCATATGGTAACCGTTCGTGACCGAGATACAATGGAGCAAACTCGACTTCCAATCGCAGAATTAAAAAGCTTTTTAGAAGAAAAAGTTCAATTTTAACAAAAAGTAGGCTCCTTAGAAAAGGAGCCTACTTTTTTTAAAATGGTAAGAAAGCATAAAATTTACTAAGGATATTAGACATGAAAAGTGTCTGCTGTGTCTAGCTCCAGCTCCTATCGGCTAGCGGATTTCTTAATGAATGTGGAAAAACTATTTCTCCAGCTCCTTCCGATTAGGTGCGGATGGAGGCTCTTCAAGCCACTGTCTTTCTACAAGTAGATTAAAACCGTCTTCGGCATAAGCAAGGATTTCGACAATGAGTTTACTGTACTCCAAAGATAAATCGGTTCTTAATGATGTTGACAAAGCATGACCAATCAGGGTAATGTCCATAGAGTTTAGTGAATTAAAAAGGTTCATAATCAACTTATCAGAAAAAGGCGATATTTTTGCCTCGGTTACCTCTATGTTATTGGAAACAATTCCAAAAAAACCTTCTTGTTTTAGTAAATCTTGAAAAAAATTAATTTGTTTTTCAGAGATTTTCTTCCCTTTTTTTAGATAGTTTTTAATTTCCTTATCTTCAACCACTTGTATAAGACCAATACAAAGTAATACAGAAAAATAGTTTCTTTCAATGTTGAAAAATATTTCAGTTAATTCATTCACATTTAATGGCCTGAATGTATGAATTAGTCCATTTATATATGATGGCTTTTGAATATATTTTACTGTTGTCGGGTATGGAATGCTGGGAGCACGATTATATAGTCCTTTAGATAATAGTAAAGTAGTTGCTTCTTTATATAAATTAGTCGCGTCCTGAATTGCTTCCGTAAAAAAGTTAATGATATCAAGCCTTGCAATATTTCCAATTGCAAATGAATAAAAAATCAAGTCCATTCTACCCGTGATATATACAAAGTTAAGGGCATAAGGATCGTAAAAGAGGGGTGGCGCATGCAAATTTACATCTTTATCAGTAAATCCATCAGGAATGGGGATATTTTCACTTGAAAAAATTTCGGTAATTTTTTCGATTCGTAAAGTAGTTGTTTTTAATGATTTTTGAAGAATTGCTTTTATTTCCTTATCTTTTACATGATGAAGAAAATAAACGGTAAGACACCAAGCCATTGTGTTATTCATATACGATGTCCAAAGTCCGCTAATTTCAGCGCTTGTTAATCGAATCGTATTTTTCGCCAAAATACCCACTCCTTTCCTATGTATATGTTTTGAAAGTATAAGCTTCTTTATTCCATAATGTTTATTTGATGAAAGTGAATACTTATGGGAAAAGTAAAAAAGACCGTCAAAGACGGCCTTCATTAAAAGGTATGAAAGTATAAAATTTTTAAGGGTGTAAGTTTCGAAAAGTGTCTGCGTTGTCCAGCTCCAGCGCCTATCGGCTAGAGGATTTCTTATTACCTCTGGTCTGTATTAAAATCACATTGTTCAAGCGGAACGATTTTTGTCTTTTTAATCAATTTATATCCTAACCAAACGATTATAAATAACGGTAATCCGATATAGGATACTAAAACATTAGTCCAGTCAATATGTGCCCCCATAAAGGCAGAGTAGTTTTGTCCTAAAATGACAAATGCACAAAGGACAAAAGCAAAAATTGGTCCGAATGGAAAGAGTTTTGATCGGTAAGGTAAATCATTTAAGTCTTTTCCTTGAGCTACATAAGCTTTTCGGAATCGATAATGACTGATGGCAATTCCAAGCCATGCAATAAATCCTGACATTCCTGAAGCATTCAATAACCATACATAAACGACTCCATCACCGAAAAATGAAGCTAGAAAGGCAAGGGTTCCGACCAAAGCAGTGACAATTAAAGCATTTACAGGTATACCGTTTTTATTTAATTTAGCTAAAAATTTTGGTGCCTTGCCATTGCGAGCGAGATCCCAAAGCATACGAGTTGAAGCGTACATACCTGAATTACCAGCAGATAGAACAGCAGTAAGAATAATTGCATTCATAACGGAAGCAGCAAAAGCGATTCCTGCTTTGTCAAAAATAATGGTAAAAGGACTCATTGCTACATCTTCAGTCGCTAAGTTTTTATCTGTATAAGGAATTAAAAGACCGATAACTAGGATAGCTAAAACATAGAATAAAAGAATACGCCAGAATACTTGACGAACAGCTTTTGGAATATTTTTCTCAGGATTATCGCTTTCTCCAGCGGCTACTCCAAGAAGCTCTGTTCCTTGAAAGGAAAACCCTGCAGCCATAAAAATACCAAGCATGGACATAAACCCACCGTGGAATGGGGCATCACCAATAGTGAAATTTTTTAATCCGACAGGTTCGCCGCCCATAATTCCAAACACCATTAAAAATCCAGTAATAATAAAAACAATTACAGTAACTACTTTAATAAGAGAGAACCAAAATTCAGCCTCACCAAACCCTTTAACAGACAAATAATTTAATAGAAACATAATAACTAAACAAATACTGCTCCATATTAGGGATGGTGTATGTGGAAACCAGAATTTCATGATAATTGTAACGGCAGATAATTCTGCAGCAATCGTAATCGCCCAGTTATACCAATAATTCCAGCCTAGAGCAAACCCAAGTGATGGATCCACAAATTTAGTAGCATACGTACTAAAGGTTCCAGCTACTGGCATATAGGCAGCCATTTCGGCTAAACTTGTCATTAAAAAATAAACCATTATTCCTATTAATAAGTAAGATACAATTACCCCGCCAGGTCCAGCTGTGTGGATTGCGCCGCCACTCGCTAGAAACAAGCCTGTCCCAATCGTACCTCCAAGTGAAATCATTGTTAAATGCCGGGATTTTAAATTACGTTTAAGTTGTTGAACTCCATGTTGTTCTTGCTGTGTTTGCATGTGGTTTTACACTCCTTAAAAGATATTGGAAGGAGTCGGGGAATAAACAAAAAATGCCGACGAAAAAGGATCGACGGCATTATTAACACTCCGCATCATACCTTCCGAAGATAGCTCAACACGTTTATTTGGAATCAATAAACGTGACAGTTCTGTCCCTATTTGGAAACAGCCCCAGCCTATACATCCAGAGATTTGTATAAGCTTCGGCAGCTATTCCTTTCAGGCGGAGTCAATAAAATCTTCTGCTTCTCGTCCGTCTTACTCTTAATAGCCGCGACCTCTACCCCATCGGTTGATGAGGATTTTTTTATTAAATTATCAATTACTATTATAGAATAACATTTTGATATTGCAATAGAAAAATTTAGAAAGCGAATAATCTATTTTTTAAATTTATAAGGAAGCGTTGCTACAACAATATCTTTTTGCCACAATAGCTTTGCTCTTATTAATAATGCTGATTGATTGTGTAGTATATTATGCCACCTTTTTTTCGGTATAAATTGAGGCACAAGAACAGTAACCATATAGTGATTTTCCTGCGCCTTTGATTGAACCGTCTCTAAAAATTTACATAATGGATGGATAATGCTTCGGTAGGAAGAATAAAGTGTCACTAATCGAACACCATTATTTAATGCTTCCCACTTTTTCTCCATCTTTTTTTCATCTTCTTTATCAAACGCAACATATACAGCGATTACTTGATCAGTGAGAGATTTTGCATAGTTAATTGATCTTTCTACAACCGTTGTCGTTCCAGCTATAGGAACGATAAACACATTCCCATTAATAGCTTCAACTGTAGGATGGACAACTCGCAGCTGTTCACCTACTGAATCATAATGCCTTTTTATTTTATGAAAGATGAATATGACCATTGGTAAAAAGATAACGACAAACCATACTTGATGGAACTTTGTCACAAAAAGAATACCGAAAACAAGAAAGGAAATTAGGGCTCCTACTAAATTAGTTATTAACTTAACAATCCACCCTTTTGGTTTTTGCCTTACCCATTTCAATATCATACCTGTTTGAGAGAGTGTAAATGGGATAAATACACCTACTGCATATAAAGGAATTAGATGCTCAGTTTTCCCTTTAAAAGCGATAATAAGAATGATTGAAGCTACACTTAAAAAAATAATTCCATTTGAATATCCTAAGCGATCTCCTCTTATTGAAAACATCCGCGGCATGTATTTATCCTTTGCTAGATTAAAAGCTAGCATTGGAAATGCTGAAAACCCTGTATTCGCTGCTAGGACAAGAATTAATGCAGTCGTACCCTGAATAAAATAGTAAAGAAAATTCCTTCCGAATGTTTGGGAAGCAATTTGTGATACGACAGTTTCATGTCCATTAGGAGCGATTCCAAACCAATAGGATAAAAAGGTAATTCCAGTAAATAATATTGCTAGGATCGTTCCCATCATTGCAAGGGTAGAGGCTGCATTTTTTGCGGCGGGATTTTTAAAATTAGGGACCGCATTTGAAATCGCCTCTACACCAGTTAAAGCAGAGCTCCCAGATGAAAAAGCACGCAGTAATAAAAATAACGATATCCCAGTAACATGTGTACCCAATGCTGTGTGCAAATGGGGAGATACTTGACCAGTAGCAACTTTATAAATTCCTACTATGATCATCATCACCAATGCAATGACAAACAAGTATACCGGATAAGATAAAACAGTAGCTGATTCTGTTAAGCCGCGTAAATTTAGTATCGTAATTAGAATAACAAGAATAACTGCAATAAGAACATTATGCTCATGTAAAACAGGAAATGCTGATGTAATAGCATCAGTTCCTGCCGATATACTAACTGCAACTGTCAAAATATAATCAACTAATAAAGATCCTCCGGCAATTAATCCCGGATTCACCCCAAGATTTTCTTTTGAAACAACATAAGCGCCTCCACCTTGTGGATACGAAAAGATTATTTGGCGGTAGGATAAAATAAGCGCTGTTAAAAGGAATAATACCCCAACCGCAATCGGAACGTTGTACCAAAATGCCAACGTACTAACCGATGCTAAAACAATTAATATTTGTTCAGTCCCATACGCTACTGATGATAAAGCATCTGATGATAATATTGCCAACGCTTTTAACCTTGTTAATTTTTGCTCACCTAGTTCGTGTGACTTTAGAGGTCTCCCGATTAAAAAACGTTTAATAGAACTGTACATTTGATGAAGTCTCCTTATTAAAATGTGCTTTTCAGTTTTAAATTGACTTATTATTTATACTTTTAATGTAAAATTTTATTTAAAATGTAAATGAAATGTTTCAACTAGATTAATAATGTATCTACACCGTGAAAGAAGCGTATTCTACATAAAGTGATTCCCCCTATATTGGATATAAAAGCACAACAAAAAACCACAGAGGGACGCAGTCCTCTGTGGCCGACTAATCGAACACAAGTCTACTCCTCTCTCAGAACGCTTACGAGGTTAGCTGTCGGATTCGGGTATGAGAGTAACCCTACCTTCAAAAAAGGATTCACCCCAAGTGGCAAAATAGCCACAAAAGTGGTTCCCCCGCTTCTTACGAATTAAGCGAAAAAAGATATGAAAGATTTATATTGAAATATTACTCCCATCAAATTCACTTGTAAAGAAGAATTTTGCTTAACTTAGTGGAAAATTTTTGAGCGTGATTTACTGTAATTTAACCAGTTTTTTTCTTTTTAAAATATGACTAATGTTCATAATACGTCCAATATGCCAGCTTGATAATGATTACTTTTAAGCTTAAAATAATTCATAAGAACTTATTTTGAAAACGATCATTTTTTAGGAGATGAAGCAGTGAGTAACTTGGGATTTGGTGAAATTCTATTAATTATTATTGTTGCACTGTTAGTTTTTGGCCCATCCAAGCTTCCGAAAATCGGAAAAGCAGCTGGAGAAACATTAAGGGAATTTAAAAAGGGTATGAGAGGAATAATGGAAGACGATTCAAATGAAAAGAAATAATTCCTTTTTACAATAGCTCGCCACAGGTTTATACCTGTGGTTTTATTTTTGTTTAGCGTGATCGATCTTTTTGATTCCTACGAATGGGTTTTTGAACTAGGAAGTGGAATCAATCGAGTCTTATGAATCCCGTGCATGTGTTTTTGAATCAGGAAGTGGAATTAATAAAGCCTTTTGGATCCCACGCATTTGTTAATCCCCAATAAACTCCACTTATCATTAAGGTTTCAAAATTTCTAATTTTCATTTTTTAAATTAAATAATATCCTTAACAAGAAAAGGCCGTTATATCAACTAGAGTGAGAGAAGGATAAAGTATGAAAAAAATAAACTTAAAAGGGTACCATCCAATTGTATGGACATTGCTTGCCGGGACAGTTTTTGCCAGAGGGGCCAGCTTTATGGCACTGCCCTTTTTAGCCTTATATTTGTCAAAAACAGAGGGAATTCATCCAGTCATTATCGGGCTGATTATTGGGGTGGGTCCTTTAACAGGTACATTAGGCGGATTTATAGGGGGGCATTTATCCGACCGTTTTGGAAGAAAAGTGGTGATGTTGGCTTCTGTCTTTACATGGGCTTTCGTCTTTATAGGTTTTGCCTATGCTACAAAGCCAATCGTTTTTCTTCTCCTAAATGCATTAAACGGGATATGTCGTTCATTTTTTGAGCCTACAAGCCAGGCTCTAATGTCAGATGTGACAGATAAAGAGAAGAGACTTCGAGTATTTTCAATGCGTTATACAGCAATTAATATTGGTGCGGCAATGGGGCCATTACTCGGTGCCATATTCGGTGCAGCTTCATCAACCATAACCTTTGAAATAACAGGGGGATTTTATTTATTTTACGGAATTGTTTTATTTATCCTATTGAACAAATATCAAATAATAAAAGGGGAAAATAACAAGAAATTAACAAGTGTCCAAGGTGCTTTTAAAGTATTGATCAATGACAAAGCATTATTATACTTTATCCTTGGTGGAATTTTAGTGAATATTGGATATTCGCAAGTAGAATCCTCTTTACCACAGCATTTAGAGAAGGTGTTGAGGGATGGAGTTGTTCTATATTCTATTCTATTATCAATTAATGCAATTACAGTAGTAATCTTGCAAATTCCACTAAGCCGTTTAGTAGAAAAGTGGAAGGTTCTTCATGTCATGATGCTGGGAAGTAGTATATTTGTCATTGGATTTATTGGCTTTAGCTTTTCACAGGATTGGATTGGCTTCATCCTTTCGATGGTTTTATTTACAATTGGCGAGATTTTCTTGTTTCCATCTACAAGTGTTTTTATCGATAGCATTGCTCCGGAAGCGATGAGGGGAACCTATTTTGGTGCTGCACAGTTCAGATCATTTGGGAATTTTATTGGACCGATATTTGGAGGTTGGATATTTAAACAATTCAATGGACAATGGCTTTTTGGAATTATGGCATTTGTCGTTACATTGAGCATTTTTTCTTATTTGCTTGGATATAAGAAGCAGGTAGTAAGAGGCTTTAAGGATGTAATGCATGAACAGTAATGAATAATGCTGGTCTATGTCGAAAATAGTAAAAAGCATTGTAAAAAAAAAGAAAATCCGTTATGATATTGATAATCATTTTCAATAATAGACGGAGGTTTCAAATGAACAATCTTAAAGAGAAAGCATCATTGACAATCAAAGAGGTAATAGAACAACGTCGCTCTATAAAAAAATTTAAAAAAGACAACGTTCCAACTGAACTTGTATTAGATCTATTAAATACAGCCGTTTGGGCACCAAATCATGGCTTAAGAGAACCTTGGCGATTTATCCTTCTTAAAGATGAGGGAAGAAAAGTGTTAGCAGATGCTATTTTAAAAAAGAATGAGGAGCTCCGTCCAAAATGGGAGTATGTTATGAATGTTCCTTTACATTTGGTAGTAGTGATGAAGGAAGATCCACGACAAAAGCAATGGGAAGAAAATTTTGCTGCAGTTTGTACAATGGTGCAAAATTTACAGCTAGCAGGATGGGAACAAGGTATAGGAATGATCTGGAAAACAAATCCTCTTATCCATGATCCGAATTTTAGAGAAAAAGTTGGAGTCCAGCAAGGAGAAAAAATTATAGGCTTTTTACACATCGGATATCCAGATGCAATTCCAAATGGAAAAGATAGAACACCTGCTGAGGAGCTATTAATGATAATTGATACTGATACAGCCATTTAGTATTAATGATATTTAAAAAAATGACCTTTCCACTGTGTGAATAGGTCATTTTTGGTAAATTTCCATTTAATTAATCTAATATAATGATTTTTACAGTTTTTCGTCCCCATGCAGATGCTTCTTTTTTAGATGGCTTTAGTACGTCAATTTTATGTCCAATAATTGCCCCGCCTGTATCACCTGCAATGGCAACACCATATCCTTCCACCCAGACTTTTTTGCCTAAAGGAATAACTTCGGGATCTACCGCAATTAATTTCATATTCGGATGTTCCTTAATGTTGTAGCCTAACGCAGTAATACCTTCCTTCGTCTCTTCGTAACTATAGGCAGTAGCTGATACATAGAGCTCTTTGCCCTTTACGGAGGTAGCATTATTATTACTGTGATTCTGAACACTTGTCTGACTAAGTATTTTTGCAGCTCTCGCTTTTGCTGCTTTCTGCTCTTTTTTAATATTCCTTTGAATCATGGCTATTTGTGAATGAAGATTTTCATTGTTTTTCTTGGATTGCTTTATTTTGTTTTCGATACGTGCATATTTCGTTTGAAGATCAGTTATTGTATTTTGTTTTTTTTGTAAACTGTCTTCCAGTTTTTCTTGAGTAGAGGCAAGAGCTTGCTGATCTCTTTGTAAATGTACTTCCTGTTCAGCTATTTCCTTTTTATCCTTTTCAATTTGATTAAGATCTTCTTTTTGCTTGTTTAATATTCGGTTATCGGCATTTAATAAAACCGAAACAGCACTCACGCGATTAAGAAAATCACCAATACTTTCAGAGTTAAGAATAATTTCAATAATAATATTTGTACGATCATTTTCCTGAAGAGCAACTAATCGTTTATTTATAATATCTTCCCTTGCAAAGACCTGATCCTCTAGCTTTACAATCTCTTCTTTTTTCTTTTCTATTTTTTGGTTCGTCTCATTTATTTTTTCATCTAATCTAGTTATCTCTTCTTGATTGTTAGAAATCACTGTTTGTAGTAATTTCCATTCTCGTTGTAATTTTGTCAATTCACCATTTAAGACTGCTTTCTCTTGTTCTTGTTGTTGAACAGCTTTTTTATTTTGTTTAAGCCTTTTTTCAACGTTATGTAAACTTTCTTGACTTGTTTCTGCATGGGCTTCTATTGTCGCTGTGACGCTTAGCACACTTATAAAAAGTAGGACAATGATTCGCCTAATGACTAGCATAAAACAACCCCTTTCTAGTGTACATATAGTTATAACATATATATATAGGAGTTAAAATTACAAAACTATTAAATTGATAGAAATACTTCCTTCGTATTAGGAAAATAATCTCATTATTCCGAATTTATTTGACAATTGTAACAGTTCTAATGATAAAATGGTAATGTTAAAAAATTATCCAAAAGGGGGAAATTTTATGAAAAAAAGAAGCCTTTTTCTCGGCGCTGCAATCATGCTCTTTTTATCTTTGGTTCTAGCAGCGTGTGGTGGCGAGAAGAAAACTTCAGGTGATGGAAAAGGAGATAGTAAAGTTAAGCTCCTAACAATCGCTACTGGCGGAACTGGTGGGACCTATTACCCGCTAGGGGGAATGATGGGGAAAATTATTAAGGATGAGACAGGGATTAATGCTGATGTCATTACATCTGGTGCCTCTTCTGAAAATATGGCCATATTAAAAGACAATAAGGCAGATATCGCGTTTACGCAAACTGACATCGTCAGCTATGCTACAAAAGGTGAGCTAATGTTCGATGGCAAGAAAATTGAAAACATTAAAGGGATAGGAACACTTTATCCTGAAACGGTGCAAATTGTTACAACAAAGTCCGATATTAAATCAGTTAACGATTTAAAAGGAAAAGTTGTATCTGTAGGTGCTGCGGGTTCGGGTACAAGAGCAAATGCAGAGCAAATTTTAGAAGCTTATGGCATGTCATTTAATGATATTAAAGTCCGTGACCTTTCTTTTGATGATTCAACTGCAGGTATTCAAGATGGATCGATTGATGCTGCATTTATAACTGCAGGAACTCCAACAAGTGCGGTGGAAGGGTTGTCTGCTACAGAAAGCGTTACCATTGTACCGATTGATGCGGATAAAGCAGATGCATTAATTCAAAAGTATCCGTTCTATATTAAAGATGAAGTAGCTGCTGGTACTTATAAAATTAAAGACTCCGTTCCTACTATTGCCGTACTCTCAATGCTAGTAGTACGTGATGATTTACCAGAAGATGTTGTTTACAAAGTGACAAAAGCTATCTTTGAAAACACAGATAAAATTAAGCATTCCAAAGCTAAATTAATCAAAGCCGAAAGTGCGCTAAACGGAATGAGCATTGACTTACATCCAGGGGCAAAGAAATACTTTGATGAAAAAGGTATTTCTAAATAAAGAATAAAAAGGGTAAGGCTCTTTCGACAAAGTAAGAGTCTTACCATTTTTAAACCTTGGCTTTGTTCACGGTTATTGTTGTTAAAATTTCCTGAAGCAAAACTTAAGCTAAGGTTAAAAAATTTCTTGTTGTTTAGGAAATTATAAAATATTCGCACTGTGGATAACTTTATGAAGAGCGGGGTTTACGTCTAGCTCCAGCGCCTATCGGCTAGCGGATTTCTCCGTCTCCTCCCTACGATAAGTCAACATCGGCTCGTGAAATACCTCACCGTGTTTCCTTTATCTCAGTCGAAGACTATGAAATCCGTACGCCGATGAGCAAGGCACTTACGCTTTTGTTCGTTCATTGTTATAAAGAAAGGTGTAAATATGCTAGTACGAAAAAAATACCTTTATTTATTTCTAGCGGCACTTTTGATCATAATCATTTTTATGATTCCTTTCCAGAGAAGCATTGTTTGTCAGAAGATGCATTCTACGGAAATCCTCGCTTATTTACCAATAATCAAAAATGAAACTTTTCAAATCCAATATACACATTCTATCCATCTTTCAGAAGTAAAAGAGTCATATAAAATATTAAAAAATAATAGTATCAAACAAATAGAGTTAATGTATGATGATACATCAATTGGTATGCCTTCTGAAGCGGAAAAAGGAGAAGTTTTTGTTCAAGAAAATGGTCATTACTATATTAAAAATATGAATAGGGTTTTTCCATCATTTAATTTAAGCACAGGACAAGTAGTAGCAAACCATCGGCTTATATATAAAAGCAAGGTCTATTCATTTAAAAATTTTATTAAACCAGGTACTTTCATTACGATTCAAGTAAAGAAACTATCTCTTTTTCAACTTTTGAAAGGAGTGAATATTGTTGACACAGGAACAACTTAAAACAATTTCAGAAGAAGAGCAACAAAAACTATTAGAACAATTTGATCCAGAATCAGCAACAAGAAAGTTGAAAGGTGTATTCAAGTGGATTGTTTTTATTGGACTAATCGCTTTTTCAATTTTTCAAATCATTTTTTCACTTTTTCAAGTGCTGCCTATTCAAAAGCTGCTATCCATTCACCTCGGATTCGCTTTGGCATTAATCTTTTTGCTCTTCCCAGCCCGGAAAAAATCTAAAAAGAAATTTAGTGTTGCTTGGTATGATTTAATTTTGGCTGTTCTATCAGTAGGTGTCGGTTCATACTTACCACTCATGTTCGATACAATCGTCAATCGGATTGGGGTTATGACAACTCTTGATTTTACTGTCGGACTCATTGCGATTCTATTAGTTTTAGAAGCTACTAGAAGAGCGGTAGGGCTGCCTATTATGATTATTGCTCTTATCTTTTTGGCCTATGCCTACTTCGGTCCATATATGCCTGGCTTCTTCATTCACAGAGGATTAGATCTTGAGTCCATCGTTCAGACGATGTTCTTTACGACTGAAGGAATATTTGGTACGCCATTAAAGGTTTCTGGAACTTATATCTTTTTGTTTTTACTGTTCGGTGCTTTTCTAATCAGAACAGGTGTCGGTCAATATTTTAATGATTTAGCCTGCTCCATTGCTGGTAAAAGGGTCGGAGGACCAGCTAAAGTTGCGGTATTCTCCAGTGCCCTTCAAGGAACCATTAGTGGAAGCTCCGTATCTAATGTTGTAACATCTGGATCTTTTACGATTCCAATGATGAAAAAATTAGGCTATCGAAAAGAATTTGCGGGAGCTGTTGAGGCAGCGGCTTCAACAGGAGGACAAATTATGCCTCCCATTATGGGGGCTGCTGCCTTTTTGATGGTAGATTTTATTCCTGGAATGACATATTGGACCATTGCAAAAGCAGCTGCTATACCAGCTATTTTATATTTTGCTGGTATTTGGATCATGACACATTTAGAAGCAAAACGTACTGGCTTAAAAGGCCTTTCCGACGAAGAAATGCCTGATCGAAAAGAAGTATTGAAGAAGGTATACTTATTGATCCCTATCTTGGTTGTCGTTGTTTTACTATTTAGTGGAATGAGTATTATGAGGGCGGCTTTATGGTCAATTGTTTCAACAATAGTTGTTAGTGCAATCAGAAAAGAAACACGAATTGGGGTAAAAGACGCTATTATTGCCTTAGCAGAAGGGGCAAAATCAGCATTATCTGTTGCCGCTGCAACGGCATGTGCTGGTATTATTGTTGGTGTTGTAACGAAAACAGGACTAGGTTTAAAATTAGCCAATGGACTTGTTGATTTAGCTGATGAAAAATTATTGCTTACTTTATTCTTTACAATGGTTACATCGTTAATCCTAGGAATGGGATCACCGACAACAGCAAACTATGTTATTACATCTACGATTGCCGCACCTGCGATTATTGCTTTGAACGTGCCTGATCTAGCTGCACATATGTTCGTATTCTATTTTGGTATTGTCGCTGATATTACACCACCAGTTGCATTGGCAGCATTTGCTGCTTCAGGTATAGCGGGAGGAGAACCGATAAGAACGGGAATTAATTCATCGAAGCTTGCAATTGCAGCCTTTATTATCCCGTATATGTTCGTATTCTCACCTCAATTATTGATGATCGATACATCCTTCTTCCAATTAGTTTGGGTAATTATTACAGCCTTTTGTGGAATGATTGCCATTGGTGGGGCTTTAATAGGGTTCTGGTATCGAAAGTTAAATGTAATTGAAAGACTTCTATCCCTTGCTGCTGGTTTATTGTTAATTTATCCGGAAGGACTTTCGGACACCATTGGAGCATGTATTTTTGTAGGAATGATTGTTCTTCAATTTGTATTTAAACAAAATAATAAAAATATGCAAACTCCGGCTAGTGCTTAACTTGAAAAACCTTCGAAATATATTCGGAGGTTTTTTTAAATTGTAAATCTAGAAAAAAGTAGATACTATTATGCTGATAAAAAACGTTGATAATGTTTGATTATAATAAAAAGGAGGGATAGCCAGTGCATATTGTCATTGCAGGTGGAAGCGGATTTGTCGGGGAAAGATTACAAAAACTTCTTATTGAACAAAATCACCGAGTGACCATCCTCACTAGAAACCCGGAAAAAATAACACAATTTGAACAAGTGCATGCTGTTAATTGGCTTCAAAAAGATAGTCGACCAGAAGAGAAGCTTCAAGAAGTAGATGCAATTGTTAACTTAGCGGGGGAATCCATTAATGGGATTCGCTGGACAAAAGAAAAAAAGAAAAAAATCCTCGATAGTAGAATGGCCTCAACAAAAGAAATCATCCGAATCATTGATCAGTTACAATCTAAACCCAAGGTTCTCGTTAATGCCTCTGCCATTGGTTACTATGGAATGTCTGAAATGAAAACCTTCGGTGAAGAAGTAGGGACAGAGGCTGATGATTTTTTAGCTGCAGTTGTGAGAAAATGGGAAGAAGAAGCGAATAAAGCTCAGGATTATGGTGTAAGAACGGTATTTGCACGATTAGGATTAGTATTAGGTCAAAAGGGTGCTCTACCTATGATGCTGCTCCCATATAGCTTGCGAATCGGCGGTACAATTGGTTCAGGTAAGCAGTGGGTTTCATGGGTTCATGTGGAGGATGCCGTCCAAATGATTTTTTTTGCTATCCAAAATCAACAAATTAAGGGGCCATTAAATGTAACCGCACCTAATCCTGTTCGTATGAAGGAGTTTGGAAAAACCATTTCATCTGTAAAGCATTCACCACACTGGCTTCCTGTCCCTAGTTGGATATTAAAACTAGGATTAGGAGAAATGAGTAATATGCTTCTAAAAGGTCAATGTGTTTTTCCTGAAAAAACAATAAATCACGGATTTATTTTTAAATATTCTGAATTAAATAACACCTTATTGGAAATACTTAATAGTCAAAGGAATTAGACAAATATTACGATGCATAAAATTTTAAAAAAACAAAGAAATTTTATAGTTTTTTTAGGTTATATAGTATGAAAGTATGAGAAAATAAAGTAATATGGTGAGGTGCAGTATAGATAAATTTCGGGTTTTAGGGGGAAACAGAAACATGGCAGAGTTTGTTAGCAGTTTTTTTCGGAAAAGAAGTGTAAAACGGTTTATTATATTTGCTTTGATTGCGCTCATATTATACTTTTTGCGAAGTATGATGAATTTAATACTGCTAACGTTTATTTTTGCTTTTTTAATGGATCGTCTTTCAGATTTTGTATCTAGACGATTTCATATACATCGAAAAATAACGGTAATCGTTCTATATGTCGCAATTGTTGGCTTGCTATCACTTGGTATAGTAAAATACTTACCATTGCTTATTACTCAAATTACCCAGTTAATAATGCAGTTAGTTAATTTCTATTCCCAGCCACAAGAAAGTGTGGTAATTAACTATATTGTGCAGCAGATTACAGAAAAAATTGAAATCACAAGCTTTTTGAAACAAGGATTTACATTTTTACTTGGTTATTTTTCAAATGTAGGTAAATTAAGCTTAAATATTTTCTTATCCCTAATACTAAGTCTTTTCTATCTTTTAGAAAAAGAGAGACTGATTGATTTTACTAAGAAATTCAAAGACAGTAAAGTGGCTCCATTTTATGATGAGATTGAGTTTTTTTGCAAAAAATTTGTGGCTACTTTTGGGAAGGTTATCGAGGCACAGTTTATTATTGCGATTGTAAATACGGTTCTTACAACCATTGCCCTTTCCATTATGGGATTTCCACAGCTATTCGGGTTAGCGATGATGATTTTCGTCCTAGGATTAATTCCGGTCGCTGGGGTAATTATTTCACTTATCCCGTTATGTATTATCGCCTATAGTATCGGCGGGTTTGTTCACGTATTATGGATTGTTATCGTCATTGCTGTTGTTCATGCTATCGAAGCCTATGTTTTAAATCCGAAATTAATGTCTTCGAAAACAAATTTGCCTGTATTTTACACATTTATCGTTTTAATTTTTTCGGAGCACTTCTTTGGTGTATGGGGACTTATCCTCGGGATTCCGGTATTTGTATTCCTGTTAGAAATTTTAGATGTAAAAAATGAAAAAGTGAAATTAATAAAAATCAAAAAATAAAAAGATGTATCAGCTTGACTTTGTATAAAAAAATTAGTATATTTTTTAAAAATTATATATAAAAAAACGTAGATAAGGATTAGTAAAATGTCTTCGTCTCTTCTAGAGAGGAAACGATTGGTGAAAAGTTTCCAGAGACCCCATTTGAACCTGCCTTGGAGTTCTGTATCGATTTTAACTAAGATACATGCGGTTTTCGAACCGTTATCAGCAAAGAGTGTACAGCATAGCTGTAAATAAGGGTGGTACCACCAGGCCTCGGTCCCTTTTTCGGGATCGGGGTTTTTTTGCGTTTAAAATAGGTATTTTGGAAAGATTATTGCTATTTCGTATAGAGATCACTCCATAATATCATTTAGTTTCGGAGCATTTTTTCTTATGGCTATTTTCGTAAAGTTTGTTGCTTTTTTAGTGATATTTTATTAACAATCTGAGTTGATTGTAGCGGAGGACACTTGACTCCTGCGGGAAAAAGAGGGAAATGGGAGACTCCACAGGCGGTTACGCTGAGGAGGCTCCCATCCCTCCCCGCGGAAAGCAAGTGTCTGAAGCGGAAATCAATGGACTAAGTTTATAGTCTAAAAACAACAATTTATACGAAAAGAGCCTTTCTTATAAAATGGATCTCCTCAACTTTCTGATATGGTAGAAATAAGATTTCGTTTCAAAAGCAATAAAGTTTTAGAAAAGAGCCTTTAAAAAATCGAAGGGAAGATGTATTGTGGCAAAGGATAAGAAGTTTGTTGAAGAAATAACCGCAATGGAAGATGATTTTGCACAATGGTATACAGATGTAGTAAAAAAAGCGGATTTAGTTGATTACTCTTCTGTTAGAGGTTCAATGATCATCCGTCCATATGGATATGCGATTTGGGAAAATATTCGTGATGTATTAGATGCGAAAATTAAAGAAACAGGTCATGAAAATATTTATATGCCACTGTTTATTCCAGAAAGCCTATTGCAAAAAGAAAAGGATCATATCGAAGGCTTTGCTCCAGAGGTCGCTTGGGTGACACATGGAGGGGAGGAAGAACTAACTGAACGTCTTTGTGTTCGTCCTACATCTGAAGTTTTATTTGGAGAGCATTATGCAAATATTATTCATTCCTATCGTGATCTGCCAAAACTATATAATCAATGGGCTAATGTTGTTCGCTGGGAAAAAACAACTAGACCATTTTTACGTTCTCTAGAGTTTCTATGGCAAGAAGGACACACTTGTCATGCAACAACTGAGGATGCCCAAGAAGAAACATCAAGAATGCTTGATATGTATGCAACTGTATGTGAACAATATCTTGCAATTCCTGTTCTTCGCGGCCGCAAAACAGAAAAGGAAAAATTTGCAGGTGCAGTTCATACATTAACGATTGAAAGCTTAATGCACGATGGAAAAGCATTGCAATCAGGAACATCACATTATTTAGGAACAGGTTTTGCTGAAGCATTTGGCATTCAGTATACGGATAAAAATGGCGAACTTCAAACTGTTCATCAAACATCATGGGGAATTACAACACGCTTAATCGGTGCTTTAATTATGGTTCATGGAGACAACCGTGGTCTTGTCGTACCACCAAAAATTGCACCAAAACAAGTAATGATTGTACCAATTGCCCAACATAAAGAAGGGGTTCTCGATAAAGCGTATGAACTAAGAGATCAGTTGAAAAAAGTGGCAAGAGTCGATATCGACGCAAGCGATAAAATGCCAGGCTGGAAATTCAATGAGTCTGAAATGAAAGGAATTCCAGTACGTTTAGAGGTTGGACCTAAGGATATCGAAAAAGGTCAAGTTGTCCTCGTTCGACGAGATACAGGTGAAAAAATCTTTGTTCCGATGGCTGAGCTCGAAACAAAAATCATCGAACTTTTAGACGACATTCAAAAGAACTTATTTGAAAAAGCAAAGGCTCACCGAGAAGAAAGAACAAGTATCGCGCTAAATATGGATGAGTTCAAACAAATCCTTGCTGAAAAACCAGGCTTCATCAAAGCAATGTGGTGCGGTGATGTGGCTTGCGAAAACTTCATTAAAGATGAAACATCCGCTACATCTCGCTGCATTCCATTTGTAGAAGAAAAGGTTTCTGATACATGTGTATGCTGCGGTGGAGAAGCGAAACATTTGGTGTATTGGGCGAAAGCTTATTAATAAGAAGAAAACACAGATGGCGAGGGTGCCATCTGTGTTTTTTTTGTCTTCGTTTAGGCGTGTCCAACATTTTATTAGAAATAATCATTCTTAAATAATTATCGACTTTAGCCTCGAATTAGAAATTTGTTCTTAAGTTTTTCTATACGAAAAAAGATAAAAAGGAACAGATATCTACATTTGAAAAATTAATCAAACGTTTGACGTTTGATTAAAAGTAAAAGGAAACTGATAAAAAAGACTTAGTTTATAAATTTTGATTGCGAAGTTTGTGAAATTGTGTAATTTACAGATTGTCGTTTTATTTACACAATAATTAGTATTAGCTGAAAAAAGTGTATCGTAGTGGGATATAAAGCCACCTGATTTGACAGTTCGTCACCTAATATAAAAATTTTTTAGGAATATTTGTTTTTATCTTCTGAAAGAGCTAAAAGTAAAAACGCCTGGACAAACCAAGCGTTTTTTGTATCTAACTATGCTATTATTTTGGATGAAACTAGCTAGGTGAATTGTTGTAACCCGTTAATCAAAAAGGTTGGTTTTATCTGAACATAGTAGATCATTGGTAAAATGCTTTAATAGAAAAATAGTATCCAATCCAAACCTATTTAATAATCCGCTTTGCACCTACAAAACGCTCTTTCCAATATTTGTCTGACATTTTTACTATTTTTACGCCTTTAGATGTGGCTCCTATAAATTTTCCATCTCCAATATAGATCGCAACAAAGGATACTTTTCCTTTTTTATCTCCAGTTGCATAAAAAACCAGGTCTCCTTGCTGTAATTGATTTAATTTTACGGATTTACCAGACTTGTATTGGTCAGCACTTGTTCTTTTAATGTTCATTTTCGTAGCAGCTGTTTTGTACACATATTGTGTAAATCCGCTTGCATCAAAGCCTTTAGGAGTAGTGCCTCCCATTTTAAACTTGCTTCCTTCATACCGTTTTGCCACTGATACAACCTCTTCCCCATAATTGATTGAAGCGAATGCCTGTGAAAACGGTGAAAACAAAAATGCTGCAGCAAATGCAAAAATAGCTACAATAACCACTAAAAATTTTGGCTTACTAATAGAAAAATCCATCCTTTTGACCCCCTGATTGTTTGTATATTTTTCAACACGATTCAATATATGATGGGTTATTGGAAATGATTCTAAAGTTTTAATTTTTAGAAAAAAGGACTTTGTTATTTGAAAGTTACTTTAGTGTAGAGGCGATAATGATGATTGTAAGTGAGACGGATTTGAGGAGAAAATTATAATAGGAAGTAGAAAATTAGTTAATAAATGAGGGTGAATCGTAAGCTCACCCTCATCTCAAAAATATTTATTAGAAAATAATTGAGTCAATTGAATAGCTTCCAGGACCAACAAGAGCCACACCAATTGCTACGATAATAAGTAAGAAATTATATTCATAACCATTTTGTGTAACCCAGTAGCCGTTTTGTCCGTGTACTTTAACAATCGCTACGAGCATTGTAAGAGCGATTAAAAGTGCTCCAATTGGAGTTAAAAGTCCTAAGGCAAATAATAATCCTCCGAAAAGTTCACCTAGACCTGCTAATAGTGCCATCATGATTCCAGGTTTAATATTAATCGATTCAAAGAAACCGCCAGTTCCTTTTATTCCGTGTCCTCCAAACCATCCAAATAATTTTTGAGTGCCGTGTCCGGCAAATGTAAGTCCTAAAACAATACGTATAATTAAAAGTCCGAGACTTGCTAAAGCTGTCATTTATGTTTCCTCCTTTGAAGTTTTTGTTACTAACATTTATTATTATATTAACTAACTTTTTGTAAGTCAATAATTATTTTATATTTAATTTGTTTTTTTGAGGGAAACAAAAAAACCTTAGTTTCAATAAATAAAAACTAAGGTAAGATTTTGACATATTATTAAAAATTTTATTCATTACAGCTATCCATCGAAACCCACTTATCTGCCCAATGCTGTACCTCTACGAGAGCTGGTGTAATCGCATGACCTTTTTCGCTTAATCGATATTCGATTCGTACAGGTGTTTCTGGAAAAACATCCCGAATCACAATCTTTTCATTTTCTAACTCTTTCAAACGATCGGAAAGCATTTTTTGACTTATATGTGGAATATTCTCAGCGATTTCATTAAAACGCATAGGTTTCTCTTCTAGAACTCGGATAATTACTCCAATCCAGCGTTTGCCTAATAATTGAAATGCTTTTTCAAATTTTGGACAAAGCTTTGATCCTTCCATATTGCTGCACCTCCTATATGGAATCAAGCATAACTTTTTTCCTATTTGTTATCTATTATACACCTTTTGTAAACTTACTAATAGTAAGTAAGTTTATTTTTGAAAAATTAATTTTAAACTCTTGTTTTTATTAGATGTTCATAAATTGGTAATTTATTTAGTCTTTTACATATTATTAAAGTATTTTTTATTTTCTGAGGAACCAACTAATGTTTCTCCTCGTCTATTAGTAAAGGGTGAGAGGAGGAAATGTATGTTTTCTAGAAAGAGATGGAGCTCATCCCCTCAGGCAAATACAATACTAAGTCATGAGGATAAAATTACATGGCTTATGGAAGAATACGGGGAAATGGTCATTCGTCTTGCCTTTACATATGTAAAGCAAAAAGAACTAGCTGAAGATATTGCACAAGAGGTTTTTATCAAGTGCTATGAAAAAATAGAAACCTTTCAAGGACAATCATCATATAAGACATGGCTTTATCGAATCACAGTAAATAAGTGTAAAGATGTATTGAAGAGTTGGTCCTTTAGAAACTTTTTTCCATCAGAGTTAATCGAATTAAAACTTAAAGGCACACATCAATCTTTTGATAAGAATTTGATTGAATATGAAGAAAAACAATTTATCTCATCTATTGTTTTAGATCTTCCTTTGAAATTACGGGAAGTAATTATTCTACATTATTATGAAGAGCTAACAATTACGGAAATAGCTGATCTACTAAATCAAAACTCTAATACTATAAAAACTAGACTCTACCGAGCTCGAAATGCGATAAAACGGGTATTGGAGGGGGAAGATGAAAAATGGAAGACAAATTAAAAAACTTAAATGAAAGTATGAATGAGACGTTCTTAAGAGATGTCCACTTTACTGATAAGAATAAACAATTTGTTTTAAAATCGATAAAAAAAAGTAAAAGATTTCGCTTTACTTCTAGATATAAAGGAACACTCAATATAATTCTCAGTGGTTTAGTCACTTGTGTAGTGATGATTAGTCCTGCCTTTTATAGCGGTAAGCAGCTTGGCTTGTTAAAAGAAGAGCCGTCACAAACATATACTTCAAAAGAAAGTACAATTTTTTATCCTCCAAAGCAAGATGAATTATATGCAGAAATGACAAAGGAAGCAATTTTTAATAAAATGCTGAATTCTTTAGATTATTTCAAAACAGTTTCAGGGATCTTTAAGTCAGCCAGTATAGATAGAAATGGAAAAGAAAGTGGAGGTATAGTGGAATATCAATTGATTAATCAGAAACAACTTAGTGGATATAGCAAGATAGGTTCTGTATTTGGGGATCCTCATGCCAGCTCAACTAGAGATATTTACATTAGTGAAAATAAGAGATGGGAAATTAAAGATCAAAATTATAAGGAACGTCATTTTCAATACCCCACATCATCGGAAAAAACAACTTATACGATTGAGCGAGGGAGTTATCATTTTATAACAAGTAGGCGGGACATTCCTCCAATTGGGGCTCCTCAAACTTCTTTATTCCCTTATATGTATACGGTGAATTATTTAAGTGACTTTAAAGATTGGGAAATTGCAAAACAAAATGAGATATTACTAGGTCATAACACAGTCATTTTAAAAGGGGAAATAGAACATAGTAGTTTTCGTTTTTGGATAGATAAGGATACGGGCATTCTACTAAAATATGAAATATTTGATAGAAATGGAAAGTTAGAATCCTATTTACATCCCATTGAAATGAAAATTAATATCCCTTTAGATACAAAAGATTTTAAACCAAATCTTAGTGGACTGATAAAAATCTCCGAATGAATTGGAATATATTCTTAAAATCGAGGTAAAAGAAGTGATGATGAAAAAAAACAAAAAAAGCAATTCTCCAACAAGAAGTAAGGGTAAGAAGATAAAAATTCCATTAATTATTATTAGCATATTATTATTGGCTATAGTAGGCGTTTTATCTTATGCTTATTTGGAATATAAACAAGGCTATGCAAATTCAATAAAAAGTTCAGGACTTAAAAAAGAAAATATTGAATTCCATGGGGAAGAAGATAAATTTGGAAAAATAAATGTATTGTTGCTGGGCATTGATTCTAGGGGAGAAAAAGATTCCCGTACAGACACCATAATGATTGCACAATATGATCCCGATACGAAAAAATCCAAAATAATATCTATAATGCGAGACTGTTATGTAGAGATTCCTGGGTTTGGAAGTCATCGAATCAATGCAGCGTATTCGTATGGAAAGACGGATTTACTTAGAAAAACTATTACTGAAAACTTTGGAATTAGCATTGAATATGTCGCGTTAATGGATTTCAAGGGTTTTTCAAAAACAATCGATGCCGCTTTTCCGAAAGGTATTGAAGTGGATGTAGAAAAAGAAATGTCTAAAGGAATCGGTGTTACACTCTCTCCTGGTGTTCAAAAGCTTCATGGAAAAGAATTATTGGGTTATGTAAGATTTAGAAAAGATGGGTTAAGTGACTGGGGAAGAGTGGAACGTCAACAGAAAGTGATAAAATTATTGGCGGATAATATAACAAGCATGAAAGGAATCGTAAAATTACCAAGAATGATTGGTACGGTACTACCCTACATTGACACGAACATGAAACCATCATTGATTTTATCTATCGCGACCTCTTTTCTATCAGAAAATAATAGAAGCATTGAAACTCTTAGAATACCCGTTGATGGAGCATACAAAGATGTTACTATCGAGAATGCGGCTGTATTAGATATAGACTTATCGAAAAACAAAGAAGCAATTGATGAGTTTTTAAACCATTAAACATCATAATTGATAAAAGAGTTCGGTTTTTATTAGATCGAACTCTTCTTCAGTCGTTATTCACCTTTATATCCCACTACGTTCAGATAAAACTTTTTTAGTCTTTTTGCACCGGTTGTCCTAGTAAACCATAAAAGAAAAGGTTGCTAAGATCAAGAATGACATCCTTGTCATATTTTTCGAATAAGTCAGGGTACTGTGTTAGTTCGCTAAATTTATGGATGTACAATATTATAGCTTCTGATGAAATGGCTGGATTTACATAGCCTTCTTTACGTCCTATTTCCAAAAGTTCCATGGTTAGCGGTATAGCTGTGGAGGATAAATACTCTTCAACTACATCTTTAAGGCTAGGGTCGATGATACTTTGGAAAAATTCCTTATTAAACAATTTTGCCGCTTCTCTTTTTTCAAAAATCACTTTTTCTAATTTTTGCGGGAAAGAAAGATCAGAATGTATTAAATTTGTAAATTCCAAGATCTCTTTGTTCATATACTCTATAAAAACATCTTTTATTAGTTCTTCTTTACTTCCAAAATAATTATAAATGGTAACGGGTGATACATTTGCTTTCTTTGCTATTTCTCCGATACTCACTTTATCAATCCCGTAAATTGAAAAAAGTTCAAATGCAGCTTTTCGAATACTTTCCTTCTTTTTTTCTGTTCTACGTTGATATCCGTCCATAACTTTCACCTCATAAATAGCTTACTAAACATTTTGAAACAAAACAATAAAAATTATTCAAAACATATTGATTTTCTAAATTTGATGCTCTATTATGTAATCACTGAATGAAATTTATTCAAAACATTTAAAAGAGGGGATAAAGATGGGAATCCAAATCAATAAATTAACTAAAGTGTTTCCTAGTGGAAAAGGAATTTTCGATCTAACCTTTAATGTGAAGGAAGGGGAAGTGTTTGGCTACTTAGGGCCAAATGGTGCAGGGAAATCTACGACTATTCGGCATCTAATGGGATTTATGAAGCCGCAAACAGGCTCAGCAAAGATTAATGGCTTAGATTGCTGGAATGATAATGCAGAAATACAAAAATCAGTCGGTTATCTTCCCGGTGAGATTGCATTTTTAGATGATATGAACGGGTTAGAGTTTCTTGAGCTGCTGGCAGGAATGCGAGGGATGAAGGATACATCGAAACGGACCCAATTAATTGAACGACTACAATTCGATATCAAAACACCGATTCGAAAAATGTCAAAGGGGATGAAACAGAAGGTAGGCATCGTGGCAGCTTTTATGCACGATCCACAAATTCTCATTTTAGATGAACCTACATCAGGTTTGGATCCACTCATGCAAAGCATATTTATCGAATTGATTTTGGAAGAAAAAGCAAACGGTAAAACGATTCTGATGTCATCCCACATGTTTCAAGAAATTGATCGTACATGTGATCGAGTAGGAATTATTAAGGATGGAAGATTAGTAGCTGTTGAGGAAGTTCAAAGCTTGCATGCAAAGCAGCGTAGATTATTTGATATTTTAGTAGAAACCGAGAGAGATGTCGAAATGATAAAACAATCTGGACTTAACATTGTTCATATCGATCACCTTCGAATAAGAGTAGCTGTTCAAGGCGATTACAATCGTTTTATTAAAGTTCTTTCAGGGTGTAATGTAAGTCATCTGGATGTTCATTCTCAGTCATTAGAGGATATTTTTATGCATTATTATGATAAGGAGGAATCATTATCATGAATGCTTCCCTTTTCAAATCAATGTTAAAGACTAATGCAAAAGGAATTTTTAGTTATGGAATTGGAGCCGCATTTTATATGCTTATTATCATCTGGGTTTATCCATCGGTAGCTAAATCTGATGCATTAGATCAAGTTTTAAAACAGATGCCTGCCAATTATTTAAAAGCTTTTGGATTTGATGGGGGAATGCCAAAAGATCTTAGCGGTTTTCTTGCAGGTGAGTATTATGGATTATTATTTCTGATTATATTGATGATATTTAGTGTGGTAACAGCGTCTCAGCTTATGGTTCGATTAGTTGATCGAGGTTCAATGGCCTATCTATTGTCTACTGCAACGTCAAGAACGCGAATTGCTGTTACACAAGCAACCATTCTAGTAATAGGTCTTCTCATTATTACATTAATTTCGATGCTACCAGTTTTAATTGGTGCTAAATGGATGATTGACGGATCAGACATCAATGTATCGAGATTTATCGAAATGAATATCGTAGGATTTTTCTTGTTTTTTGTTATTAGTGGCTATTCCTTCCTCTTTTCATGTATTTTTAATGATGAAAAGCGTGCACTTTCACTATCTGGAGGGTTATCAATTATCTTTTTTGCCATCAACATTGTTGCAAAACTGAGTACAGATTTTGAGTGGCTTAAAAATATTACGATTTTCTCTGCTTTTCAACCAACAGAAATTGCAAAAGGAACAGTCGACATTCTACCCGTTTCACTTGCCTTAGGTGGAGCAGGAATCGTGTTATATGTTCTAGGGGTTTTGATATTTAGGAAAAGAGATTTGCCGTTGTAGTAAAGAAAAGATGTTCAAGTATAAAAAGCTTAAGACCTATTCTTGTTTGTGAATAGGTTTTTTTATGTTTAGAAAGAGAATGAAGCACATCATTTGGAAAATCAGCAAAAGATGTTCTTCAAGACCAAACCAAACCATATCTTCAATCAAAGATGTTTTCTAGAAATGATAATAAAACTATAATCCTTCAAAAAGTTTGTTTCTAAAATATTTTTTTAAATAAAGGAAATATCATCAAAACCAGCGAAAGTAAATACAGACTAATTCAACACTAATAAGGGGGGCAAAATGTTATACCATTTTAGCGAAGAATCTGATATTCAAGTATTTAAACCAAGACCATCAATGGCACATCCAAAACTGGACCCAGCAGTGTGGGCGATTGATGAAGAACATGCTTTACATTATTATTTTCCTCGCGATTGTCCGAGAGTAATATATTGGAAGGCTGACTGGACGAGTAAAAGTGACATATGTGAATTTTTTTCAGATTCTAAAGTTGATAAAATTATTGTCGTTGAAAATCGGTGGTTAGAAAGGATTCGCAATAAGAAGCTATACGTATATACATTTCCAGAGGACACATTTAAATTATTTGAGGAAGCAAAAACTGCTGGTTACCACGTTTCACATGAGGAAGTTGTTCCTATAAAGGTGGAGTTAGTAGATGATTTGATCGCGAAGATTTTAAGTAAGAATGTGGAATTAAGATTTACTCCTGATCTACACATAATTCGAGATCGTGTTTTATCTTCAACAGTCGATTTTTCGATTATCAGGTTTCGAAATGCTATAAAACAATGATTTCTATTTTGTCGGTACGATGAAATTAATAGAATTAACGAACGAAGGGATGGAATAAAATGAATACACTAGTCAATCAATTAACTAAGTGGATAGATTATTTAGAGGAAATACAAGGGGTGCCTCATGAGGAATTTTTTCAACCAATAGCTGAAGGGAAATGGTCGAAAGCTGCAATCATTACTCATATTATGTTTTGGGATCGATTCTTCTTTGAAGAGAGATTGCCTTCCATGCTTGATGGTGGAGTCTTGTCAGGAATTGATGCGAATCAGGTAGAAGAAATGAATAAGGAAGCTGAAGCTTATGCACATTCTGGAGTTACCTTATCAGAAATAATCGATGCAGCTATTTTGCAACGCAAACAAATTGTCGAACAGCTACAAGAACAAGACTTATCAAAAAGCTTTACGATAAAAGATAATCAGTATACCCTCGAATCGTATGTGAAAGGTGAAGTTGAGCACGACATACATCATTTGAAACAATTAAAGAAGGGGTAGTGTCAGGCACCGTTCGTGGACTTTTTGCTCATTTTTCCGCGTGAGGTGGACATTTTGTAATAAAATGTTAGTTACATTCATTTTGAACACATTAATAAAATTAGAGGAGCATAGTGAGGCTCCTCTAGTGTAATAAGTGAATATAGATCCATGGTGATATACAAAATGACATGATTGCAGCTAAGACCATACATACACTTGAAATTGCGCCGGTTGCATGGCTTAGTTCTAAAGCTTTGGATGTGCCTGCTCCATGTGAACTTGTTCCTAATAATACGCCTCTTGCAATTTCACTTTTGAAGCGAAAGAGCCGAATGATCCATGGTCCGAGAATCATTCCGATAATTCCGGTCATGATCACAAATACAGCCGTGATCGTAGGAACTCCCCCGATTTTGGATGATACCCCCATAGCAATTGGTGTTGTAATAGAATATGGAATAATACTATTTATTAATGTTTTATTTAAATGTAAAAGTCCTGAAATACTGAATGAAGCAATAATAGATATTAACGATCCAAATAATACACTTAATAAAATTTCACTTAAATATTTTTTGAGTATAGGGAAAAAGCGATATAACGGGATTGCTAGAGCTACTGTTGCTGGCTGCAATAATTTGGTCAGCCATTGCGCACCGCTATTATATGAATCATAGGTTAGGTTGAACAATGTCAAAATTAATATTATTAATAAAGGAGCAACTAGTAATGGTGAAAAGTAAACTTTTTTAGTTTTTCGGTAACACCATTTCGCTCCCCAATAAATGCTAACGGTGAGAATTAAGGAAAATAGTATCAGCATTTTTTGTTTTGCGCTCCTTTCGATTTGCCATTTTTTCTGCCAGTAATCCAGAGCAAATCATGACGATGGATGAACTAATAAAAATTACCGCAACAATTTTAATCCCATTATCTATCAATAAATGTTTATATTGAATCATCCCCACTGCAGAAGGAATGAAAAATAACAGCAATTCGGCCACTAGCCAGTTTCCGCCCACTTCAATCCACTTGAGTTTTACAACATTTGTTTGTAATAAAATAAATAAAACGACCAACCCTATAATACTTCCTGGAATTTTCAGATGAAGGAATGTTGAAATTTCCCCCATAATATAGGTAAAGATACATAGTATCCAAATTTGAATGAAGCCAATAAATATTTTTTTCATTCCTGTCACCTTTCTATGTCTATCTTCTCGATGCTCCGCACTTTCTTATGATGAACTCTTCTTAAGTTCACTTCATTAAGTGTACAGCGGGATCGTGTATAGGTAAAATGAATATAATGAATAATAATCATTCCAAAAAGTTATAGAGGATGTGATATAAAATTGGACATTCAGCATTTAAAGTATTTTGTGGCAGTTGCTACGGAAGGAAACTTCACAAAGGCTGCTCAAATGTTATATGTATCACAGCCAACGATCAGTAAAATGGTGAAAAGTATTGAAGAGGAGCTTGGAGTTGTCCTATTTGATCGAACAGGAAAACAAATCAAGCTGACAGACGCAGGGGAAATTATTTTTGTTCAGGCACAGAATATCATCAAATCATTTCAAAATCTATCATCGGAATTAGATGATCTAATGCAATTGAAAACTGGGAATATACAAATTGGTTTGCCCCCTATGGTTGGATCTCGTTTTTTTCCAAAGGTGATTCATGAATTTCATAAGCAATATCCAAATATTACGGTTCAGCTAGTAGAAGATGGAGCAAAAAAAGTAGAAAGAGATGTTGGAAATGGGACGCTAGATTTAGGAGTTGTTGTTTTACCTACTAATGAAAAGCTGTTTCATACTTTTTCATTTGTAAATGAAAAGCTTATGCTCCTGACACATCTAGATCATCCTCTTAGTAAAAAAGATGAAGTGAAGCTTTCAGAATTGGAGCTGGAGTCTTTTATTTTGTTTCGAAAGGATTTTACTTTACATGATCGAATTATTACCGAATGTGTCCGGGCTGGATTTCATCCAAATATCATTTATGAAAGCTCTCAATGGGATTTTATTAGTGAAATGGTCATAGCTGAACTTGGAATCGCTCTCCTTCCTGAAACGGTTTGCAGACAAGTGAATCAGGAAAAAGTTTCAATAATACCGCTTGTCGAACCGATTATCCCTTGGCATTTAGGGATTATTTGGAGAAAGGATCGCTATCTATCATTTGCTGCTAGAGAATGGATTCGCTTTACACAAATGTTTATGAACAGGAAAATAAAAAATTAGAAAGCTAGAGCCAACACTCTAGCTTTTAGTAATGTGAACTTCAATTTGTGACAGTCTTGTAAAGTTAATACAAATTAAAGCAAATGTCATAATTATACGCTATACTATTTATGGCCCTATATTAACTTTTAATATAGGAAGTGGTGTATGTATTTTCTATTGGAGGCTGTTATGAGCGATTTTATTCAATCAATATTAAATTTCTTGACTGACCTCGGATATTTTGGGGTTGCTATAGGATTAATGATCGAAATTATTCCGAGCGAAATCGTGTTAGCATATGCCGGTTACCTCGTTTCACAAGGTCATATTAGCTTTGTCGGAGCTGTGATTGCAGGAGTAATTGGTGGAACCATTGCTCAACTTTTCATATATTGGATTGGAGCATATGGTGGTAGACCATTTTTGAAAAAATTCGGAAAATATATCTTTATTCATGAGAAGCATATAGATATTGCTGAGGATTGGTTTAATAAATATGGAACAGGTGTTATATTTGGAGCACGTTTCATTCCAGTTGTTCGCCATGCTATTTCGATCCCGGCAGGCATAACGAAAATGTCGTTAAAAAAATTCACATTATACACTACATTAGCTATCATTCCATGGTCAATTTTATTCGTTTACCTTGGAGATAAACTAGCATCAAACTGGAATCAAGTAAATGAATTTGCAAAACCATATGTTCAGCCTGCTATGATTGTTGCAATAGGCTTAATCGTGTTATATATCATATTTAAGTTGTTAAAAAATCGGAAAAAATAAATTTTTAAAAGCCTGAATCAATGGATTTCAGGCTTTTTTTATCCTTTAGAAGGAGTTTTTAATAAAGCAAAGAATTTTAATAGGGAAGTAGTGGAAAAGGAGTGTGGATCAATGAGTATCGCAAAGATGCAAGAGCTATTATTTTCTGAACTGTATATAGCTGTACGAACGACTAAAGAGCTATTAAAGAAAGTTTCTGAGGAAGATTTTCCTTATCAACCGACTGAAAAAATGCGTACATTGTTAGAACAGGTCAACCATTTAGTTCAAATTCCTTCAGTTGACCTGGCTATAGCGCAAGAAAAGACAGAAGAGGAAATACGACAATTAGAAAAAGAATTATATTCAACTAATACTGAGGAACTTGGCGAAGTGATGGAAAAAGGATTTACAGAGTTTAAATCCTATTATCAATCACTTTCGGAAAAGGAGTTCCTTGAAAAAGTAACGAAGCCTTTTTATTTTCCAGCTGATATGGAAGGTCATACCCAAGCGAAATGGCTCATTGAAACGACCACACATGCCTTCCATCATCGTGGCCAACTTTTTAATTATTTAAAGGAACTTGGAAAAGAAGTGAATATGTTCGATCTTTATTAATAACAAGTACTCCGCTGTAAATGTTTGCAGCGGAGTTTTTTCAACGATCACTAAAGCAAATCAGCTGACCCTAAATTTTTCCTGCGCTGAAACGATTAAATCCCTTCGAAAAAAATTGTATTTTTGAATAGAATTGGTAGACTTTTATATAAGGAATTTTTCATAAAGGATATATCTATTAGCATGAATGGAGAAATAATATGAAAAACATTTTAGTTGTTGATGATGATAGGGAGATTGTAAACTTAATTACTATCTATTTGCAAAATGATGGCTTTCACGTGTTAAAAGCGAATAATGGTGTGGAAGCACTATCATTGATGGACAATGAGCAAGTTAATTTAATAATTATGGATATCATGATGCCTGAAATGGACGGAATAGAATTATGTCGAAAAATTAGGGAGAAGAATCAAGTGCCTATCATTATGCTGAGTGCGAAAGGTGAAGATATGGATAAGGTGTTTGGGCTAATGACAGGTGCAGATGATTATATGATCAAGCCATTTAACCCGCTAGAGTTAATTGCGAGAGTAAAATCTCTACTCAGAAGATCTTATCAATATAAGCTGGAGTCACAACCAAATGAAAATGAAATCATCCGCATTCATTCACTTGAAATAAATCGTACCTCACATCAAGTATTAAATAACGGACAAGCCATTTCGCTGACAGCAAAGGAATTTGATATCTTACATTTACTTGCGAATAATCGCGGACGGGTTTTCAGCACGGAGGAAATATTCGAGCGGGTGTGGGAGGAAAAATATTTTGCCTCAAATAATACGGTAATGGTTCATATTAGTCATCTCCGTGACAAATTGGAGAAGGAGTTAGGATATAAGCTAATCAAAACTGTATGGGGGGTAGGTTACAAGATTGAGGAATAGGTTTGTTAATCAAATACAAATCAAGATTATAATGCTAATTGTAAGCAGTTTGGTTTTATCTGTCATCGTGTCAGCTATCCTTTTTGTTATTTTATATATTTTGAAAAATATGTCTGTGATTCCTTATCGATTTTTATATAGCTTATACCGTTTCGATCAAAGATTTGGCTATACTTATCTAGCGATCTTCATCTTTTTTCTCATATTCATATTATTTGTGCTGATCCTAAGTAGAGGATGGGGAAAGGACTTTAATAAAGTATTAATGGGTACGAAAAAAATATCCGAGGGAGAATTTGATTTCCAAGTCCCTGTTTATACGAATAATGAATTAGGAGAAATGGCCAGTAACATTAATCGGATTTCCGAGAAATTGCATCATTCTTTACAAGAAGAACGTCAAGCGGTTCAAGCGAAAAATGAATTGATTACTAATGTTTCACATGATTTACGTACACCTCTTACATCTATTATGGGTTATTTACGTTTAATTGAAGAGGATCGATATAAAGATGAGGTAGAGCTTCGCTATTACGTAAATATTGCTTATGAGAAAGCCATCAATCTTGAAAGGATGGTCAGTGATTTATTTGAGTATACTCGAGTAAATTTTGGTTCACTGCGCTTAGAAAAGACGGAAATAGATTTAATTCAGTTATTGTCACAAATAACTGCTCAGTTTATTCCGCTTCTTGAGGAGGCGGGTATGGAAGCAAATATTGTTACAGCTGATGACAACATTATGATTAAAGCCGATGCGGATAAACTGGTGAGGATATTTGAAAACTTAATATCAAACGGGATGAAGTACGGTAAGGAAGGGAAGAAAATTTTGATAAAGGCCAAAAGACTAGAGGAGTTTGCCGTTGTTGAAGTAATAAACTATGGAAAACCTATTTCGTCTGTCGACCTCCCGCATATTTTTGACCGATTTTATCGTGTGGAGAAATCTCGTTCCTTGGACACAGGTGGTTCAGGACTGGGTCTTGCCATTACGAAAAGCATCGTGGACCAGCATGGTGGTTATATTGAAGTGACAAGTAATGAATGCGAAACGAACTTTACCATTACACTACCTTTAAATCAAATTGCCTATATTGAATAGGCAATTTTTTTTTTAAGAGGATTTGTATGGTTATTGTTGATAAATGACCTGTATGGTATGTGTGAAGCGATTTCTTTACGATGTAAAACTAGCTGAACACATACCATACAGGGTTTTATTTGAAACAACATTGTTTAACAAATCTTTCATAAATTGAAGAGATTTTATTTTTGAAAATGATGTATGGTAAAAAATTTAATGCACAATATAAATATGTAAAATGAGAGAAATAATGTAAATGTTGGGTGGCTAATTTTTTTATGAATCTTTTTCGACGCCGTCAAGAAAAGATGATGAAACAGTTGGAAGAAGTCAGTGCTGAACAAACAGAACAAATAAAGGGGATATTCACAGAGGATCTCCAATTTTTTCAAAATGCTTATAAAGATTGTTTCGATGTTGTTTTTCACTGTTTTGAAACGAATGAACAGAAAAATGCTGTAATCATTTATATACAGGGGCTGTCGGATACAGAAGAAATCAATGAAAATGTCATCAAACCACTATTATTAGCAAAGGGAATAACGGATCATCAATATCCAATGATTTCTGTCTCGGAAGTAAAAAAGAATAAAACCTATGCTGATTGTATTCAAACAATTAGTTTGGGTCAACCATTGTTAATAGTAGATGGAGAAAAGGAAGCCTTATCGTTAGGGCTTGTGAAACCGGAAATTCGTAATGTAGAGGAACCTGTCGGTGAATCAGTCATTCGTGGTCCGCGTGAAGGATTTACAGAAGTTATTTCGGTTAATACTTCTTTATTACGTAGAAAAGTTCGTAGTTCACAATTAAAAATGCAGCAGATGACTGTTGGGAAATATACTCAATCAACAGTCGTTGTTGTCTATATTGAAGGGGTGGCAAATTCCAAGTTAATTAATGAAGTTAAGCAGCGAATTCAAGGGATTGATATTGATGGAATACTTGAAAGCAGCTATATCGAGGAATTAATTGAAGATAATCCGAATTCACCTTTTCCGCAGTTGCTTTCAACGGAAAGACCAGATACAGTTGTTGCCAATTTACTTGAAGGGAGAGCAGCAATCTTAGTTGACGGTACACCTTTTTCTTTAATCATGCCTGCCACGATATTCTCTTTTCTGCAATCGGCAGAGGATTATTATCAACGATATTTTATTAGCACGATGATTCGATGGCTTCGATTCCCGTTTTTGTTCATATCTTTGTTGCTCCCTTCTTTATATGTAGCCCTAGTTACGTTTCATCAAGAAATGGTGCCTACGGTTTTGTTAATATCAATGGCATCAGCTAGAGAAATGGTTCCTTTTCCATCACTAGTTGAAGCAATTCTGATGGAAATCACTTTCGAGGCATTAAGAGAAGCAGGTTTAAGACTTCCGAAACAAATTGGATCAGCCGTTAGTATTGTCGGAGCACTTGTCATCGGGCAGGCTGCTGTTCAAGCAGGGATTGTATCACCAGCAATGGTCATTGTTGTATCTGTAACTGGGATCGCATCATTTATGACACCTCGGTATAATTTAGGATTTGCTATTCGTATTTTACGCTTTCCAATCATGATTCTAGCTGGGACATTAGGGATCCTTGGAATAATGCTTGGTATGTGTGGAATTGTAGTTCATCTCTGTAAACTTCGCTCCTTTGGTGTTCCATATTTATCTACATTAGCACCTGTACACTTAGATCAATTGAAGGATACAGTTGTTCGTGCACCATTTTGGAAATTCAATACACGTCCTCGCTTAACCGGAAAATATAATAAGTATCGGCAATCCAGTTTTGAAAAGCCTAAACCACCAACCAACGAATAGGTGGGACAAGGAGGAGTATATGTACAAACTTTTTATATCTTCTTTTCTCATTTTATTTTTATTAAGTGGTTGTGGTAATAAAGTGGAACTAAATAATCTAGCTATCGTGTTAAGTGCTGCGATTGATTTAACGGATGAGGGTGAAATCGAGTTAACTCTTCAATTATTAAATCCTAAATCAGTAAAGAGCAGCGCGGAATCTGCAGGAGGAGGAAGTTCAAATATTAGTCTGATAAAAACAGGGAAAGGATTGACTGTTGCTGATGCTGCATCAAAACTTCAGGAACAGATATCCCGAAAAATCTTTTGGGGACATTGTAAAGTTTTTATTTTTGGGGAACGAATGGCTAAATATGGAGTAAAAGATGCCATTGATTTTATCATAAGAGCTCCACAAACTCGTGAACATGCGATGTTATTTATTAGTAATGGAGAGGCAAAACAGGCTCTTTCTGTTATACCATCAATGGAAGATACGTCTGGAAGGGTTCTATTTTTATTATCAAAATTAAAGGTTTTAATGTCTGTGACACTAAAGGATTTTGTAGAAATGAAGCTGAGTTCATCACATTCCTCAGCTATTCCATATGTTGATATCGTACAGCCAAATGATAACAGCCAAGAAACAATTCCATATATACATGGTACGGCTGTATTAAAACAAGGAAAAATGGTGGGAACCTTAGACGATTCATTAACACGTGGTGTGAAGTGGATAAAGAATGAGGTAAGGGATAGCCAAGTAGTTGTAAAAAATCCGTTAGGAAAAGGAACGATAACTTTATCACCTTTTCAAGCATCTACTCAATTGATACCTATTATAAAAGATGGGAAATGGAAAATAATTATGAAAAGTAGGGCGGAGGGAGAAATTATCGAAAATGAGACAAAACTTGATTTAATGAATATACGCAATCTCCACATAGTGGAAAAGGAGATGGAAGCTGATATACGTAAACGAATCCAAAAGGCATATTCTAAATTACAGAAAGATTTGAATGCAGATATTGTTGGTTTTGCAGATGCCTTTCACCGTAAATATCCGAAAGAGTGGAAAAAAGTAAAAGGTCACTGGGACGAAGTTTTCAAAAATGTTCAATTGGATATAGAAGTAGATGCACATATTACGGGACCTGGCCTCCTAACAATCCCATCTGAATAGTTTATAAGGGAGTGACTGGCTAATGGTTTATGCAAAAATTGTAGGGCTCATTGTATTTGTTTTGTTTTTCACAGTAATACAATTTTCATTTTTAAAACAAAAACAGAAAAAGGAAAAATGGGCCTACCTAATCTTTACTATGATTAGTTTAGGTCTTGCAGTCCTCCTTGTTGTTAAGCCTGATTTACCTGGTCCTACTCAGTTAGTGAAAAAATTATATCCAATGATATTGGTAAAGAAATAATGTTTTTCCTTTTATAATTTAAAACACTATATAACTGAAGAAAAAAGCGAAGTTGGTTGTTGAGTTAGTTCGAAAATCCCTGGGAGTGAACGAGTCATGTCTGAAAAAGTAAGGATATCAGCATCTCAAATGGGAGCCATTATGTATCCAACGGTTATTGCTACAGGTATTATTAATTTACCTTTACTAACAGGTCAAATAGCAAAACAAGATTCTTGGATCTCAGCAATATTGGCATCTACTATTGGGTTTATTGCCGTTTGGATTGCTTTCAAATTACATAAAAGCTTTCCAGATAAAACATTCATACAGTATTCTGAGGATATTGTTGGGAAATTATTGGGTAAAGTTATTGGCTTTTTTTATTTATTATTCTTTCTTCACTTTAATGGAATTGTAATAAGGGAATATTCTGATTTCGTCGGAGGGACTTTTCTTAATCAAACACCAATGATGGTAGTAACGGGGATTTTTCTTCTTTTTAGTGCCTATGCTGTTCATGGAGGATTAGAGGTGATTGGCAGATTAGGTCAAATGTTACTTCCTTTTTTCGTTATTCCACTTTTTTTCTTTCTTCTCATATTATTAATTTATATGGATCCGAAAAATATACTACCAATTATGGAAAATGGTATTGTTCCATCTTTAAAAGGATCCTATGTGCTTTCTTCATGGTTTAGTGAGTTGTTCTTAATTTCCTTTTTGCTTCCTTATTTAAAAAAAGAATCGAATGGATTAAAATGGGGATTTTATACAGCTGTTGGTATTATGTTTACATTATTTGCTGTTAATCTTGTTGTCCTTTTAGATTTAGGACGTTTCTCCTTTTATGCATTAAATCCATTACTGACAGCGGTACGCTACATAAGTTTGGGAGATTTCTTTGAACATGTAGAAGTGGGGCTTTTAGCTATCTGGATATTAGGCACATTTGTTAAGATTACTGTCCTTTTTTTTATAGTCACAAAAGCCGCCTCCGAGTGGCTGAAATTAACGGACGAAAGGGTTTTAATTTTTCCTTTAGGATTTTTGCAGATGGTCATTAGTTTTTGGGTTTCAAAAAGCTTCCAGCAATTATCCGATTTCTTATTATATTATTTACCAAGTTATTTTTTTACTTTTTTTATTGCCATTCCGTTTTTTCTTTTACTAATCAATGCCGTTAAAAACAAAGTGCAGAAAAGTAAATCATCTGTGTAAAACGAAAAATTTCCATACACACAATTTGATACAATAGATACATTAAATATGGCTGTTTTCGTAAGAATGTTGCTATTTCGTATAATGTATAAAAGCCTAGTATAGTTTGGTTTCGGGGCATCTTTTCTTAGAAAAGTGCTTCTTGCTAAATGATTTGCTACTTTGTAATAAAGATTTTCGATTGAAAAGCAACAAAGTTTAAGAAAAGAGCCTTAAAAATAAAGGAGATGTGTCGATGGAACGAAAACGTTTGGCTCTTTCATGGAGCGGGGGAAAGGATAGCTGTTTTGCTTTACATAAATTAATTGATCAAGGGGCAGAAGTAGTTTGCTTAGTGACTACTGCCCCAAAAGAAACAGGATTAACTTTTGCGCATGGAGAAAAGATTGAATTGATATTAGCACAAGGAAAAGCATTAGGAATCCCAGTTCACATCATAGATTGCGGCTTTAAAAGCTATACAGAGGATTTTCGTAAAAAGCTCCTAATGCTTAAGGAAAAGTATCAATTGGATGGGATTGCATTCGGTGATTTGTATTTAGATGAGCACCGAGAATGGGGAGAAAAATTAGCAAATGAGACAGGTATAGAGGCTATTTACCCTTTATGGATGAAACAATCAGATTCACTTCAAACCCTTTCTACTTTTATAGATACAGGTTATCAAGCGATCGTAATAAGAGTTCAGCACGGGAAGCTGCCAGATTCATGGCTTGGAAAAACACTGGATCATGAATTTTGGAATGAAATCCAAACTTATGATGTTTGTCCTATGGGTGAATCAGGGGAATATCATACGTTTGTGTTTGACGGCCCATTGTTTCGTGAAAAAGTTGAATTTTCTACAGGTAAAATAATCAATCAGGAATACTCTGCTAGATTAGAAGTTTTTCAAAGGCACTGATAATGTTCGTTCCAGCGGTGTATGCGGTCAGCTTTTTTATACGAATGTATAACTTGCTGAACGCGTACACCGCTGGTTGTTTAGAAAAAATAATTTTGTTAAACAGAGCCTTTTAGTAAAAATAGTATCTTGGTTGAGACTGATTCTATCAATTTAGAATTGGTCTTTTTTATTTTGTTCGAAAAATACAGAATTATAAATTCAAAAAAAGTTGAACAAATAATTCGAAACCTTTAAAATAAAAGTAGAAAAGGAGTTGATATGATTTGAATGTAATAGATATGTCATTCAAACGGACAAGCTATGAGGTTGAAGTAAAATATTCGATTTTGTATGAATGTGCTTTAGGCATAGCTATGATTACTTATCCAAAGCTTAAAGACAAATTGGATAAACCCGGTTATTATTGGGATCATCTTCGGAGCCATCTACCAGACAGCCTAGAATCAGAATTACAATATTGTCAGGAACATAATACTTGGAAAATACTTCTTCAGTTACTACATACACAGGATTTCCACTCTCTTATGAGTTTTATCAGTTATATTTCAGACTTAACTGATCAGCAGCTCAAATATTTTTCGCTCCCTTTTTTAGAAGAATCACAGGAATATAATCGTCATTTAGCCTCACAAGGTGATACTGATGCATTTAATCGAATGATATTGGCATGTAAACAGCATTTGTTTTTTCCACAAATGATTCATTTTCTTTCCGAAGTAGATATGTCCGAGCTAAGGATCCATTTAATCGAGGTGATGAGTGGATGGTATAACGAAGTAGTAAAGAAAGACGAAGATGAGACTATAGGTATGCTAAAAAGAGATTATCATGGGAAGTTGAAAATGTTGGAAAAGGCAGCTCCAGAGGAAGTAGTACAATGGGCGACAGGAGAGGAATACAAGCCAGAGGCAAATATATCTAAAGTTCTCCTTATCCCACATTATGTTTACCGGCCTTGGACGATCCAAGCCCATTTATCAGAAACAAAAGTGTTGTACTACCCTATTAGTGAAACCAGTTTAACCGATCAAGACGATGTTTCTTCATTAGCTTTATTATACAAAGCATTAGGTGATGAAAAACGATTAAGGATTGTCAAATTATTATTTGAGAAGGATCGATCATTAAAAGAATTAACGGATATTTTAGGGATAGGGAAGACTACCATACATCATCATTTAGCCATTTTGCGGTCTGCACATGTTGTTAAAGTAAAAGAATCAACCTATTCATTACTTCATCATTCTTTAAGTTTACTGGAGCCTCAATTAATGGACTATTTAAGAAGAGGGTGAGGCTCTTGAAAAAAAGTGCTGAAAAAAAGAATGTAACCCTACTGTTTATTGACCAAATGATTTCTACCTTTGCGAGTACATATGGAACGTTTTGTATTTCTTGGCTTGTCTATGAATTGACAGGTTCAAAAATGGCCATGGGAGGACTTTGGTTTGTTAGTATTTTTGGTCAGCTCATTGTGCAATTGTTTGCTGGCCCCTTCATTGATCGGTGGAAACGAACGACGATGATGAAGCTTTCCGAAGGCTTGCGATTTCTAGCATACTTAATAGCTTTCATATTATGGACTAGTGGTCATATCAACGTAGGGATATTATATGCTGTTTCGTTTATTAGTTCTGTTGTGGTTTACGATTCAGCAGCAAGTGCATTAATTCCAAAGTTAGCAGCAAGTGAAAATCTCGTAAAAATAAATGCGAAAATATCTGGATTTGTCCAGCTCGTACGATTCATTTCTTTACCGATCGCAGGTTTTCTAACCGAAAATCTAGGAGCGGGGAGGGGACTCGTTCTCATTGTTTTATTGTTTATTTCTTCACTTTGCATCCTACCTTTTATCAGTGAATCGGTAAGCAGAGTCTCTAGCAATCATACATGGATGAGTCAGTTTAAAGCAGGCATTCATATTTTTAGACAACATAAGATGTTGTTAAGCTTAGCATTATTTGTTGTAACTACGAGTTTTGGAGTTTATGCTACACAGGCAATGTATATCCCGTATGTAAGCGAAGTATTAGGCGGCTCCTCTTTTGAATACAGTCTATTTGCTGCTGCTTTTCCATTTGGCTATATCATTGGGACATTTATAGTAGGAAGGTTAAGAGAACCAAGAAAGTATTTATATGCAGTAATGGTTTTAGCATTATTTATTGGCGGCTGTACTTACATTATTTTAGGCTTAACTAAAACAATCGCAGTTGCATTATTCATTGAAACGATTGCAGGTATTTCCATGCCGTTTTGGAATGTATACAGTACAACCTTGTATCAACGATTGGTTCCGGAAACAATTTTAGGACAGGTTCTATCCGTACGTTTTCTGCTAACAAAAGCCGCGACGCCTTTAGGGATTTTGTATGGAACCTTTTGTGCATCTACTTTCAGCTTGCCATTCTTGTTCATGTCTGTTGGAGTGATTATTTGTATTGTCTCTGGGATAGGTTTGTTCTACATGGTGATGATCTCTCAAAAGATCGTCGATGAAAAAATTACTCTATAATATCTGGTGGTAAAATAACCATACATTCAAAAATAAAAGCACCATAATCGGTGCTTTTTATACATGAAATATACTATCAAGAACGGTTTCAGGGCTCTCATATTGACGGCCAAAATCACTTCCTGTGTAATAAAAAACAGGATTTTCAAGGTAAGTAGTTAAAGATTTTTCTTTGTCTATTTCCCATTTAAGCTGTTCTAATGCATTTTCAAAAGTATAGGCAGCTAATTGGTTAGGGCGTTTATGTTTAACAGAAATTGAAGCAATTTGCTCTCTCTCTTTCATGATAAAAATATCATCTCCATCATTTGAAAAAGCTTCAAACTCTAGTGAACTATAAGCAGCCTTTACAGAATGATCCTTTTTCTTAACAACAAAGCCTCTTTCTCTAAAATAATCTTCAAAAGTTTGAAGGAACTCTTGAACTTTTTTCTTAATCGTAGGCTCGATGTTATTTTGATATAATTTTACGTTTGTTTCTTTCAACCTAGATAATTCCAATTTTAACGTCTCTATTTGGTCCATTATCATTCTCCTCGTATAAGGTTACTATCTATTTTATCAAAGTCAGGCATTGCATTTCTATATTGAACCTAAATGATCAGTGATCAATCACCTTCTGTTTTCATAAAATATTGCAGGAGGTGCCTGTTATGCCTTATGAGATTCGTGTTTCAACATCTAAACGTCAATTAACACTTTTGAAGGATGGGAAAATTGTTAGAAGTTATCCGATAGGGGTTGGGAAAATGTTAACACCTACACCTAAAGGGTCATATAGAATAATTAACAAACAGCCTAATCCCGGCGGTCCTTTTGGTGTCATGTGGATGGGACTTTCAAGGCCGCATTATGGGATACACGGAACAAATAATCCTGCCTCAATCGGCAAAATTGTTTCACATGGTTGTATCCGAATGTACAACCAAGATGTACTTGCTCTTTCCAAAATAGTACCAATTGGGACGATAGTGAAAATTAGGTAGTTTAAGATATCGGGGTAGAAATTAATTATTTTAAAATAACGTATATGTTGATGATTATGTTGATAAAATCATCTGTAGCTATGGGTGAAGAATTATCTATACGTAGTAAACCGTATATCCTACAGGTCTTTCAAAAAATACAAGATTGTTAAAAATAAAGGCTGTTTTCGTAAAGGTTGTTGCTTTTTTAGTGATATTTTATTAACAATCTGAGTTGATTGTAGCGGAGGACACTTGACTCCTGCGGGAAAAAGAGGGAAGTGGGAGACCCCGCAGGCGGTAACGCCGAGGAGGCTCCCATCCCTCCCCGCGGAAAGCAAGTGTCTGGAGCGGAAATCAACGGACTAAGTTTATAGTCTAAAAACAACAATTTATACGAAAAGAGCCAAAATAAAAAATAAAAAAATGTATTGACTTATTTTTAATTTCGAAATAATATTGAACATATTAAATCGAAAAACTAAATAAATTGACTATTACTTATCCAGAGAGGTGGAGGGACTGGCCCTTTGAAGCCTCGGCAACGGGTTTGCATTTTGCAAATACCGTGCTAATTCCTGCGAATCGGTACAGTATCTGATTCGAAAGATAAGAAGTAGAATGGTTATTACGAACCCTTCTTCTTATCTGTGTGCGGATAAGAAGAAGGGTTTTTTGTGTTTTAAGCTCTTTTCTAATACTTTGTTGCTATTTGTAGCGAAGTAAAAATCGGCAGAGATTTTACGCAGTAAATATCTAGTAGGATTTTTACGGTTGTTTTTGCACTTATACAAAAAGTATGGGATGAAGAAAAGAGCACGAAGTCAATTTGATTAAGAATTGGAGCTATTTACGAAAAGCAACAATCTTTACGAAAACAGTTGTGTTTTAGAAAGAGGAGGGCCAAGCAGCATGATTAAATTTGAAGGTGTTAGCAAAGTTTTTCAATCAAAAGGGAGAGATGTAGCTGCTGTGCAGGATGTTTCCCTGTCGATTGAAAAGGGTGAAATCTTTGGAGTCATCGGCTTTAGTGGTGCCGGAAAGAGTACTTTGCTTAGACTCGTGAATCTACTAGAAAGGCCGACATCGGGAAAAGTGATTGTAAATGATCAAGTAAATCTTTCTTTATCAGAGAAGGATCTTCGAAAAATGAGGCAAAGAATCGGGATGATTTTCCAAACCTTTAATCTATTCAATTCTCGAACAGTGTTTGGAAATGTTGCTTATCCGTTAAAGCTAGCAAAGGTTCCAAAGCAGGAAATAAAACGCAGGGTGACAGAGCTTCTTCAATTTGTCGGGCTAGCTGACAAAGCAAATTATTATCCAGAGCAGCTATCCGGTGGACAAAAACAAAGGGTCGGCATCGCAAGAGCGCTTGCTACTTCTCCGGATATTCTAATCTGTGACGAAGCAACATCTGCTTTAGATCCTGAAACAACCGGTGATATTTTAAATCTATTAAAAAAGGTTAATGAAGAATACAATGTTACCATTCTATTAATTACTCATGAGATGCAGGTTATTCGAAATATTTGTGACCGTGTCGCTGTTATGGAGAATGGCAGAGTGATTGAAGAAGGAACTGTATTTGATATTTTTACAAAGCCAAAAACACAAACGACACAGAATTTTATTAGCTCCGTTTTAAATGACAAAATTTCGCCTAATGTATTTGAAAAGCTGCGATCGAATCAATCTAGTCGTCTATATCGTTTGATTTTTACAGGAGAAGAAACGAGTAAACCTCTGCTTTCTACTATTGCTAAAAGCTATGAGGTAGATGTCAATATTTTGTACGGCAATATAAGTGATATTCAGGAAGTATTAATTGGCAATTTAATTGTCGAATTACAGGGGGCAGATGATGAGGTAAACAAAGCTGTTGGGTATTTACAGAAATATGTTGAAGTAAAGGAGGTTTTCGATCATGCAGGTTGATTGGAATACATTTTGGCCAAGAGTTGTTCAGGCATCAGGACAAACAGTGACAATGGTGATTTTTACCCTTATTTTTGCCACAATCCTTGGTTCGGTGATCGGTTTACTCTTATTTGTCACTCGTAAAGGAAATATATTGGAGAATAAACCAGTTTTCACGATATTAAATATTTTAATTAATATTATTCGTCCGATTCCTTTTATTATTTTTCTAGTAGCTATCAGTCCGATTACCCGTGCAGTGATGGGTTCGACGATTGGGACAGGAGCTGCAATCTTTCCAATGACCATTGCTGCTTCATTCGGAATTGCTAGGGTAGTAGAAAATAATCTCGTATCAATTGATCCTGGGATTATTGAAGCGGCTAAGGCAATGGGAGCAAGTAAGCTTCAAATCATCTTTGGCGTCTTAATTCGTGAAGCTATGGGTCCATTAATTTTAGGTATTACCTTTATAACAGTTGGTTTAATTGACTTTTCAGCAATGGCAGGAACAGTAGGCGGAGGGGGTCTTGGTGATCTAGCAATGACTTACGGATACCAGCGCTTTGATACATCTGTCATGGTGGTTACGGTTGTATTATTAATTATTCTTGTACAAATTGCACAGTTTGTTGGGAACTATTTTGCGAGAATTTTCCTTCGTAGATAATCTATGAAGATTAGTATAAAACATCATAGGAAAAGAGGAAACGAGAATGAAAAAGTCATTTTTATTTAGTATTATTGTGGTTTTATTGATTTCTATTCTTGCAGCTTGTGGCAAAGAAACCGGTGGAAAAGATAGCAAAGTTGTGACTATCGGGGTAACAGGATCTGACGGACAAATGTGGGATATTATTAAAGAAAAGGCGAAAAAAGAAGGAATTACGATTAAATTAAAGGAGTTTTCAGATTATACTATTCCAAACCAAGCTTTAGCTGACGGAGATATTGACTTAAATGCATTTCAACACATTGCGTTCTTAAATCAATTTAAGAAAGAACATAAATTGGATATTACGCCGATTGGAACAACGCAAATTGCACCAATGGGGATCTTTTCTGATAAATATAAATCGCCTGAAGAAATACCAAATGGCGGGGAAATCGCTATCCCAAATGATCCATCTAACCAGGCACGTGCATTACTATTACTACAATCGTCAGGTTTAATCAAATTGAAAGATGATTTCGGTCTATTTGGTGATCCAAGTGGAATCGTAGATAATCCTAAGAAATTAAAAATTACACCAGTTGTCGCACAGCAGACCCCACGTGTATTAAAAGATGTTGCAGCTTCGGTTATCAATAATGGGGTAGCTGGTCAAGCTGGTTTCAATATTACAAAGGATTCTATTTACTTAGAAGATCCAAATAGCGATTCGGTTAAACCTTATATTAATATCATTGCGGCACGTACAAAGGAAAAGGACAACGAAACATACAAGAAAATACTAGAAATTTATCATAGTAAAGAAGTAGAGGATGCAATCAAAAAGGATACAAAAGGTGGATCAATCGTTGTAAATATACCGATAAAAGATCTACAAGCTTTTATTAATTAATCATATCGATTGTTTTCGCAGGGTTAAAAACAAATAAAACCAAGTAAATATGTAAGAATAGTTATAAAAATAGAAAAGGAGAGGATCAAGGGTGACAACGCAAACGGAAAACTTAAGAGAAGTAATTATCAAGAGCATTGAGGATTCGAAGGAGTTTTATATTGAAGCAAGTCATAAGATTCACGAAAATCCTGAAATCGGAAATCAAGAATTTTTTGCATCGAAGACCTTAACAGAAATCTTAGAAAATGCTGGTTTCGAAGTAACCCGGAATGTAGCTGGTCATGAAACTGGATTTGTTGCGAGAAAGGCCTCTACTAAAAATGGTCCAAAAGTTGCCCTTCTAGCGGAGTACGATGCATTACCGGGTTTAGGTCATGCATGTGGTCATAATATTATTGGTACAACCAGTGTGGCAGCAGGTATTGCCTTAGCCGAGGTAGTAGAGGAAACTGGTGGTGAAGTAGTGGTATTTGGTACCCCTGCAGAAGAAGGAGGACCAAATGGCAGTGCAAAAGGCAGCTTCGTTAAACATGGGTTACTAGCTGGTATCGATATTGCACTTATCATTCATCCGGCTGGGAAAACGAGCTTAACAACTCCTTTCCTTGCTGTCGATCCTCTCGATTTTCATTTTTATGGCAGAGCCGCACATGCATCAGGCTCACCTGAAAAGGGGGTCAATGCTTTAGACGCAGTGATTCAATTATTTAATGGTATAAATGCGCTACGCCAGCAATTACCGACAGATGTGAGAATACACGGCATCATTACTCATGGTGGTGATGCTCCAAATATTATTCCTGAATACGCATCAGCTAGGTTTTTTATTCGTGCAAATACGTGGAAGCGTGCTGAAGAAGTATCACAAAAGGTGCGTAAAATCGCTGAAGGTGCTGCGCTTGCTACAGGAAGTACTGTGAAGGTGGAACGATTCCAAAACGAAGTACATGATTTCGTTATCAATGATTCTCTTGATGAAATAGTAGGTAAAGAGTTAGAGCTTTTGGGAGAGAAAGTTATCACAGAAACAGGAAAAGGAGTAGGATCTTCAGATGCTGGAAATGTTAGTCATGTCGTCCCTACAGCACATCCTTGCATCAAAATTGGACCAGATGATTTAATCGGTCATACAAATGAATTCCGCGAATGCGCCGGTTCTCCTCTAGGTGAAAAAGCATTAATAACAGGAGCGAAAGCATTGGCGTTCACAGGATATCGTATTTTAACGGAACCTGATTTGCTTGAAAAAGTCCGTGCTGATTTTGAGGCGGGAATAAAAAATTAAAGAATGATAGATGGAAGAGGTGGTGAAAATGAAAACCACCTCTTTTTTGCGGTTTCCTTTTCATTCCGCATATTCCTTTCTTCGACATTTTTCATCCAAATTTAGCAAATATCATATTTTTAGATGACAAATTTCGCTTTTTCTAAGATAATATAAAAAGTAAATACAAGTTTTTACAACTTAAATAATCGAAAATTGAGGGATTTTATGAATTCAAGATATAGTAAGAAAAAAAGAAAAGTGAGAAAAGGAAGAATCTTCCTTTTTGTCTTTTTAATATTAATTTTAGCTGTAGGAGGCTATGCATATTCTCAATACTATCAAGGTAAGAAACAAGCAGGTAAAGGGATGGTAAAACAAGAGAATATTGAGTTTAATGGAAAAAAAGATGAAAAAGGAAGAATAAACTTTCTATTGCTTGGGGTCGATAAGCGAAAAAATGAAACAAAATCACATACAGATACAATTATGGTCGCACAATACGATCCTAAAAGTGGAGATGTAAAATTAATATCGTTAATGCGTGATATGTTTGTGGATGTTCCAGGTTATAAAAAGTGGAAAATCAATACGGCATTCTTTTTAGGTGGACCGGAGCTGCTTCGACAAACGATTCAACAAACCTTTGGTCTGGATGTCCAATACTATGTTCAGGTAGATTTTAAAGGATTTGAAAAAATTGTTGATACACTTGCACCAGATGGAATTGAAATTGATGTTGAGAAAAAAATGTCCAAAAATATTGGTGTAACATTAGAACCGGGATTACAAAAGTTAAATGGAAAAGAGCTGCTTGGCTATGCTAGGTTCAGACATGATGCTGAAGGTGATTTTGGGCGTGTAGCTCGTCAGCAAAAAGTTATCAATGCTTTGAAAAGTGAAATTCTTAGTGTGAATGGAATTACAAAAGCACCTAAGCTAGTTGGAACGATTCAACCATTTATTCAAACGAATATTAGTACGACAGATAGTATTGCCTTATTAACAAAGGTATTACTAAATCAACCGAAAAAAATTGAAACTTTAACAGTACCTGTGAAGGGTGCCTTTACCGAAGGGCGTTCAGACTACGCAGGTGCGGTATTAGAAATTGATCAGGAAAAAAATAGACAAGCGATCGATGCCTTTTTAAACGGTGATAATACTGAAGAGGCGAATACAACCGATTCACAATCGAATCCGTAATGAAGCTAAAGAAAAAGACCAAATTTTTATGTTTGGTCTTTTTCTTTTATGGAGTTTTATCCTGAGCAGTGGTATTTGTTGGTTAGGAAATACCTTTTCCCTGGATCATTGCCTTGGATGTTTATTGAAACTTCCAAATATTTCTAGATTGTATTTAAATCATTTAAAAAGTGATTCCGATCTCCTTCTTTTTTTATGTTTTTACTTGCTTCTAGAGCGAGATCCTTATAATGGTTGACTTCATTTTTGTTTCCTGCAACTTGATGGGCACGGGCTAAAGCCTCAAATGCAAAAGCTAAATCGAAATCTTCAATACCATGCTCAAGACAAATCTCTAAATTTCGTTTCGCATGAAAAATGGCAGGCTCTGGTCTTTTTAGAACAGAATAGACCCTTGAAATTTGCCATTCACCTCTCGAAAAATTGACAGGCGCACCGACAATTCCCCAATGATAGCGGGATGCATGTGCTTTATGAATCATCGTATCATCATCCGTTTGTGACCTCTCTGTTTTTTCTAACAGATCCCATACCTGATTAAAACATTGAATAGCTAGTTTTTTATGTATTTCTTCTGAAATGATTCCTTTTGCTTCTGTCATCTTTTGTCTTCCTCTACAAAATAATGTTTTCCTTATTTTCTAATATTCTTCATGCTTTTGCAAATGAAAATATTTTGTCTTTTTGTTAAAATTACTCTTTTGATTCTGCAAGCAGTACTATACGTAGTATAACTACCTGAACGTGTACACCGTTGGGCAATTCTTATATAAATGGCCTAAAACCATACAAATTCATATTCAGTTCATAAAACCATTGTATAGTGATAAAAAATGCTTAGCTATTGAAAGGATGAATATAAATGGAAGGGATAAAAAAGCAAAAAGGCTGGAAGCAATTTATTCAATTGGTTCAACAGACGAAGCCATCAAAATTGCTTCTTTGCATAGCTTTAATATTAAGTGTAGGTACAACTATAGTAGGATTATGCGTTCCTTTGTTTACGAAAAATCTTATTAATGATTTTTCACTAAGTTCGTTGGGAACAGGAAAAATCATTCTACTCGTTTCGGCAATGATCATTCAAGCATTAGCCAGCGGAATATCGATTTATGTATTAAATCATATCGGGCAGTCGGTTGTGGCGGGGATAAGGGATCGATTGTGGAAAAAGCTTCTCGTATTACCTGTGTCCTATTATGATGAGCATCAAACAGGTGAGACAGTCAGTAGATTGACGAATGATACGTCAGTAGTAAAAGGATTAATTACAGAACATCTTTCCAGCTTCTTAACAGGGATTATTTCCATTATAGGCTCAATCATCGTTTTACTTATATTAGATTGGAAAATGACTTTATTGATGTTTATTGCGATTCCACTGTCATTTATAATTTTAGTACCATTAGGCAGAAAAATGCATCAGGTATCAAAAGGAATGCAAGATGAGACAGCACAGTTCACTTCGGTTATTCAGCAAGTATTATCGGAAGTACGATTAGTTAAAGCGTCGAATGCAGAAACCATTGAATATAAGAATGGGAAAAAAGGAATTACCCAATTGTTTAAATATGGGTTAAAAGAGGCAAAGATCCAAGCATTAATTGCTCCTTTAATGGGTTTAATCATCATGGTATTACTTGTCGCTATTCTAGGTTACGGTGGAATGAGGGTATCCTCAGGGGAGTTAACAGCAGGAGATTTAGTTGCATTTATTATGTATCTGTTTCAAATTATCATGCCTTTAGGGCAATTAACAACATTTTTCACTCAATTTCAAAAGGCAACTGGAGCAACTGAAAGAATCATTTCAATCATTGAAACTGATCAAGAAGATAATGAATCTAGTCAAAATGTACAAAATATTAACCAATCCATAAAAGTAAACCATTTAACATTTTCTTATAAAAAAGGGGAAGATGTACTTAAAGATATCAGCTTCTCGGTAGATTCCGGTAAGGTTACTGCAATTGTAGGTCCTAGTGGGAGCGGAAAAACGACACTATTCTCTTTGTTGGAACGATTTTATCAACCACAACAAGGAACGATTCGACTAGGGGAAGAGCCAATTGATCAATTTTCGCTGCTATCCTGGAGAAGCCAAATTGGTTATGTTTCACAGGAAAGTCCGATTGTTGCTGGAACCATTCGAGATAATATCTGCTATGGAATCGATAGGAAAGTAGATGAAGCCGATTTATATCGTGTAGCGAAAATGGCTTACGCTGATCAATTTATTTTAGAGCTTCCGAAAGGATTTGATACAGAGGTTGGAGAAAGAGGTATTAAGTTATCCGGGGGACAAAGGCAAAGAATTGCTATTGCACGTGCATTTTTAAGAGATCCAAAAATATTAATGCTTGATGAAGCGACCTCAAGCCTGGATAGTAAGTCTGAGCTAGTTGTCCAAGAAGCATTGCAAAACTTAATGAAGGGTCGAACCACACTGATTATTGCACACCGCTTATCAACGGTTATTGATGCAGATCAAATTCTATTTTTTGAAAAGGGGAAAATTACAGGAAGAGGTACACATGAAGAGCTTTTAGAAACTCATTCCTTGTATCGTGAGTTTGCTGAGCAGCAATTAAGACTGAAAGTAGCAGTAATTTAGGGGAAAGGAATGTGAATAAATGACTAAGCTGTTAATGGTCGATGATGATTCCCATATTCGAGAGCTTGTCCTCCTTTTTTTAAAAAAGGAGGGGTTCGAGCTGTATGAAGCTTCAGATGGAATAAAAGCCATGCACTTAATGGAAAAGGTGAAGATGGATCTTGTCATCATCGATATTATGATGCCGAATATGGATGGCTGGCAGTTGTGTCGGGAGATTAGAGAATACAGCGACATTCCTATTTTGATGCTGACCGCAAAAGGTGAAACCGCACAAAAAGTTAAAGGTTTTGAGCTTGGAGCGGATGATTATCTTGTAAAGCCTTTTGAGCCGATTGAGCTAGTGGCACGAGTAAAGGCTATATTAAAAAGGTATAACATTACTGTTTCGCAAACAATTGAAATAGAAGACTTCAAGTTAAACAGAAAGACGCATGAAATTTCATTTGGCAAAAAGGACTTCACGATACCTCTTAAAGAATTTGAACTTTTGTTTAAACTAGCGAGCCATCCCGGAAAAACCTTTTCTAGAGATCATCTTATTGAAGATATATGGGGATACGATTATGAAGGGGACGAACGAACCGTGGATGTTCATATAAAAAGATTGCGAGAACGTTTTTCAGATACAAAATTCCCTTTCCGGATTCAAACTATCAGGGGATTAGGCTATCGGCTTGAGGTAAAAGCATGAAGAGATTCATACGACACGTATATGGCATACTCATATTTTTTATGATGGTCACCGTTAGTTTTTCAGCAGCTTACTTTATTGTATCTTATTTATTTCACTTATTCGGTTTTCGTACAACTGATTATATACAGCATTTAGTAACTACAGTAATAGGATTTTTTATTCTGGGTGGAGTAGCTTTTATCTTTTCAATCATCATTCGTTCGAAGCAACGGAATCTTTTTCAAGAAGTCATTGATGCTTTGAGAAGAATTGCAAAAGGCGACTTTAATGTACGCTTGGAAACGCTGAAAAGAGAAGATCCTTTTACCACATTAATTGATCATATTAACGATATGGCCAAGCAATTAAAGGAAATGGAAGACATGCGCCAGGAGTTCATTTCAAATGTTTCCCATGAAATTCAATCTCCGCTTACCTCTATCAGCGGATTTGCGCGAGTACTTCAATATGATCAGCTTAGTCAGGAAGAAAGAGCCCACTATCTTGGTATTATTGAAACGGAAAGCAAAAGATTATCGAAATTAAATGATAATCTCTTGAAGCTTACGTCACTAGAATCGACGAATCATCCGTTTGAGAGAAAAAACTTTCATTTGGATAAGCAGATTAGAAACATTATTTTAGCCTGTGAACCACAGTGGGTTGAAAAAAGTTTGGAAATAGATGTATCACTTGAGAAGATAGCCATCGTTGGAGATGAAGACCTTATGAGCCAAGTGTGGACTAATTTGATTCATAATAGTATCAAATTCACCCCGAACTTTGGAAGAATCCGCGTCCAACTACAGCAAGTTGATGACAAAGCAATTGTAAAAATTATGGACAATGGAATAGGAATTTCGAAAGAAGATCAAGTGCATATATTTGAACGATTTTATAAAGCGGATAAAGCACGAGAACGATCAAAGGGTGGCAGCGGCTTAGGTTTATCCATAGTCAAAAAAATTGTTGAAATGCATAAAGGTACTGTATTTGTGGACAGTGAAGAGGGAAAAGGAACTGAGTTTACGATCTCTTTGCCATTGTCATAAACAGATTTAATGAATAAAATACACCTCAAAGGAGAAGGCTTTTGAGGTGTATTTTTTTAAATTAATCTTCAGAGCGTATTTCATAATATAGGAAATGCATCATTAGAGTTGGAAGTACAGAGAATTATGTTTTTTTTACAAACTTAATCGTTTCTTTTGAGGATATTAAAGATAAAGGAATAATTACTATTAGTGTAATAAAAATACTAAGAACATTCGAGGTAGGCGAATATATATCGAAAGTGTTAACTAATAGCCCTAATAATTTAAAATAGACAAATAAATACACTGCAGCAAAAATTAAAAAGACAACAGTCTTCATAGAATTCCTCCTTAAGTTTACAGCATATCTTAGGTATATCCATTTAACAGTATTTTAATTCTGAATTATCAAAAAATCAACACTTAGAATAAATTTATCAAGCTTATTTTTAACACAAAGCCATTTTCTTTTTGACAAATTATCGAAAAAAAATAATTTTACTCTCAAAAACCTGAAAGCGGTAACATTAATCTGAAGTAATTTTTCGGAAAATATAGTATAATTTAAATAATAACTTTTTTGGAATTGCGAGGGATCACCATGAACCAATTTACCTTAAGAGGAAAGAATGTTTCACTTAGAAAGCCAAGCTATGAAGAATTGGAATATGTAAAATGGCTATGGGCTGATGAGGAAACGATGAAGGCAACAGGAGGACCCATTAATTTTCGCGAAGAGGACAAAAAACGTTGGTATGAAATTATGGTTAGTCCAAGTAATGGAAAGCATTTTTACTGTTTAATTTTCAATAAAGAGAATAAGCCTGTTGGAGAGGTTAGCTTTCATAAATACGATAAAATAGCGAAAACCGCTGAATTTAATATTAAAATAGCGAATCCGGAACGTGGAAAGGGCTATGCATCAGAAGCTACTAAACTTTTGTTAGATTACTATTTTAATGTCTGGAACGGCGAGATTATGAGGGATTCAATCGCCATAGATAATACAGTCGGTCAAAAGGCTTTACTTAATTTAGGATTTGAGAAAGTTTATTCTGATGAAAAAGTATTCCTTGCAGCAATGACAAAAGAAAAATTCAACCGCCGCTACAAAAAGGAAGTAGGGGCATAAAATCCCCATACTTTTAAAATCGGAATTGTGATAAAAACTGTAGAAATTGAGTTTCCTTTGCATGCTCATATTTTAAAATGGCATATGTTTTGGCAATAGGCATATTTATAAAAGGGCAAGGAGCTTCTAGTAATCTACCTTCTAACAATTCGCGGCGTACAGTAGAGGAAGGTAAAAAGGATATACCCAGGCCTTCGATGATGAAGCGTCTCGTCACATGAACTTGTGAAACAGCCATTGTTTTTAATGATGGGAATTTTGGATGTAAAGATTGTAATAAACTATCCCAGTATTCTGGATGATTATGTGTAATTAAATAGTGATTAGATAACAGCTCTTCTGCGTCAAGCGGCGGGGCTGTTTCGCTGTCTCTTCCATCATGAGGGACGACTAGAATGACTGGATCTTCATATAAAGGGCGACAAATAAGATCCGAATTCTTTGTTTGCGACCGTGAAAGCCCTATATCAACCTCTCCTGATAAAACTTTTTCTGAAATCTGCACGGAATCAAGTACTTGAACGGAAATTTCAATTTCAGGATGCATGAGCATAAAACGTTTTAAAACATAAGGCATGATTGACTCTGCAATTAAAGGTGACATTGCCAATGCCAGCTTTTGTGAAAACCCCTGACGAAATCGATTTAAATCAGCCATCCCTTCTTCATACATGCTAAGCATATTTCGAGCAATCGGTAAAAACCTTCTCCCTGCCTCCGTTATGATTACCTTTCTACCGTCCCTTTCAAATAAAGGACTCCCAATTTCTTCTTCAAGAAGCTTAATTTGTACAGTAACTGTTGGCTGTGAAATAAAAAGCTCCTCTGCAGTTTTACGGAAATTCTCATGTTTAGCAGCTGTTATAAAGGTATGTAGCCACTTGAAATCCACATTCCTCACCTCTAATTAAGATGATTAATTAAATTAATTAAAAATATTTAATTTTTTTAATTAATTATAGCATCTATAATATAAATAACAAAATAAGGGAGGAACATACCATGATTCAACACGGGCTAAAGGGAGTCATTGCTGCTGAAACTGCAATAAGCTATATTGATGGGCAAAAAGGTCATTTAGTATACAGAGGGCATGAAGCAAGGGAGATTGCATTAAAATACACCTTTGAAGAGGCTGCTTATTTTCTTTGGTATGGAGTACTACCTACTGGAGATGAAGTGAAGGATCTTGATAAAAAATTAAAAGCAAATCGAGTACTTCCGGAAAATATCCAATCGATTATTCATCATTTACCAAATGATATGGAATTAATGAGTGTAATAAGAACAGTCATCTCAAGTATGGGAGATTCAGGGTTTAAATGGAAGCCTACGATTGATGAAGCCATTCAGTTAACTGCAGTTATTCCAACCATTATCGCCTATTGGAAACGAAAAGCATCTGGATTGCCGCCAGTAAAGCCTAATGAACAGTATGGTCATGTAGAAAATTATTTATATATGTTAACAGGTGAAAAACCATCCAAGGTCCATGTAAAAGCACTTGAAACCTATATGATTTTAACATTAGAACATGGAATGAATGCTTCGACATTTTCTGCAAGAGTGACGGTCTCGACAGAATCAGATATGGTTTCCGCAATTACTTCAGCTATTGGAACAATGAAAGGGCCACTTCATGGCGGTGCCCCATCAGATGTAACAAAAATGCTGAACGAGATTGGAAAAAAGGAATATGCGGAAAAATGGTTAAGAGCGAAACTTGAAAAAGGCGAACGATTGATGGGCTTCGGGCACAGGGTATATAAAACAAAAGATCCTAGAGCACTAGCTTTAAGAGAAAAAGCATTAGAGGTCGGTCAAGATGATCCATGGCTAGCATTAGCCTTACATGTAGAACAAACAGCCATTCGGCTTTTAGAAGAATATAAACCAGGCCGTAATCTGTACACAAATGTAGAATTTTTTGCAGCAGCCGTCATGCGTTCAATCAATATGGAGGATGATCTATTCACACCAACCTTTACAGCAAGCCGAATCGTTGGCTGGACTGCACATGTGTTAGAACAGGCAGAAAGAAACGTACTTTTCCGCCCGGAATCTCAGTATATTGGTCAGCTTCCTGATTTTTAATTTAAAGCTTTGTTTTTGAACGATTTTAATAAAAGGATTTTAAAACTAGAGTATTTTTCACAGCGTAAGAAACCTAAGTAGAAAGGCTTATTTTCAATTAATTTTAATGAGCCATACATACCTTATGTAGTATGGCTTTTTATTTAGGTGAAAAAAGGCATCAACGGTCATCAAAGTCTTCGGATGAAAGCCCGTTCCCGGTGTAAAAGTGCATCAACGGTTATCAAAGCGCCGGTATGAAGCCCGTTCCCGGATAAAAGTGCATCAACGGTCGTCAAAGGGCCCGAATGAAGCCCGTTCCCGGTGTAAACCAGCATCAACGGTCGTCAAAGCGCTCGAATGAAGCCCGTTCCCGGTGTAAACCAGCATCAACGGTCGTCAAAGAGCCCGGATGAAGCCCGTTCCCGGTGTAAAAGTGCATCAACGGTTATCAAAGCGCCGGTATGAAGCCCGTTCCCGGATAAAAATAGCATCAACGGTCGTCAAAGGGCCCGAATGAAGCCCGTTCCCGAATAAAACCAGCATCAACGGTCGTCAATATGCTCAGATGAAACCAGTCTCCCGCTCCAAAGGGCCACATCGGTCTTCAAAAGAATCGAAAGAATGCTACTTTAAAGGACCTATCGATAAGGTTCATATATTCTTAATTATTTTTCCCTTGAATATCAACATAAAAAGAAGACTTACCGTGTCCCATAATATTAAAGTTTCTTGATAAAATCCTTTGTATCGTTTTCTTAGAATTAATAATTCTACACCATTTATGAACTGTATTTGTGGTAATTTTTTTATCAGGAAAAAGCATTTTTATTTCCTCTACGCTTCGTATTACTGCAGCTGTGATTTCTTCTTTGGCACCACATTTATGACATAATAATATGTCTCTGTTAAAGATTGAAACAAAGGAATGGCAGAATGCACAAGTTATACCTTTTTCAAGTTGGTCATAATGATAATCAGGTATCTTCATGTAAGGTGATTCTTGTAAATGATAGTCTATTAATTGTTGTGCAAATTTAGAGTGTTTATCTTTTAATGGAAATGATCTCATATTTATTTTATTCAAAAAGCGATTGATCTGTGATGGGAAAATAATAGGTAGATTCCTTGGGGCTTGATATAAATAAAAATCGGGGTTAACGAAAATAAGGTAAGCTTCGATCGAAGAGTGAAATCTAAGATCCTGGAGTAATTGTCGGAACAAGGATTCACTTCGTTTTAGCTGAAGAAGCGGATTTTTTATTTCAGTTCCTGATAATGTATACCATTTGTCAGCGTCGATATAAAAATCACCTTCATAATTTTTTACGTCAATAAGGTAAGTTGTTTTTTGAGATATTAATACACTATCGATTTGAAATACATTATTATTCATTTCAATCAATAAATCATTTAAAATAAGCCAATCCCCTGAAAGGTCCTCTAACCATTCGTCAAACTTTTGCTCACCTTTAAACCCTTTTACAAGGGTTAATAGGTAACTTGCTTCCTTCGCTGACAAATTCATTCGCATATTTAAGCATCTTAAAATCTTTAATTCTAATGATTCGAAACGACGTTTAATAATCATATCCCACATCCTTCATCTGAATTTTTAGTAACTCTATTTAATTCTATGAAATATTATTTATATTTACAATATTTAATATTCAAATATGTACAGGCTTTATTTTCGGGCGTAATTTGTAAAATCCTCGGCAGAATTGAAGAAAAGATGAAACCTTTTGAAAGTTATATTCGTCAATATATTGTAAGTAATTTAAGAAGAGTTTTCATATCAGGAAGAGTATTTTGAAAAAAGTAAAAGAAAATTAATTGGATATTTCAATGCGTCCCCCCGCATTTTTATATATAGATAAAAGCCCGTACTGCATTTAAGTAGTACGGGTTTACTTTTCCTATGCCGAAATTTTCAATTCATCGTAACAAATTTTTATTTTTGAATCGGCTAACAACCATATAAACGATAGTAATGGGAAATCCAAACGCAAAAATTATAACTAAAAATGGTACTATTTCTTTAATTGACTTCGGCCACATAGGGGCTTGGATTGAAACATGAAGTATAAATGTAAACACAATAATATAGAATAGACCAACAAATACTCGCTTTCTTTTTCCTAGTATTTCGGAAATTCCTGCTACAAATATCATCACAAGCACTACACCTACAATATATTGAATAAAGGGAAACCTCAGTATCTCAAAATCTTTTGAGATTAAAGCATAAATCGATAGAATTAAAATAATGACTCCAGTGGTAACTTTAAATATTTTCAACCGATATTCCCCTATTGTATTCGACCTTTATAGCCTAAAAGCAAAGCTTCACCCCAGAATCCCCTTAATCATACTTAAAAGTTCCATTCTACATACTTAAATCCTTCTTTTAGAAAGTATTTTCAAAAAAATCTTGCATCTTAAAATAAATTCGATTAATATCTAATTAGATATCTATTAAATCAGAGGTGTTCACTATGCAAATGAGCAAAATTGTTGAATTCCATAAAGCGTTAGGGGATTTAACTCGGGTTCGAATTATTGCGTTGTTGCAGCAAGGGCCGCTTCACGGGCAAGCTATTGCTGGCAAGCTTGGTCTGAAGCCGCCAACCATTACACACCATATAGCAAAGCTTAGGGAGGTTGGTTTAATTAAAGAGCGACGTGATAAAAACACCATTTATTTTTCGTTAAATGAAAAAATCCTTGAGGGCAGTGCGAAGGCGATTCTGTCTGTAGGTATACGAGGGGGAACGAATATGGAAATGTCGGTTACTGAAGAAGAACGAGCAAGTATCATTAATAATTTCATTACAAGGGATGGGAAGCTGAAAAACATTCCTGCACAGCGTAAGAAAAAACTTGTTGTGCTCGCACATATTGTAAAAGGTTTTGAGTTTGGAAAGGTGTATCCTGAAAAAGAAGTAAACGAATATTTGAAACAATATCATGAGGATTATGCAACATTAAGACGAGAATTGATTATGTGCCAATTCATGTATCGAGACAACAATCAATATGAAATGAATCCACCTGAACTGTGGTGGTTACGTTAGAAAAAATATGGCTATTTTTATCCATATTTTTTTGCGAAACTAATTAGATAATTATTTAATTAGATCTATATAAAAGTAGGTGAATGGGATGGTATTTTCATTTTTAAAAGAAAATAAGCAGTATAAGAAATTGTTTTTAGCGGGTATGATTAATGGAATGGGCGATCGTTTTAGTCAAGTAGCGGTTCTTGCTATGTTATTACAAATCACTGGGTCGGGTTTTGCAGTTGGGATAACGATGGCGCTGCGGCTGTTACCCTTTTTGATTTTCGCGCCAATAGGAGGGAGGCTAGCAGATCGCTTTTCGAGAAAAGGGATTCTAGTAACTACAGATTTAGCGAGGATTTTATTTGCGTTGTCATTTCTGCTTGTGAATAGTAAGGAGGATATTTGGATTGTTTATGTAAGCTCCTTTGTGCTGGCAGTAGGGGAAGCGATTTATGCACCCACTAGAAAAGCATCGATTCCTCGTCTCGTTCAAAAAAAACATCTTCTTAAAGTGAACAGTTTGGAACAAGTAATGGTTGGTATCGTTCTAGTAGGTGGTGCTTTTTCGGGTGGAGTTGTGTCGTATTTATTTGGACCGAACATGACCTTTTGGCTTAATGGAATATCCTTTTTGGCTGCAGGATGGCTGATATCTACGATTACATTTCCGGAAAAGAAGGAAAATGAAACGAATCAACACCATGAACCTGTTCGGTTTTCAGCTTTGAAAAAAATAATAATGATGTCGGTACCTTTACAAATAATATTATTATGTGAGTTTTTAATACCTATGATAAACGGAATCGATAATGTACTTATTAGTGTATATGCTGTGGAAATATATAAACTCGGTGATTTCGGTGTAGGTCTATTTTACGGAGCACTCGGTATTGGTCTCATTACCAGCTTTTCTGTCGCAAACAGACTAAAAAAGCATTATCTCTCGACAGGGCTGATCTCCTTAATGCTGGAGGGAGTATTATTAATTTTGTTGAGTAAGACCCATTTTCCGATACTTGCTTTTGTTATTTTTTGCTTTACTGCTTTTGTGGCAGGGATTGGAAATGCCTGCTTCGATACGGTTTTAATGAATGAAATTTCTGATGAACATCAGGGTAGTATGTTTGGCCTCTTAGCTACCATTTCTAATACTATGCTTGGAATTTCTATGTTTTTAGCTGGAAGTGCATTAGAGTTTATTGAACCACGATTATTAGGTTTTATTGGCGGAATCTCTTTTATCTTTGTATCTCTTTTTCTTATTTTTACCTTCACAATAAAAAAATCTAGGTATCCAGCTAATGAATAAAATTAGGTGAAATTCCATCTTTATGGTACTTTTATGCAAAATATAATTAGACTATTCAGAAACGATTGTAATATAATGGGTATGTCCGGTAGATTAACTGAATTTAAAGCCTTCCTCATATAAAAAGTTGTTTTCTTGACGTTTGTTACAATATCGTATATTTTGTATATCCTAATGTCAATCTTGATTCAAACGTAACAAATTACTAGAAAAGAGCAAATAATAGGAGACTGATAAAAATGAATGACATAACTAATTTAACGATTGATCAGCTATGGCAGGACATAGAAAAGATGTTGAATGATAATCCTAATCCTTTTAAAGAATTAAATGCGATTTATCAATTTGACTTATTAGGTGACGATGGCGGTACTTATCAATTAGTATTTGCAAATGGTACGGCTGAAATACTGCGGGAGAATTTCCTTGAACCAAAGTGCACATTGCAAATGAAGGGGTCAGATTTCAAAGAGTTTTTACAAGGGAATATGAATAGTGCTGCTGCCTTTATTATGGGGAAATTAAAGGTACAAGGAAGTTTGGGCCTTGCCTTAAAATTAGAAAACTTATTGGGAAAATATGAGCTCTAATATATCTTTGCAGCCCATTTCCGATCTAACTGCTGCAGCAATCTTCATTGCTGAGTATAATAGCCATACTCGTCACCATGTTGGTTATTGTGGAGATCAATGGAAGGAAATCCTATATACACTTCAAAACCATTTTTCTGATTTACCCAAACGGGAGTCGATAATAGGTGCATATGATAATAACGAGTTAATAGGAGTTCTTGGTTTGGATGTAGATAAAGAATCGAAGGAAGCAGAAATATGGGGACCCTTTATTAAATGTAGCAATTGGGATGAGGTTGCTCAGGGCATGTGGAGTGAATTATTAAGACGAATGTCCATTAAGGTGGTTCGTTTTCATGGCTTCTACAATAAAAATAATCAGCATGCTGCTAGATTTATGAAACAGCTTGGTTTTGTCAAAGGGGGAAACCATAATATATTATGTGCAAAACCATTCCATCAAAATGATTGCCAAAACCTACACCTTCAAGAGATATCCCCAGATCTATATCAATCATTTATACTCCTGCATCAGCAATTGTTTCCGGAGACATATTATGATGGAAGCACCATTCTTAATCGTTTAAATGATCAAAGAAAAGTGATTGTAGCAAATAATAATGGACAATTACAAGGCTATGTTTACTTTGAAGCTAATCCGGAATATAAAGAAGGCAGTATTGAATTCATCGGTGTATCACCTGACCATAGAAAAAAAGGTATTGGAAGGAATTTAATTAAAGCGGCGCTAAACCAATTATTTTATAAGTTCCAAATTAACGAAATTCAACTTTGTGTTGATGCCGACAATGAAAAAGCCTTAAAACTATATATGAGTGCCGGTTTTATTAATAAGCATGAAGTTATTTATTATGCGAAATAATAAACCTTGTATTGGAAAAAATAATAAGAACGAGTATCAGCTTATTCCTCCTCTTTCAACTTATGTGAAGCAGGGGGATTTTATTCATAAGGGTATTATGTTATTTCCTTATTCCTTCGTGAGTTAAATTTATATAAAATGTTTATCCTAAACAAGATGAGTTATTTGAAAGGGGATATCATAATTTGTTTATACGATATTCTATTATTTCCATATGGACTTTTATCGATCCATTTTATCATCTAATAAGACGTCTTAAATATATTGGTTCTTTTCATAATAAGAAGGCTATCTTTCGAGTGAAGCTTACAAAATATAAGGGGAAAGACTTTTTGTTAACGGATGGGACATTGATTACGAAAAACGACTGTTTATTGAAAATCCATTTACACAATGTCCGTATTTTAAGGGAAGTGATTTCAATAAACCACCCTGTACAGCGTACAAGAGCTATTTATAAAATGGTTGAACAATCGATGCCCTTATTAGCGAAGTTTATCGAAGATCATAAAAGAGCTGACAATATTAAAGGCGTTATAGGCATTACCATGCTTAACAAAGGTGTAAAGAAGCTGGGATTTGAGCAAATGTATCCAGAAAGTGGGATATACACTCAGTTTAAAAGAATTACGCAAATGCCTATATTTCTTCTCTCTACAACATCGCTTTCCTTCCGCAGAATTAAAAATCAAAAACCAACTTATCTTTTTATGTCAAAATCACAGCTATTTGAAAAATATTTGGGGGTTTAATCCTCCTCTTTTTTTTGGGCTAAATTTCATGTTATATTTCATAACATGAAAATAAAAATTTATGAATATTTATTGACATTAATAAAAACTCCTCTAAAATATATAACAAATAAGATCGTATGTTATGTTTTATAACATAAAATTATTATATTTTATAACACTAGGAGGATTGCAATGGGAACAGAAATATTATTGAATAGTATTTGGGTAATGTTGGGGGCAATATTAGTTATTCTTATGCAAGGTGGATTTATTTTACTGGAGTCCGGATCCGCACGTATGAAAAATGCAGGACATATTGCTGGTAAAACAATCATTACATTTGGTATTGGATCCCTTATATTTTGGTCAGTTGGATATGCTTTTATTTTTGGTGATTCTTCAAACTTTTTTATAGGACTTTCTCACTTTTTTTACTCCGGTTATGAAATAGATGGTAATAATCTCTCTACTTCAGTCTTCTTTTTGTTTCAACTCGCTTTTGCCACGATCTCATTAACCATTGCTTTTGGAGGGTTTGCAGAGCGTGCGAAATTTTCCACTTATGTTATCTTTTCTATCCTCTTTTCAATTGCTGTTTATCCAGTCATTGCCCATTGGATTTGGGGAGGCGGTTGGTTAGCTGAACATGGCAAACAAGACTTTGCAGGCTCAACAGTTGTCCATTTGACAGGAGCGATGGCAGCATTAGCTGCTACAATTTTATTGAAGCCGAGAATTGGTAAGTACAATAAAGATGGATCGGTGAATAATATTTTTGGTCACAACCAAGTGTTTACAGCATTAGGAACTCTTTTACTGTGGATTGGATGGTTTGGATTTAATGCAGGCAGCACCCTATCAGTTAAAGATGGATTCTTTGGCTTTGTTGCGCTAAATACGAATTTAGCAGCCGCTGCCGGTGCATTTGCTGCCCTTCTGATTTCGTGGATGGTATTAGGTAAATCGGATATTACTACTATATTAAATGGCGCATTAGCTGGACTTGTAGCTATTACCGCATCGTGTGCATTCGTCACTACTTGGGCATCTGTAGTAATTGGCTTTGTAGCTGGAATATTAGTGTTTTATAGTATGAGATTTTTTGATAAAAGAAAAATTGATGATCCTATCTATGCTTTATCTGTTCACGGAACAGCAGGTGTATGGGGAACTTTATCAACAGGTTTCTTTGCAACAAAGGAATTGGCAACAGTGGGATCGCCTGGCTTATTTTATGGTGGAGGCTTTCATCAATTAGGTGTGCAATTTATAGGCGTATTTGTATCAGGTTTATATGCTTTTGTTGTTTCGTTTGTTATCTTGTATGTGATGAAAAAGCTCATGAACGGACTTCGTGTTTCTGAAGAAGAAGAAATCGTTGGTCTTGATTTAAGTGAACATGGCAGCTATGGGTATCCGGAAATTATTTCAAAAGGAAAAGCAAGTTAAAATAAATGTTACGAGAGGTTAGGAACAAACTTATTTAAATGACAATTTTCGCGTAGTGTGATTGAGTTGAAATACTAGTTTATTAGGATTTAACGATCTTTTAATCAAACGTTTGATTAGTTTATTGAGAGTTGCCTTTTCTGCAAATTTTTCAAATGAAATTTATAGAAAGTATTATTATACCGGTGTTTTAAAGGTATTTAATCAAACGTTTGATTAAATACGGTATTGGCGATTTTTGTAGAAAAGTCGTTTTGAGGTTGCTAATAAAATATCTGAAAATTTTTTGTAGAGAAAAAATTGTTTCATAGTTTATGAAAATGGTATACAATGGATGTGCCAATTAAATAACGTTACCACAAGGGGAGCAATATTGCTGAGAGTGAACATTAAGTTCTGACCCTTCGAACCTGTTAGTTAATTCTAGCGTAGGGATGTGGCTTTAATGAAGGCTGTTTTTGTATAGAAAAAGAGTCTTAATGAATAATGATCAATTATTCTTTCTTAAATATTCCCTCTTGAGGTATCGTTTATTAATTAAACATTACATAGGAGGGATTTTTTTTATGAAAAATTTTCGTTTAGTTGTACTTATTGAAATAGCACTATGTGCGGCATTTGCTATGCTTTTAGATTTCATACCATCTATTAAACTATCCCCAGCTATTTCAATTTCATTTAAGATGGTTCCCATCTTTATTGTTGCCTTTCGCTGGGGAGTAAAAGCGGGTTTTGTTTCAGGGTTATTATGGGGGCTCCTGAAAGTTGTTACAGGAGATGCTGCTGGCGGTATTTTAACTCCTTTACAAGGATTTATCGAATATTTTATCGCTTTTGCATTTATCGGAATAGCTGGTTTCTTTCAGCCTTTAATACAATCCAGCATCCAGGAGGGAAGTAGAAGAAAAGCTGTTTTCTGGGCCGCTATTGGAGTATTTTTCGGAAGTTTAGCTCGATATTTTTGGCACTTTCTTGCAGGCTTTATTTTTTGGGGAAAGTATGCTCCAAAAGGGCAATCAGCTGTTTTATATTCTTTTATCGCGAACGGAACATCAATGATTGGATCTTTCATACTCTGTGCAATTATTTTAGGTATTCTTATTTCTATGGCGCCTATCCTAGTGAAGAAATTAGCGTAAGAGATACTATTTAAAAAGTTCAACATTCCTTGTGGAAAAACTTATATTTAAGTGACAATTTTCGCGTAGGGTGATTCAGAAAAAACATCAGTTTAATAAGGGTTTAGTGATCTTTTAATCAAACGTTTGATTAAGGATTTAGATGTTGATTTTGTAGAAAATTGTAAGGAGGGCAGCCTAAGGTAAAGTGTTCAATAACATTGCCTCGGGCTGCCCTCTATCATTTTTTATTTATACTTTGTTTTTATAAAAAGGATATAAAGGATTTTTAGTAAAGCTGCAAGAAATAATTATTAACTAATACTTTAAGAGGAGAAATACTAGCATGCTCAGTAAAGAGATCATTTTATATGAACGAATGAAGAGACAAAGTTTACTCGATCCCATTGATATTGAAAATAGACATACAGAATATATTGAACTATTTAGGCTGTTACAGCCCGTTGCACCTGTTCATTTTACACGGCCAGGCGATCCTCCAAGATTAGTACATCGAACAAACATCGATGATTTTTTACTATCAAGTAGATTAAGAGAGAAACATCGAATGGTAAAAGGTCGATTTATTGGAGGACGTGTTGGATATGTACTCCAAGAAGATTTGAAACTGTATGCTACAGTATTCCGAAAAACGCTAAAAACGATTAAGCCCATTCATGAAGAGATTATCGGTTTAATTAAGAAAACCGGAGGAATATCGAAAGAACAGCTGAAAGGAGAACTTCCATATACAAGCTCGGAAATTACAAAGGCTTTACAAAGTCTACAAGAAGCCTTTTTAGTATATGAAGACCAGGTTGATACAGACTGGGATACAGGATGGTTCGATTTTGCTACTGAATGGTTTGAAATAAATGTAAGTGATGAGGAATTTATAGATTCTCTCAAAAACGTGATCTTAAATTTTTTAAATGGAATGGTATTCGCTTCCGAAGAACAAATTAAGAGCTGGTCAAGCTTAAGTATTAAAGTAATAAGGTCTGTAATAACAGTATTACAAGAAGAAGAAAAAATTGCGCTTGTTGATATTAAAGATCTCGGTAAAGGCTATATGCGAAGTGAAGATGTAAAAGAATATAAACAATTAACTGATTTTCGTTCGGTATTTATGTTGGATAAATCCGATTTTTTAGTGCGAGCGAATATGTCAGCACTTAAGGAAAAATATAAGGGTTATGAAGTATTACAGTATTTGTTAATTGATGGAGAATTTAAGGGAGCAGTTATTGGTCATTGGCGAATAGGACCTTATGATCTTGAAGATATAGTAGTTGAACCAGAAGTAAATACTAGAAAAGAAGAAATTATTGAAGCTATAAGAAATATCTATCCTGAAGATACCACAGCAATATTAAAATATAATGGGGAAGATTTGTAGATTGATTTTTTTATTGCTTTTGTTTCCTTAATATGTTAAAAACAATCTATACATCTTATTTCTAGGTAGGTGATATATTTTGTTTAATCGGGAACTTGTGAAGGGAAGTACTTCGCTGCTTTTATTGCATTTATTAGATGAACGAGACATGTACGGTTACCAATTAGCGAAGGAAATGGAAAGAAGAAGTGATGAAGCACTTCATGTAAAAGAAGGGACATTATATCCTGCATTGAAAAAGTTAGAGGAAAAGGGATATATTGATTCCTATTGGCAGGAGCAGGAAAAGGGGCCAGCTCGAAAATATTACCGTATTACAAAGGATGGAAAAGAGGTTTTACTTCATAAGTCAAAGGAATGGAACAGTTTTGTCAGTGTGATGTCCAAGGTGTTGGGAGATTCATAATGTTAAAGTTAAAGGTTGAATATATAGATAATGTAAAAGTAGCTTTAGACAATCATCCTGATGCAGTTGGAATTTGTAATGAAATCTCTTCGCATATTGAAGAGGGAGTAAAGGAAAGAATGCTATTAGGGGTTAGTGAGAAACAAGCGCTTGAAGAGGTACTCGATTCCATGGGGGATCCTATAGAATTAGGAAAGGGTTTTTGTACAACATCCAATTCAAAACAGAATACCCCAATACATTTTATTCTAATAAACTGGTGTTTTTTTATTGGCGGTTTTTTCATAGCAATCAGCAATCAAGCATCGTTATTTCCGATATTGAGCAATGTCTGGACTTTCTTGGTCCATATGTCTGAGTACATTCTTCTGCTTTATTTACTTTACTGGTTTTACATAGGATATTTTATCGGTAAACAATATGGACCAAAGGGGAAAAGGCTTGTACGTAAAACGTTAATAGTCGCTTTAATTCCTAATGTAGCTTTAATGGTAGCGGTTCTTTTTGAATTTTATCCAGAAGGCTTTTTCTCACCTTTATTAAATCCGATGTTTCTTTTCTTTTGTGTTTTGTCCACTTTATGTTTCTATCCGATTAGTAAAGTAGCTTATAAATTTGGGATCGTAAATGGTCTCTAATTTTTTAAAATACTACATAGAATTTCTATGTATATTAGGAGGGGGAAAATATGTCGTTAACCATGTTGGGATGTATTGCACTATTTTTAGCGTTTTTTAGTTTAATATTTATCCGACAAAATCTTAAAACAAGATTTGATTTTAAAAATGCATGGACTGCAGGAGGCTCGATATTAGTAATAAACATTATATTAATAGGTTTGACTATTTTAGGTGTTTTTTTCATCCCGTTTTCAACACCTTTTTTTATTGTAATATCACCGGTTGTAAGTGTGATTGCATGGGTATTTATAAAAGAAAGCTTTAGGAAGCCTTTATTAAAAAGGCTACATGCGGTAATAGTCGGTCAATCCATATATATCGGACTATTCATCTATTTAGCTTATAAAAATTCTACCATCAAACCATCGTATCCGGGTGAGGACATGTTTATGACTGGACTAGGATATATGATCGGAATGATCGTCTGTTTCTTTGCTACATTAATTGGAGTGATTGCATTTTTGCTGCCGCATAAAATTTCTAAAATAAATTTATCTTGATTATTTTAGCTAATTATTGTAAATTATTCATTAAGCTAAAATATTTCGGGATAATTAAATAATCAAAATCTTATCTAGAGAGGTTGAGGGACTGGCCCTATGACGCCTCAGCAACCAGTCATTTTTTATGACACGGTGCTAATTCCAGCAGGTTTTAAACCTGAACGATAAGGAGAATCTAATGACTGAACAGGACTTCTTCTTATAGGAGTCCTTTTTTTGTTGTTTTTTCTCCCCATATTCGTACGTACAAAACCAATATAGAGCCGATTATCGTCTCTACCATTTATCATGAAGGAATTAGAATTCTTCTAATAAGGCGGTGTGAGCAGAGCGAAGTTAGACTAATTATTTATGCTATTTTAGTTAGAATTAATCGTCGATTGAAAATACTAAAAAAGTTAGCGACGCTCACCCCTTTTCATAAAAGGGAGGAAAGTTTATGGGAAACCATCATATTCAAACAAAACTTGTTCAAGTTGGGAATCGAAGTGAAACGGAGACGGGCACGGTTAATCCGCCGATCTATTTATCAACTGCTTACCGTCATGAAGGAATTGGGTTATCAACCGGCTTTGATTATTCTCGGACGAAAAATCCGACACGTGCTCTTCTAGAGGAGAGCTTTGCGAAATTAGAGGAAGGGGATCAAGGCTATGCCTGTAGCTCGGGGATGGCGGCGATACAGCTTGTTCTATCCCTTTTTCAAAAAGATGACGAATTGATCGCAACAGATGATTTATATGGCGGGACCTATCGGTTGTTTGAACACTATTCAAAAGCTTATGGCATCACAGCTAATTATATTAATGTTAATAATCTAGAGCTGTTGGAGAAATCAATTAATGAAAGAACGAAAGCCATTTTCATTGAAACACCGACTAATCCGTTAATGATTGAAACCGATATTGAAGCAGTTGCAGCCATTGCAAAGAAACATCATTTGCTACTTATTGTCGATAATACATTTCTCACGCCCTATCTTCAAAAACCGATCATTCAAGGAGCCGATATTGTTATACATAGTGCAACGAAATATATCGGCGGACATAATGATGTTTTAGCAGGACTGGTTGTCGCTAAAGGTGAGGAAATATGCGGTCGTCTTGCCGCATTTCATAATGGAGCAGGTGCTGTCCTCTCTCCGTTTGATTCCTGGCTTTTAATAAGAGGACTGAAGACACTCGCATTAAGAATGGAAAAACACCAAGAAAATGCCAAGCAGCTTGTCGCCTTTTTACGTGAAAGATCGGAAGTGACCGATGTATTTTATCCGAACAAAGGGGGCATGGTTTCATTTCGCTTGGAAAAAGAAGAGTGGGTCCCAGCATTTCTGCAAAATCTAAATCTCATTACATTTGCAGAAAGTCTAGGGGGTGTCGAAAGCTTTATCACGTATCCGGCGACACAAACGCATGGAGATATCCCAGAGGAAATTCGAATTAAGAACGGAGTTTGCAATCGATTACTTCGGTTTTCAGTTGGAGTGGAGCACGTAGAGGATTTAGAAAGTGATTTAGAGCAGGCTTTTACAACGGTTAAACAGGAGGAATTGATTCGATGAGCAGAGATCATTTTGACATTGAAACGAAACTGATTTCTCAATCTTCGTTTATCGATGTAGCAAATGGAGCTATTAATCCGCCTATTCATTATTCTTCTACATTTCACCAAAATCAATTTGATACATTTGGCCCTTTTGATTATAGCCGTTCCGGCAATCCTACAAGACAGGTACTAGAGGATGCAATCGCTGAGCTTGAAGGGGGAGCGAAAGGATTTGCATTTACGTCTGGGATGGCAGCAATCTCTTCTGCTTTTATGCTGCTTTCAGCAGGGGATCATGTTTTGATTTCAAAGGATGTTTACGGTGGAACCTATCGGATGATTACAGAGGTTTTATCGAGGTTCAAAATCGAGCACACTTTCGTTAATATGACTGATTTACATGAAGTGGCAGCATCCTTTAAACCGAACACAAAAGTAGTATACGTTGAAACTCCTTCTAACCCGCTTCTTTCCATCACGGACATTGAAGGGATTGTGAAGCTGGCAAAAGCAAATGATTGTTTAGTCTTTGTAGACAATACATTTATGACACCTCTTCTTCAAAGGCCGCTTGACCTTGGCGCGGATATTGTATTGCATAGTGCAACAAAATTTTTATCGGGTCATAGTGATGTCGTTGCAGGATTAGCGGTGGTTAAAGATGTCCATCTCGCTAAGCAATTAGGCTTTATACAAAATGCATTCGGTTCAATCCTCGGTGTCCACGATTGCTGGCTTCTATTAAGAGGGATGAAAACATTAAGTGTTCGGCTCGGGCAATCTTCACAGTCTGCTATAGAAATTGCTACCTATTTACAAAAGCATCCACTTGTAGAAGAAGTGTTTTACCCAGGGTTTACTACCCATCCAGGGCATTCAATCCATTTCCGACAAGCAGCCGGTGCTGGAGCTGTTTTATCTTTTCAGCTTCCTAATCAAGCAATAACGAAAGCTTTCGTAGAGCATTTGGAAATTCCTGTTTTTGCGGTCAGCTTGGGAGCGGTGGAGTCAATTTTATCGTACCCTGCAACAATGTCCCATGCGGCGATGCCAAAAGGAGAAAGGGAGAAAAGAGGAATTACAGATGGGTTACTGCGTTTGTCTGTAGGGCTTGAGAATGTTAAGGACCTGATCGAGGATATCGAGCAAGCCCTTGTAACAGCATCGAGTTTAGTTGGTGTAAGCAATCAAGTGTAAGTTGGAAATTATTATAAAGGTGTGGTTAATATGAACATTAAAGAGAGACTTAAATCTTCTATTCTAGTAGCAGATGGGGCGATGGGTACACTTCTTTATTCTTATGGGAAGGACACTTGCTATGAGGAATTTAATTTGTCCCATCCTGAGGACATTTATAATATCCATAAAGCCTATATTCAGGCAGGGGCACAGGTCATTCAAACGAATACGTATGGAGCCAATTATTTTAAGCTTGGCCAGTATGGGCTCGAAGAACAAGTAAAGGCGATTAATGTAGAAGCAGTTCGAATTGCGAAAAAAGCGGCAACAGGTGAAACGATTATTTTGGGTTCCTTCGGAGGGTATAGGGGGGTACGGAAAGCAGACATCTCATTGTCTGAGATTAAAAGAAGCTTTAGAGAGCAGTTGTTTCATATACTAAATGAAGGTGTTGACGGGATCCTTCTTGAAACCTTTTATGATGTAGAGGAACTTTTTTCAGTGGTTGAGATTGCGAAATTGGAAATAGATATCCCTGTTATAGCACAATTTTCACTGTTAGAGCCTGGTGTGCTGCAAAATGGGTTAGATTTAAAGGACGGATTAAAGCAATTGGAGGAGCTAGGTGCAGACATTGTTGGTTTAAATTGCCGGCTCGGTCCGCATCATATGATTCAATCACTTGAAGAGGTGCCGCTGCCTAACAATGCTTATTTATCAGCTTATCCAAATGCAAGTTTATTAGATTACGAGGATGGCCGTTTTGTTTTTACAAATAATGCGGGTTATTTCAAGGAGTGTGCCGTTCAACTAGTGAAACAAGGGGTTCGCTTAATTGGAGGCTGCTGTGGAACGACTCCTGAGCATATAAAGGCGATTTCTGAGGGGGTTCGTGGGCTCCAGCCGATTACACAGAAAGTGGTAAAGCCGGTTCGGGAGAAAATTGAATTAGTTTCCCCGCGTGTAGATGATGAACCGCCACTTCACGAGATTGTAAGGAAACGGACATCGATCATTGTGGAACTAGATACACCGAAGCATCTTCAAACAGATCGCTTTATTGAAGGAGCAAAAGCATTAAAAGCAGCAAATATCGATGCGATTACGATGGCGGATAATTCTTTAGCTTCACCAAGAATGAGTAATGTCGCGATGGGGACGATTTTAAAAGAGCAATATAACATTCGCCCGCTCGTTCATATTACTTGTCGTGATCGAAATTTAATTGGATTGCAATCTCATTTAATGGGTCTTGATGCACTGGGGATTAATCAGGTTTTAGCTGTTACTGGTGATCCTTCGAAAATTGGAGACTTTCCGGGAGCTACATCTGTTTATGATGTTTCATCTATGGACTTAATCCAAATGATTAAACAATTTAATGAAGGAATTTCGTATTCAGGAAAGTCATTACGGCAAAAAGCTTCTTTTTCCGTTGCAGCAGCATTCAATCCAAATGTCAGAAATCTCGACCGTGCAGTCGGTCGTCTCGAGAAGAAAATCAAGAGTGGTGCTGACTATTTTATTACCCAGCCTCTTTTTAGCGAGGAAAAAATAATCGAAGTGTATGAAGCAACTAAGCATTTAGATACACCTATTTATATTGGCATTATGCCGTTAACAAGCTATAAAAATGCGAATTTTTTACATCATGAGGTTCCTGGGATAAGCTTAACGGACTCCATTTTAGAAACAATGGAAAAGGCTAAGGATGACCCAATTCAAGCAACGAGAGAAAGCTTAGCTATCTCAAAATCGCTGATTGATACTGCCATGGATTATTTTAATGGCATTTATTTGATTACCCCATTTGTCCGTTATGATTTAACGGTCGAATGTTCGAATTATATACATGAAAAGGAGCAGGTCATCCATGGCACAAACGTTATTTGAACAACAGCTGAAGAAAAAAATCATCATATTAGATGGTGCGATGGGAACGATGATTCAAGATCGAAATTTAACAGCAAAGGATTTCGGTGGGGAAGAATATGAAGGTTGTAATGAATATTTAATCATTACCGCACCAAATGTAATTGAACAAATTCACCGGGAATACCTTGAGTCTGGGGCAGATGTGATCGAAACAAATACATTCGGTGCGACTAGTATTGTCTTAGATGAATATCAGCTTGGGAATTTGGCAGAAGAAATCAACTTTGAAGCGGCGAAAATTGCTAAACAAGCTGCTGTAGATTTTTCTACAGAAGACCATCCGCGTTTCGTTGCAGGTTCGATGGGACCTACAACTAAGACTTTATCAGTAACCGGCGGAGCTACGTTTGAACAGCTAAAAGACGCCTATGAGGAGCAAGCGAGAGGATTAATCCGTGGTGGAGCTGATGTTCTTCTCTTAGAAACATCTCAGGACCTATTAAATGTTAAAGCTGCATTTCTTGGCATTTCGGCTGCTTTTGAAAAATTACACAAGAAAATTCCTCTCTTAATATCTGGAACCATTGAACCGATGGGAACAACTTTAGCAGGTCAGAGCATCGAGGCTTTCTATATCTCAGTTGAGCATATGAATCCAATTGCCGTTGGCCTTAACTGTGCAACAGGGCCAGAATTTATGTCGGAGCATATTCGGGCACTCTCTGATTTATCAACTACAGCGGTTAGCTGTTATCCGAATGCAGGTTTACCGGATGAAGAAGGCAAGTATCATGAAACTCCGGAATCTTTAGCTGCCAAAATCAAAGCATTTGCAGAAAAAGGATGGCTGAATGTTGCTGGAGGCTGCTGTGGAACAACACCTGCACATATAAAAGCGATGGTAGATGCCTTACAAAATATTCCGCCAAGATTACCAAATACGGGACACCCCCATTCTGTATCGGGCATTGAACCTTTTATCTATGAAGATGAAAGTGTCCGTCCTTTATTCGTCGGTGAACGCACGAATGTTATCGGTTCCCGTAAATTTAAACGCTTAATTGCAGAGGGGAAATATGAGGAAGCTAGTGAAGTAGCTCGTGCCCAAGTTAAGAATGGAGCCCATATTATTGATATTTGTTTGGCAGATCCTGATCGCGAAGAAATCGAGGATATGGAGTATTTTATTCAGGAAATTGTCAAAAAGGTAAAAGTGCCATTAATGATTGATTCTACCGATGAGGCGGTCATTGAACGTGCATTTAAATACTGCCAAGGAAAAAGTATCATTAATTCGATTAATCTTGAAAATGGGGAGGAGCGTTTTGAACAAGTTACACCACTTTTGCTTCAATATGGCGGTGCAATTGTTGTAGGAACAATTGATGAGGTCGGTATGGGTGTAACTGCGGAACGGAAGTTGGAGATTGCTTTAAGATCTTATGACCTTCTCGTGAATAAATATAAAATTAATCCAAGTGATATCATTTTTGATCCGCTCGTCTTTCCTGCTGGAACGGGGGATGAACAATATTTTCGTGCAGCAAAGGAAACGGTAGAAGGAATCAGGCTCATTAAGAAGCGACTTCCAGAATGTCAGACAATACTAGGGGTAAGTAATGTTTCATTTGGCTTGCCGCCTGCAGGACGAGAAGTATTAAATTCTGTCTTTTTATATCACTGTACAAAAGCAGGTCTGGATTACGCGATTGTGAATACAGAAAAGCTAGAGCGTTTTGCTTCGATACCAGAAGCTGAGGTTCGGATGGCTGAGGAGCTATTATTTGAAACGAGTGAACAAGCACTAGCGGATTTTACCGAATTTTACCGTGGGAAAAAGAAAGAGAAAAAAGTTGACGCACGTACATTAAGCTTGCCTGAACGATTAGCGGAATATGTAGTAGAAGGAACGAAAGAGGGATTAATGGAGGACTTGCAGAAGGCTCTCGAAGAATACCCATCTCCTTTAGCTATCATTAATGGACCATTAATGGAAGGAATGTCTGAGGTGGGACGACTTTTTAATGATAATCAGTTAATCGTTGCAGAAGTATTACAAAGTGCAGAAGTCATGAAAACCTCCGTTTCGTTTTTAGAACCATTCATGGAAAAGAATGATGCGACAAGTTCAAAAGGAAAGATTTTGTTAGCTACTGTAAAAGGCGATGTTCATGATATAGGCAAGAATTTAGTGGATATTATTTTAAATAATAATGGCTATGATGTGGTTGATCTTGGGATTAAAGTTGCTCCCTCCGAATTAATTGAAGCGGTGAGGAGAGAAAAGCCAAATCTCATTGGATTGTCTGGATTACTTGTAAAATCGGCACAGCAAATGGTATTAACTGCTCAGGATTTAAGAGAAGCGAATATTGATATTCCTATATTAGTAGGAGGTGCTGCGCTGTCAAGAAAGTTCACAACGAATAAAATCATTCCAGAATATAACGGTCTTGTTGTATATGCCAAGGATGCGATGGATGGCTTAGCACTAGCGAATCGAGTGCAAGATGAAAAGGAACGGGAAATTCTTCTGCAGGAGCAGCGTGAGAAACAGCTTCAGCAATTGGAAATTGAGCGTACCATTCCTAAACCGGTTAAGAAGGTTTTTGAACGTTCACCGATTTCAAAGGATGCACCTGTATATATACCGAGTGACTTAAAGTCTCATATTTTACGAGATTATTCAATTTCTCATATTGAGCCATATGTAAATATGCAAATGCTCCTTGGCCACCATTTAGGATTGAAGGGAAAGGTAGCGAGACTTCTCGAGGAGCAGGATGAAAAAGCGGAGAAGCTAAAAGAGCAGGTAGATGATCTTTTAGCTATGGTGAAAAATGAAAAAATTATTGAGCCATCAGCAATTTATCAGTTTTTCCCTGCACAGTCAGAAGGAAATGATGTGATCATTTATGATCCTGTGAATCCTAGTACCGAGATTGAACGATTTACATTCCCACGTCAAGAAAAGGCGCAATATCTATGTCTTGCAGATTATTTACGATCAGTCGACAGCGGTGTTATGGATTATGTCGGAATGTTCGCAGTTGTAGCTGGGAAAAATATTCGTACACGTGCCAATCAATTTAAAGAGCAAGGGGATTACTTCCGCAGTCATGCATTGCAATCAATGGCATTAGAATTTGCCGAGGGGTTTGCTGAAAGAGTCCACCAGCTAATGCGTGATCAATGGGGCTTCCCAGATGCACCCGACTTTACGATGCAGCAAAGGTTTTCTGCAAAATACCAAGGACAGCGTTTTTCTTTCGGATACCCTGCTTGTCCTAATCTGGAGGACCAAGAAAAGCTATTTAAGCTAATACAACCAGAAAAAATTGGTCTCCATTTAACAGAAGGCTTCATGATGGAACCAGAAGCAGCGGTCACCGCGCTTGTTTTCTCACATCCAGAAGCAAGATATTTTAATGTATTGTAGAGTAATAGGTTAAAAATTGGTTCGACACTTTTTTTAAAGGTTTTCCATAGTATAGCTTGATAGATGAAGGGATTAAGGATTTTTAACCAAACGTTTGATTAATTTTCTGAGAGGCAGTTATTTTTACAAATTTCTTAATGTGAATTTGTAGAAAGTCCTATAGTGATTGTTCTTTATCGATGTTCAATCAAACGTTTGATTAAGTTTGTTTTGAATAATCTTTGTAGAAAATTGTAGAGGATTAATTTTTTTCTGTTGTAAGAAAAATTAATCCTCTTTTATCAATTATCATATTGCTGGAGAATCAAATCCTAGTTAATTGGGTTCTTCTCCAATGGCTCTTTTCGTATAAATTGTTGTTTTTAGACTATAAACTTAGTCCGTTGATTTCCGCTCCAGACACTTGCTTTCCGCGGGGAGGGATGGGAGCCTCCTCGGCGTTACCGCCTGCGGGGTCTCCCACTTCCCTCTTTTTCCCGCAGGAGTCAAGTGCCCTCCGCTACAATCAACTCAGATTGTTAATACAATATCACAAAAAAAGCAACAAACTTTACGAAAACAGCCTCTCCAATACTAAAATGAATAAGCTAAAATATTTATATCTCTATTGTCGAAAAAATTAACTGTTAAAAGCTTTTCTTGCATAGAAGGTATAAATCAAAACGAATATTGACCAAATGAAATTCCCTGTAAACGGCTGCTGGTTATATGAAAATAATAGAATATAACTTATTAGTCCGAATCCAAATGAATATAAAATCATCAACCAAAATCCCCATCTTTTTAAACGAATATAGCCATAAATAATGATTATGGAAACAACTGCCATTAAGATTCTAAATAATTGTTCTGGAAAGTTTGGCAACCCAAATCTATCTGCAATACCAAACTTATCTGCATTTTCATTAAAAAATATTGCAGTGACAATCAATACTCCTGCACCAAAAATGTAAAAGTAACTGATTAAAGATACGCCTAAAGGTCTTTTCAAATCTCATCCCCCTCCTCACAATATAATTAACGAAGGAAAAATAGAAAAGTTACACATTAATATTCGAGCTTATCCGACATAATTTTTACTACAAAATAAAGGGAAATGCTCATTTTATTGAGGATCTGCATTATTTAATCAAACGTTTGATTAGGAGCAATTCTAAAAAATATTGTAGAAAATTGTAAAGTTGGTTTTTGTTCGTACACTTTAAAAGTATTATACATTCAGTAAGATAGGGGATTTTATTATGTTTGAATTTTTTGATATTAAAGGAAGGATAATTATATAATATAGATATCTTTTAATAAGTGAAGTACATGTTTTAGTAGTTATATTGCTTATAAAAAACACTGATTATAAGCTATAAAGGTATCTTTATCAAAAATGGCCAATAGATTAAACAACTTTGGAGGTTTGTATGAAAAAACTTTTTGTAGATAAAACGATTGAAATTAATGCACCTGCTCCAAAGGTGTGGAATGCAATTACCAAGCGGAAAAATTCGGATCAGTGGGCACAAGAATTTTCAAGTGGCGGACCTGAATTTCACATTGAATCAGATTGGAAGCTTGGTAGTCCTGTCCTTTGGAAAGGTCAAGATGGCAATGTCATTGTAGAAGGGAATGTGACGGCTGCCAATCAAAAAAGACTTCTCCGTTTTACCGTGTTTGATGTTCGAAGTCCGGAAAGACCGCCTGTAACTGAAGAAGATGGCATTACCTTTGAATTGTCCGAGGAAAAAGGGAAGACATTTCTTCATATTTTACAGGGAGATTTTTCTGTAATGACGGATGGGGAGAAATACCGGGATCTAACTGTTGAGATATGGGACAAGGTACTTCCAATAATAAAGAAGTTAGCCGAAAGTTAGGCAGGTTCTAACAAACAATATTCTGATAAATTTGTAGATTTGAAATAAAGTCGTACCGTTTGTAAAAAAGATGTATCGTTAAAATAAAGTTATACTGTTTGGAGAAAATTGATAAAATTGTGTCACAATCCATTACATTTGGCATCGCAAACGGAACATATTGAGAGTAATGTGTTGGTGACAAGAAAAAAGAATGAGTAATGCAGGAAATTAATGTTATGTTCACTTTGCTACGGGGGTACTTATGAAAACTCATTTTTATTTAGGCTGGTTTAATAATTTTTTTCCAGAGAATCTGGGCAGGGTGTTGCAGGAGGATATAGCTGATAGAAAATCGCTTGCTATGATTAGCTCGAATCCATTTTTTTATGAAGATGATGGTGCTACTGAACGCTCGTGGCTTGACCAGGCCGGCATTATGTTTGATGAATATCATTTAATTAATTATCGCGTACAGAAGGAAGATGCCCAAACCTTAATTAAAAATGCTTCAGTCATTTTCTTGTTGGGTGGAAATACTCTTAAACAAAATGGGTTTTTGATGGAATATGAATTGTCGGATTTGATAAAAAAAAGCAGAGCCGTTGTGATGGGGGCAAGCGCTGGTGCAATCAACATGTCCGCTAAATGGTTATGCTCGAAAAACTTTGGCTATAAAGTTGAAATAAGCTCTGTTTACGACGGAATCGGCCTTGACAATTTTTCCGTCCTGTCTCATTTTGATCTTGAAAATAACATTGCGTTGGTTCAAGACGAACTGTCTCCCTTATCGGAAGAAATGAATATTTATGCGTCGAACAAAGATTGCGCTGTACGTGTAAAGGGAGACAAAATCGACATTTTAGGCAATGTATATTTAATTTCCCACTCAAAGATTCAGAAATTGGATGAGACGCTCTAGTTGTGGTGAATAGCTATGGCTTAACTGAATAAATTCTTTATGCAAAACTTCTATTTTAAACCAACAATTATGGACCAACGAAAAAATAATCAAACTTTTTTATAAAAAAATGAGTCAACTGAAAATAATTAGAGCGTGTTTTGATCAATCTTTTTTCCAAAACACGCTCTTTTCTTTGATCATTTATCAAGGTTATTAGTATCAATTTGATCAAACTTTATTTGAAAGCTACAGCTATACTTCATATAGAAAAAGCTTAAAGTATGTCTCACAGGTCATTTTTCCGATCAACGGTAATCAAAATCCCGCATTGATTCCCGTCCAAGGCTATTTTCACGATCAACGGTAATCAAAATCCCGCATTGATTCCCATCCAAGACCATTTTCAAGATTAACGGGAATCAAAACTCCACATTGATTCCCGTCTAGGGCCATTTTCATGACTAACGGTAATCAAAACCCCATATTGATTCCCGCCCAAGGTCATTTTCATAACAATTAGGAAACAAAACCCTGCATTAATTCCCAGCCGAAGCCTTTTTCTTATACGAAAACCCTAATGGTTAAACTATATTTTTACCTTATATGTTTTTTTGTCTTTTTCATTTTTGTAATACAAGTAGTTTCCTTTAATTTGTAGATTTGTTGACCATGCATTATTAACTTGTTTATAGCCTTTGCCGTCTGTATTTATTTTATAGATGTAGCCTCCATTAGAATAGTCACTAAAATAAATCCGGCCGCTTTTTTCTGTAAGCCAATAGGTGCGATGGTTAAGTAGTTTTTTCTTGCTGCTCCCTTTTTCATTAATGCGGTACAAGGAGTCTTTATCCGATGAATTGCTATAATAAATATTGTTTCCTTTTTGGACAGGGAATTTCATATTTCTCATATATTTATAGGTTGTACTTGTCGCTTTTGGTAAATCTTTCGTACTCCAAGTATGATCCTTTTTAAGCTCTTTCTCAGTCATATTAAAATATTGGAAGTTAAGTCGTCCTTTTTGGTCAGGGGAAGGATCATCCCAAGTCGCGTCTAAATAATAATATTTCTTATTAATTCTAACAAGATTCCAAGCATGAAGCTGTCCGTTCCCTTTCCCTATTACATAATAAGCTTTGATTCCTACTTTGTTTAACAATAGCTTCATAGCTTTCGCATACCCATCACATACAGCTTTTTTATTCACAAGTGCGCCATAGGCTGTTGAAACACTGCTTGGCATTGGTTTTTTTGTTTTGATATAGTTGTTCCAGCTTTTTATGTCGTAAGATGTGGTCTTCACTACATAATCATGAAGTGCCTTTTCCTTTTTAAATTCTGAATAGGAAGGTTTAATTTGATCATGGATAATTTTAGCTACTGTTTTGTCAAACTTGCTTTTCATTTTCTTAATCGTTGCTTTTGAACCAACGTATGTTACTTTTACTTTCACAATCTTTTTGTTTTGGTCATAGTAATATAAAGTTTTTCCAACATGAACATAGAATATTTCGGGATGATTTCCTAACACACGAAGAAAATGATCTTCACATTCCTTTAAAGTAACACGATACTTACTTACATTGATTTCCGTACGATATTCTTTCATTCCTTGATAAAGCGTTTGATCCAATCCAGATAATGAACTTGCTGAAGCAGACTTTGGTTGCAGGAAAATAGATACAGCCAAAATAAATGATGTAATGACAAGCAGTATTTTTTTCAAATTCATTCCCCTTCCCCTTATCTACATTTTTAAGTAATTGGATAGAGTATTAGTTTGATAGGCATTTATTGTGCATTTTCAAAATGTCCAGCTCCAGTACCTACTTAAGATAAATGGGAAATCAAAAAGACGATGTTCCTGGAACATTTTTGTTAAAGCTTGTCTAAAGGCCCTTCCTCTTTTTGTAAGTAATTACTTAATATTAATTTTATCAAGTTTATTGGTAAAAGTTATATGTCATTAGACTTATTTTCATTTTGAGTGTGTTGAAGCTCATCAGAAAATAGAAGGTCATTAATAGTTTGTATATTTTGAACAGCAGTTCATTGTGCAAAAATAATTCGTTAGCTGCTAAATGAATCAACATATAGGATAGGTTCGGTAGAATAGGATGGTAATAGTGAAATAACGGAAGGGGATATAGATTATGCCAAAATACATCCCTCCTCGGATCTCATCTGATCTCATGAAAACATTCGTTTGGCAGGGGCTTAAAAAAACGGAAAATCCGAAAAAGATTATTATTGTTGGTGCTGGTATAGCAGGATTGGTTTCAGCTTCCCTTTTGAAAGAGGCCGGTCATCATGTCACTATTCTTGAAGCAAATAATAGGGTAGGAGGCCGAATTTTTACTTTTCGATCATCTGATGACAGAACCTATCTGGATTTAGGAGCGATGCGTATTCCTTCAACACATGATTTGGTGTTTGAATATGTAAAAAAATTCGGTTTAAATGTGAACCCATTTATTAACCGAACCCCAACAGATTTGATTTATGTTAATGGAATAAAAACAAATCTGAACCATTATGAAAATAATCCTAGTATTTTACACTATCCCCTAACCCAAAATGAACAAGGAAAAACTTCTGAAGAATTATTATCGTTAGCAACATCACCTATTATTAACTTCATTAATCGAAATCCTAGAAAGAATTGGCCAATCATTATTCGAGAGTTTAGGCACTACTCAACCGCAGATTTCCTTAGATTTTACCAATATAAAAATGGAACAACTTTTTCAAGTGGTGCAGTTGAAAAGATGGGAGTTCTTCTAGATTTGGAAGGATTATTCGAAAAATCCTTAGTTGAAACGTTACGATATCTGATGATTTTCCAAGAATCAACACAATTTTATGAGATTACAGGAGGGAATGACCTTCTTCCAAGAGCATTTCTCCCTCAATTGCAGGAAGATATTTATTTGAGCCAAAAGATGGTGAAAATGGTACAGCAGCCGGATCAGGTAACCATCTATTGTCGTCATGAGGAAACATTGGAATATTCTCAAATAACGGGTGATATTGCCATTATAACTATACCTTTCCCAACTCTGCGATTCGTTAAAGTCGAGCCTTATCATGCCTTTTCTCATTATAAGTGGAAGGCCATTCGGGAGCTTTTGTATATGCCTGCAACGAAGATTGGTATTAAGTTCAAAAGCCGATTTTGGGAAAAGGAAGGACAAAAAGGGGGAAAATCAATAACCGATCTTCCTAATCGCTTTACCTACTACCCAAGTCATGGGATCGGTACAGAAGGACCTGCTATGATTTTAGCCAGCTATACATTCGGATCAGATGCAAAGCTATGGGACGGTTTGCATGAAGAAGATCGAATACGAAATGTCTTAGAGGATTTATGCATTTTACATGGAAATCAAGTTTACTCAGAATTTTTATCAGGAATTTCATGGAGCTGGGATTTGAATCCTTATTCTCTCGGTGCCTTTCCAATGTTCACTACGGAGCAAGAATTAAACCTCTATCCTCATATTACAAAGCCGGAGGGAAGAGTTTATTTTGCAGGCGCACAAACAACCCTTACCCATGGTTGGATACAAGGCGCTATTGAATCTGGGATTCAGGTTGCCTTTGAAGTGAATGATTTACCAAAAGATGTTTCGTAGGAGTTTCGTTTTTCTAGGAATGAAATTATTGTATGAGGTTCTTAGTTTGATAAAGGCTTTGTTAAACAATTCCGTATAGAAATCGCTTCACGAATACTCTGCAATCAATATTATTACAATAACCCTTAACAAAGCCTAAGTATAAAATAGTCTATTAAAATTCGAAGGTCCCCAAATTTATTGTTTCTTCCCAATCACGAGTGATTTTTAATCCATTATCGGTGGATAAAGTTAATTCACCTTTCCTCTCAAACATTTCAGATGATTGCTCATCATAAAACTTTATTTTCAGGTTGTATTTATAATTAATTGTTCCATTGCCATTTTCGTTAGCTTTTTCAAGATTTATTTCTTGTAATTCAATGCTTTTATTCATATTTTTTGCAATATAAGGAATCAAATCAAAAGCACGATTAGCCATCATTTTATTTAAAGTATCTTCTGATAAAAATGCTTTGACTTTTTCTACGATTTCATTTCCTGCTTGATCATTAGATGGATCTTTGATGGTATATTGTTTTGACTTATAATCCTTAACAAAATTTAATACATCATCTTGTTTTACCACTTCTTTATTGCTGCAAGCTACTATACTTATAAACGCTACAAATAACAACAAAAGTCCAAATGTTTTTTTCAAAGCCGCACCTCCTTTGTTTATAGATACATACGCTTTTTTGGATAAAAAGTTTTATTTTTCTGATAAATAAAAATCGATATGCTAAAACTATATTTTTTCACTTAAATAGGTTTAGTAATGAAATTGAAATATAAATGTAATGGGAATGCGCTCATTTTGACGAAATATGATGTTATAATTGGTTTTGTGATTAAAAAGATAATCTATTATTTACATAAATTAAAAGATTGAAAGATTAATATAGATGAAATTACATAGAAAATCGAGTTCGAACTGAAACGACAGCAAGTTTTGCTATTACATATTGGGGGATAAACATGAAGAAAAGATTACTTACACTTAGTTTAGCGTCTGTAATTGGGACGAGCGGATTATTTACTACTCATGACGTGTTTGCAGCGGAAAATTTAAACCAAAAAAATCAAGAAATTAATCAAAAAAAGCAGCAAATTTCAAAGCTTCGCTCAGATGAGCTAGATTTATTAGCAACAGTGAAGGAAATCAATGCAAAAGTTGCTAGTACAGATGAAAAAATAAAGAAAACTAATACCGAAGTTGAAAAAACAAAAAAAGAGTCTGAACAATTAAAAGTAAAAATTGAAGATACTAAGAAAAGAATGAAAGAACGGAAAGAATATCTGCAAAAGCGTGCACGTACAATCCAAGAAAATGGAAGCTCTGTAAGCTATCTTGATGTACTATTAAATGCTGAAAGCTTTAGTGATTTTATCGACCGTGCAACGGCAGTAACTACTATTGTAAATGCTGATAAGAAAATTCTTGATGAACAGCAGAAGGATAAAGAACTTCTTGAGAAATCACAAACAGATTTAACTAATAAGTTAGAAAAAATACAAAAAGATGCACAAGATCTTAAGGATCTTAAAGTAGAATTACAATATCAAATTGATGATCAAAACAGTATTCTTGTAAAATTAAGAGAACAGCAAAAAAATGCATCTAGTGAGCTTGGTGATTTACAAAGTCAAGCAGCATTATTATTACAACAAAAAAAATTAGCGCAAAGTAAGTCAGCTAATCATACTAGTCCAACTAATAATGCAAATCCATCAAATAATCGTACACATTCATACCACAATGAATCAGTATCAAATAATAATACATCATCAAAAAATGATACACCATCAAATAATGACACATCATCTAATGATACGGTTAAATTAGGTTCTGGTGGTATTGAAGCTGCAATCAGTGCAGGATCAGCTTTAGTTGGCCGTTCTCCATATAATTGGGGTGGAGGCCGCACTAGCGCTGATATTGCTAGACGCTCTTTCGACTGCTCCTCATTTGTTCGCTGGGCATATGCTGAAGGTGGAGTTAATTTAGGACCGGTTTCCGGAACAAATACCGACTCTCTTGTAGGTCGAGGCAGGGCTGTTAGTGCTTCAGAGATGAAGAGGGGAGACTTAGTCTTCTTCGATACGTATAAAACAAATGGTCACGTAGGAATCTATTTAGGAAATGGAACATTCCTTAATGACAACAGTTCACGCGGTGTATCCATTGATTCAATGAGCAATCCATATTGGAGAAAAGCCTTTAATGGTGTGGTAAGACGTGTAAATTAATTAAATATGCAAAAATGTCCTAGTGATTTCACTAGGACATTTTTTTCTTTGAACGGGGATGGGTAATAAATCGGAAAAAGGGACAGGTAATCCCGAATGTTGTAACGGAATGTACCAAAAGAAGTGAAGTGACCCTAAACTTCTTTTCGGTCAGGGGCAGGCTTGTTGAAGAAGGATATTCTTCTTATTTATCGAATTATTGATTAACTAAAATTAAAAGAAATTAAAAGGGTGATAGGAATAGATAAAAAGATAAATATCTTTTTGGATAACCAAACTGTAAAGTCTATTGTCAACAAGCTTCGTAATGCCGGTTGTGTTTTCGCAGAGGATGAGACTCAGTTACTTATTTCAGAGGCACAATCTTTAGAGGACCTCATAAAAAAGGTGGAAATGCGAGTAGCTGGTTTACCACTTGAATATGTAATTGGATGGGCACATTTCTGTGGTCTTCGGATTGTAGTGGAACGGGGAGTTTTTGTTCCTCGACAACGTACCGAATTTCTTGTTCGTCAGGCAGAAAATCTAGCTTGTTCTGGTGATATCGTCGTTGACCTTTGTTGTGGTTCAGGGGCTATAGGTGCTGCACTTGCAGCTGATCTAGGAGAAATTTTTTTATATTGTTCTGACGTTGACCCCATCGCAATACAATGTGCAAGACGAAACATAACTAAATTTGGAGGACATATTTTTAAAGGTGATTTGTATAAGGCTTTACCACAATCAATTAAAGGTTATATAAATATCTTAGTTGCCAATGTACCTTATGTTCCTACTAAAGCAATAGAGCTGCTGCCCTTGGAGGCTCGTCTTTATGAACCAAATTTGGCTTTGGATGGAGGAGATGATGGGCTAAATATATTACGAAGGGTGGTAGAAGAAGCCTCGTATTGGCTCGCTATGGGAGGACACCTATTGATAGAGACGAGCGAATTGCAGGCACCACAAACTTCTGAGATCTTTGCTAATGCTGGATTGTCGACTAAAGTAGTTAGAGATGTAGAACTGGATGCTACTGTAGTTATTGGAACCAATCCACCAATTTGACTATAGGAGTTCAAGAGCTGAGTATCAGAGGCTCTTTTTTTTATTGTGCAAACGTACAGATAGTTAGAATGCTTTAAAATATGTAAATTTATTGTTTTGTATTTTATTGATACATTTATATTATATAAAAGTATACATAAACTTACTTTTATATAAAAATAATTATTTTTAGTATAAGTTTACTTTACTTTTATAAAATAATAAGTTATTATATATTTATCAGCAAATAGGAAGGTGGTAGTTTTGAAAGAAAACTTTGGAGATTCTATTGTAAATAAAGTGTATGAGCATAGGGTGTTAAGGAGAATGTCACAAAAGGAATTGGCTGATGCTGTTGGAGTTTCTAAGCAAACCATATTTGTAATGGAAAAGAATAATTATTCTCCTTCACTAGTGTTAGCATTTCGAATAGCAAATTATTTTGAGGTTGGTATAAACGAAATATTTTCTTATGTAAGAAAGGAAGATAATAATGATTGATTCATTAAACAACTGGATGTTAGAAAGCACACAAAATTTCAATATTATTGTAGGACTTACAGCACTTCTATTATTGGGTTCAATAATTGTACTTTTCATTTTCAGTAAAAAAATTGGTCAACCAGATGAAAGAACAAATGCTATTTATCTTAAAATTATTTCTTGTATGTTTACTACCCAAATCATTATGAATGCCATTTTTATATCATTAGTTGATCGTAATATCGAATATTTCCGTCAGTTCTTTATTCTATTTCAAGGGATTGTATTTTTCATTGGAGCAATTTATGCAATTAGATTATATAGGAAAGAATTTAAATAATTTTACATAAACAACTTTATCATCTGTTTTAATATCTAGAATTAAGCTGATAAGAATATTTTAAAAGAGATACTAGGTTTAAATTAGTATCTCTTTTGTTTTTTTGAGTGTAGAATTAATTGACTTTATTATTTCAATACATGTAGTTTTTGTCCTCAAATGCTCTTATTGATGTTCTAATATGTTAATTCTTTTACCAATTCATAGAGTGCACCTCTACAGTGAACCCATAAAAAAACTGCGTACTTAATTAAAGTACACAGTCCTAATCAAATAATGATTTTCAGGCTTAAAGATCTTCCCCGATAATCTTTACTTCTCTTTCCAATGAAACATTGAATTTTTCTTTCACTGTTTTTTGAACATGTTTGATTAATGAAATATACTCTTCTGCTGTCGCATTATCTTTATTGACGATAAAGCCTGCATGTTTTGTAGAAACTTCAGCACCACCAATTCGTGTACCTTGTAGTCCACTATCTTGAATTAGTTTTCCAGCAAAATAACCAGGCGGTCTTTTAAAGACACTGCCGCAAGATGGATACTCTAAAGGTTGTTTAGATTCCCTTTTAAAGGTTAAGTCATCCATGATTGCTTTTATTTCTTCGTAGTTGCCTGGCTTAAGGGTAAATACTGCCTCTAGAACGATGTCACCTTTTTCAGGAATATTGCTTGTTCGATAACTAAGCTCTAAATCAGCTGCCGATCTCTTGACGATTTCTCCATCACTATCGACAACAATAGCATAATCAAGGGCGTCTTTAATCTCACCACCATAGGCACCAGCGTTCATAAATAAAGCCCCGCCTACTGTGCCAGGGATTCCGCAAGCAAATTCCAATCCGGATAATCGTTCCTGCAATGCATATCTAGAGGCGTCGATGATAGCTGCGCCGCTTTGCGCCATAAGTTGGTTACCGTCTGTTGAAATTTGATTAAAGTTTTTCAGTAAGATGACGATCCCGCGAATGCCCCCATCTTTAACAATTAAATTGGAGCCATTTCCTAATAAAGTAAAAGGCACATTCTCCTGTCTAGCAAATTTGACAATAGATTGTACTTCTTCATATGTGGATGGCGTGATAAAAATATCTGCTTTGCCGCCTAGTTTCGTGTAAGTATGGTTTTTTAGTATTTCATCCATCTTTATGTTGTGTTCATCTACGATGGAGGCTAATTTATCATAAATTTTGCCGTAATCAGTCATTCATATCATTCCTTTTGCTTAGATAATGATCTGGGAGGTAGCTGTCTTCTTAAAGATTGTTAAAATTCGATTCCAATTTTAACCTCGGACAGCATGTAAAATTCGTTTTATATTAATTATTAGAAAAAATTCCCTTCATCAAGTGGGATACCGTATTATAGGTTAGCTTTGTTGTTGAAAACTATAAAATAGGGCTTCATTTCATCATATGCCTATATTTGGTCGAAAGTTAAATTCAATAAGAAATATTTTTGACAATATCCTTATCATAGTAATAAAAGGAGGAATTATCAACAGAAAACAAGGAATTACAAATAAATGTTATATACATGAAAAAATGATGCGACAAATTTTACAAATGAAATATTCTGTAAAGCTTGATACATGAAGGATTTATTCCATATTAATCAAACGTTTGATTAAATATCGGATATGACAAAATTTTTAGGAGAAAGTTGATAAAAAACTATTTATTATAAGGGTGTATCTACGTTTAACCAAACGTTTGATTAAAAAACATTGGGTCGATATTTGTCTTCATTTCTTCATTATTTTCTCCGATTTTTTCCAGTGAAATAACCAAGAGAAAAAACGATAATATAGCTCAATAGACCCCAAAAAATAATGGGGTTCTTTTGAATTATTTTTGTTATATGATCGGCAGTTTGAAGGAGACGCTTCATTAAAAGTCCTTCTGTATGAAGGCGATATAAGTACACAAGAAAGATTGCTATGAGTATCAAAAAAATAACCCAGAAAATACGGAAAAATGATATACTGCTATTTTTTGATTTCAATCTCATCACCTCTATCAAGTTTATAAAGCATCTTTTACATTGAGTGTTCAAAAAGGAGGACAAAAAGAGCCGAGAAGTTCGAGGAAGCGTAGCCTCCGAGAGCACCGGAGCGTATGCTTTTAATACGTGAGGAGCGTAGGAGCAAGCTGACGCTGAAATTCGACAGCTATTTTTCCCGGACTTTTTGAACATCCTTTTAAGAATTTTAATGAATCATATTCTTCGCTCTCAACCACTTCAGCGCTTCTCTCTTACTTAAGTTTGCGAGCTTCGTAGATTCTACAAACTGAATAACTTTCTCCGCATCCGTTTTGGAGTATTCTCTCAATGCCCAGCCAATGGCCTTCTGAATAAAAAACTCCTTTGATTCATTTAATCGTAAGATACTATTAAACAAAATAGATGAATCGGTTTCCTTTTTATATTTTAATTGATACAACAGAATACTTCTTTGAAGCCAGATATTATTAGAAGAGAGCCATCTTTCCCTTATTTCCTCTGTGTGGTCAGGGAAAGCTTTCATATAAGATCCTAGGGCGTTTGTAGCAATAACATCAACTGAATCCCACCACGATTTATGGGTAATACAATATTCTATTAATTCTATGTCATCTTCTTTTAGCCATTTTGTGTAACGGTTGAGAAGATGAATAGCTATCATCTGGTATTCTCTCTCATGTTTGTCCCAAAGGGATGTAACAATTTTCTTTAAATCATCAGGTTGAACGGAATACTCTGAAAGAATTTGTTTAAAGACTTCTTTTACATAAGGGGCCCTTAAGCCAAAAAAATCAAATCGATCCTTCATATATTTTTTCATGAGAATTGCTTCTTCTTTGTCAGCTTTGGCTATTAATGCTTCTTCGATTGCGATTAAAAGATCCAAAAACGATCACTCCTAAGACATAATTATTCTATTTTTATCATACAACGTTTTACGAGAGAATGAGAGTGTATGATTAAATATTCTGATTAATAAAAATTTTACTAACACAAGTCAAAATATTCTAATAATTTTCTGCGGCATCATGTACAATAGAAGAAAAGATGTGTTGGAAAATCGAAAGGAGGAATCTATCGGATGAAGCATCCTTACTTAAATGAAGAGCATGAAATATTTCGTAAGACATTAAAAAAATTTCTTGCAAAGGAATGCGCTCCTTACTACGAACAATGGGAAGAAGAACGATTGATCCCACGTTCCTTTTGGAGAAAGATGGGAGAACAAGGCTTTCTTTGTCCTGATGTGGATGAAGCATATGGTGGAAGTGGGGTCGATTGGAGTTTTTCGGTCGTAATTAATGAAGAGTTGGAGAGAATTGGCTCAAGCTTAATTGGAATTGGACTACATAATGATATTGTCATCCCTTATATTTCAGCCTATGGAACAGAGGAACAAAAGCGTCGCTGGCTTCCAAGTTGTGTGGCTGGTGAATGTATTTCGGCGATTGCAATGACAGAACCGGGAACAGGGTCGGACTTAGCAAATATCCAAACAACAGCAACACTAGATGGAGATCATTATCTTTTAAATGGTCAAAAAACCTTTATTACTAATGGAATACACGCAGATCTTGTTATTGTTGCCTGTAAAACCAATCTGCAAGCTGTTCCAAAGCATAAAGGGTTAAGTTTGCTCGTTGTTGAAAAAGATACACTTGGTTTTTCAAGGGGGAGAAAGCTAAATAAAGTAGGGTTGCATTCACAAGATACGGCTGAATTAATTTTTGAGGACTGCCTTGTACCGAAAGAAAATTTACTAGGTGAGGAAGGGGAAGGTTTCACCTATCTCATGGAAAAGCTTCAGCAGGAAAGATTAATCGTTGCGATTGCCGCCCAAGTGGCTTCTGAAAAAATGCTTCAATTAACGATGGATTATGTAAAAACGCGAAAAGCGTTTGGAAAACAAATTAGTCAATTCCAAAATACTCAATTTAAGATTGTAGAAATGGCCACCGATATCGAAATGGGAAGAACCTTTTTAGATCAACTAGTTGCTGAGCATATCGCTGGTGAAAATATTGTCACGAAAGTATCAATGGCCAAGTGGAAGCTGACAGAAATAGCAAGAAATGTGGCTGTGGAATGTATGCAATTGCATGGTGGATATGGCTATATGGAAGAATACGAGATTGCGAGAAGATATCGAGACACTCCAGTAGCAAGCATCTATGCTGGGACAAATGAAATTATGAAGACGATTATTGCGAAAAACTTAGGATTATAGTTTTGTTAAAAGGTAAGGAAGTATTTCTGTATTAAAGTATTTTACGATTCGTGGTAATCAAAGTATGTTTTGATTCCCCCGCAAAGACAATTTCGTGTATCACGGTAAACAAAGTCACGCATTGAATCCCGTCCAAGTAATTTTTCGTGATTTACGGTAATCAATGCCAGCTCGATTTCCACACTTGAATATTTTCTCACTTAACAAGTTTCATAAGAAAGGAAGTTAGCGATGCGAGAGGTTGTTATTGTTGAAGGTTTAAGAACACCAGTAGGAAGGAAAAATGGCGAACTAAAAGATATTCGTCCAGATGATTTAGCAGCAGAGGTTTTGAAAGCGCTTATAAATCGAACGGATATTGATCCAACTATAATTGATGATGTTATCCTAGGCTGTGTCACCCAGTCGGGAGAGCAGGCCGGTGATATTGCAAGAGTGGCTGCTTTAATTGCTGGTTACCCAGTCGAGGTGCCTGGAGTCACGATTGATCGGCAATGTGGTTCCAGTCAGCAGGCTGTACATTTTGCTAGTCAGGCCATACTTTCAGGGGATATGGATGTGGTTGTAGCTGGCGGTGTAGAAAGCATGTCAAGGGTTCGAATCGCATCTAATTATCAAGGAGCTCCATTTAGTGAAAAATTAATGAATCGCTATGAAATCATTCACCAAGGTTTATCGGCTGAACGCATTGCGGAAAAGTATGGGTTCTCACGTGATGATTTAGACCGCTACTCTTACGAAAGTCACCAAAAAGCATTGAAGGCACAGATGGAAGGGTATTTTCAAAGAGAAATAATTGCAATAGAAAATGGCGGGTCAGAGCTCATTAAAGAGGATTCAGGCCCAAGGAAAGATACTTCTGTGGAAGCTTTAGGGAAATTGAAGTCTGCCTTCAAAGAAGATGGAAGCATCCATGCGGGAAATGCAAGTCAAATTAGTGATGGAGCTGCTGCGCTGCTGCTTATGTCACGGACAAAAGCGGAAGAGCTTGGCTTAAAGCCTCGATTTAAGGTTCATACTCGTGTTGTTGTTGGTTCTGATCCTACCCTTATGCTAACAGGACCTATTCCAGCAACAGAGAAGATATTAAAAAAATCCGGACTTAGACTTGAGGATATTGATGTATTTGAAGTGAATGAGGCCTTCGCACCGGTTCCTTTAGCCTGGCTGAAGGAAACAGGTGCTGATCCTAGAAAACTAAATCCGAATGGGGGTGCCATTGCTTTAGGACATCCGTTAGGTGCAAGTGGTGCAAGATTGATGGTTACTATGATGCATGAGCTTGAAAGAATAGGAGGACGCTTCGGTTTACAGACGATGTGTGAGGGTCATGGTATGGCAAATGCAACAATTATTGAAAGACTGGACTAAGGAATATTATGATCCGGCTTTGTTATTGCTTCTAAAAAAATTTATATGGTATGCGTTCAGCCGTTTTTACTACGTAAAGAATTGCTTCACACATACTATCAAAAAATAACTATGAACAAAGCCTAAAAATGGAGGAGAAAATATGTCAACAACGATTGGAAAACTATTCGATTTTACCGTGCAGAAATATCCAAACAAAGAAGCAGTGTTTGATGTAAGACGCAACAGACGATACACGTATACAGAATGGAAGGAACAGGTACATCGCCTAGCAAATGCACTCCTTCAAGAGGGGGTTCGTAAGGGTGACAGGGTATCCACCTATCTGTTTAATAATGAAGAATTAGCGACGGCTATTTTTGCTTGTGCAAAAATTGGTGCGGTATTGAATCCAATCAATTTCCGGTTGATGTCAGAGGAGGTGGCATATATATTAAACGATGCGAAGCCAAAAGTTGTCCTTTTTGAGCAAATGCTAGCATCAACGATTGCCTCTATTGAAAACCGATTTCCTCAAATTTCGTTTTGGTTTGTAGATGATCAAACACCATCCTATGCAGCAAACTATCAAGAAAAAATTCAAGCTGTACCAACAACTTTAGAAGAATCCCCCATTGAAGAAACCGATACTTATGCCCTTATGTACACAAGTGGAACAACCGGACGTCCGAAAGGAGTGATCCATCGCCATAGAGAAATTGTCGAGCAGAGTCTGATTATTATTAATGCTACTAAACTAAATCCAAATGATCATGGGCTTGTTATGGCACCAATGTTCCATTGTGCAGAGCTTCACTGTGCTTTAATTCCAAGAATTCATGTTGGTGCTAGAAATATTATTCTCCACCAATTCGAAGCAAAACGGGTATTGAAACTCATTGATCAAGAAAAAATCACCAAGTTTTTTGCAGCTCCTACGATGTGGAATATGCTTTTGCAGGAAGACCTAAAAAAATATAATCTTGAAAGTTTACAGCTCGGTTTATACGGTGCGGCTCCAATGGCACCAGCTCTAGTTCGCTCCTGTCACAGTCAATTAGGGATTGCTCTCGTTCAAGCATATGGAATGACCGAAATGGGGCCAGCTATTTCATTTCTTTCGGAGGACGATCAATTAACGAAAGCAGGGTCTGCAGGCCAAGCCTGTTTGAATCATGAGATCCGCATTGTACGCCCGCGTGAGGATGGCCCATCTGACCCGGATGATATCGTTCCAACAGGTGAAACTGGAGAAATCATTGTAAAAGGTCCATGTATGATGAGTGGCTATTTTGAACGTGAAGAAGCTACCAAACATGCTTTATATAAAGGTTGGTACCATTCAGGAGATATTGGCTATTTAGATGAAGATGGATATCTATGGGTGAAGGACCGAGTAGATGACATGATCATAAGTGGTGGCGAGAACATTTATCCACGTGAGGTAGAGGACGTCCTTTATGAGCATAATGGGGTACTTGATGTCGCTGTCATAGGACGTCCGGATGATCATTGGGGGGAAACAGTAATTGCTTTCGTAGTGAAAAAAGACCCTGCATTGACTAGTACAGAGTTGGATGAATGGTGTAAAAATAGTGATCATTTAGCGAATTATAAGCGCCCAAGGAAATATATCTTCTGCGATGTGCTTCCTAGAAATGCTAGCGGCAAAATTCAAAAGTTTTTGTTGAGAGAAAGGCTAAAAAAGACTCTTTTCTAATACATGTTCATTTGAAGTAAAAATAGTGATCAAACATGTTTCTTACTTTAGTGATGTGATACGTCAAAGAAGGTTCGGAAAACATGAGTAATGGAATAGAATTTTAATTTATATAAATAAAATTAAATAGATAAAGGGGAAATGTGACATGATGCAGGTGCCATTGACGGTTGGTTCATTGTTAGAAAGGGCAGAAAAATTTTTTTCGAAAAAGGAAGTGGTTTCGAGAACGTTATCAGGAGTATACCGCTTTACCTATAAGGAGATTGGACAGCGAACACGAAGACTAGCAAGCTCTTTAGAGAAGCTTGGGGTGAAAAAAGGTGACCGTGTGGGAACATTAGCTTGGAATCATCATCGCCATCTTGAGGTTTATTTTGCGGCACCTGGAATAGGGGCGGTCCTGCACACGATTAATATTCGATTATCGCCAGAACATATTTCATATATTATTAATCATGCCGAAGACCAAGTATTATTGATTGATGAGGATATCGTTCCTCTTGTCGAAAGGGTAAAAGATACACTTACAACGGTGAAGGCATTCATTATTATGACAGATAAAGATAAATTGCCGCCAACGACATTAAAACCTGTTTATTCATATGAAAGATTACTAGAGTCGGGAGATCCTGAGCATCAATTCTTAAAGGATATTGACGAAAATGATCCTGCTGGCATGTGTTATACTTCTGCAACTACCGGAAATCCAAAAGGGGTTGTATATTCTCACCGAGGAATCGTGTTACACAGTTTTGCTTTAGGATTGGCGGATACGACAGCTTTATCTGAAAAGGATTCATGTATGCCTGTCGTTCCGATGTTTCATGTGAATGCGTGGGGAATGCCTTTTGCTGCTACCTGGTTTGGTTCAAGGCAGGTTTTACCTGGTCCGATGTTTACACCGAAGCTGCTTGCACAGTTTATTCAAGATGAAAAGGTAACCGTTACAGCAGGCGTTCCTACGATTTGGCTAGGTTTATTAAATGAATTAGAGCATGGGGATTATGACACCTCCTCTTTAAGAGCAATCCTTTGCGGAGGATCCGCAGCACCGATGGCTATGATCAAAGCTTTTGAACAGAAGTACAATATCCCATTCCTTCATGCCTATGGGATGACAGAAACAACCCCGCTTGCGACAGTCTCAACATTAAAAAGCTATCAAAAGGATTTAGAAGAGGAAGAGATAATAAATATTCGATCAAAGCAAGGTCTAATCGTACCAGGATTAGATATGAAAGTAGTTTCCGGGGATAAAGAAGTACAGTGGAACGGAAATGAAATGGGAGAGCTTCTGATTAGGGGACCTTGGATTGCCAGCGAATACTATAAGGATGAAAGATCGAGTGAAGCTTTTAAGGATGGCTGGCTTTATACAGGGGATGTTGCCACGGTAGACGAGGAAGGAAATGTAAGGCTGGTTGATCGTACGAAAGACTTAGTGAAAAGTGGGGGAGAATGGATTTCTTCCGTTGAACTAGAGAATGCTTTAATGGCGCACGAAGCAGTCTTCGAGGCTACTGTAGTCGGTGTCCCGCACCCACAATGGCAAGAACGGCCAATTGCTTGCATTGTTTTAAAAGATTCCTATAAAGGAAAGGTAGAAAAACAGGAATTAATAGAATTTATCGCACCACAATTCGCAAAATGGTGGTTGCCAGATGAGATTATCTTTATGGAAGAAATTCCGAAAACATCTGTTGGGAAGTTTTTGAAACGAGAGTTGAGAGCTAGATTGAGGAACTATTTTATCGAGGCCTAAAATACAAAGACGCCGAGCAATAAGGATTGCTCGGTTATTTTTTTATTCCAGTAACAATTCTAACGGGAGGAAACATAGAAAAATATAATTTTGAAATCTTTACATCTTTTAGGCCAGATTTTATCAACATTTGAGAATATTCTTCAACATATTGAAAATCTAGTATGGCTACTCTGCCATTTGTTTTTAAAACTCGATACATTTCATCTATCGCTTTCTGCCTTTCACTTTTACTAGATATATTATGAATAGTGAGGCTAGAAGCAATTGCATCAAATGTATTTTCTTTAAAAGGTAATATTCGTGCGTCAGCGTTAATTATTTTTACACGATTTTTTACCCCTTCTATTTCTGCATTTTGTAAAGTCACTTTAAGATGATTTCCTGATTGGTCATTTGTATTCCATATATCTATTCCTATAGCTTTTCCACTTGATAATTGTTTTGCTATTGAATGTAATACAAAGCCTCTTCCGCATCCTACATCAAGAACCGTATCGTTTTCTTTAATATTTAACCTCTCTATTAATTCCCTAACGACATATCCTTTTCCTTTCTTACTACTCCAAACCATCAGGATCGTTTCACCTAAACAAACGATTCCACCGAGAAGAAGAAGAATAGATAGTGTGAACCAAACTATCCCATTTATTTGTAATATAAAAAAAGCAGCAATGATCAGCAGTATCCCGATCAACAATAAATTTCTAATTACAATTGGTGCATCTATCCCATAGTTCCCTTTGTTTGCGATTTCCTTCTTGTAATTAGTCATTTGCTTTTCATCCCTTTTCAATATTAGGCATTGCATTATATTACTAATAAAATACAATGCCTAATATTAAAGTATTTTTTTATACACGTCCTAATGCAAAATAACTCAAAATAAGGTCCCTCAAGATGAATTTTAGTAAAAATAAGGTTAAATTTTAGTAAAATTATTGAATGTTTTTACTAATGTGATTAATATATATATAATGACTTTGTTTGAAGGGGGATGAAACATGAATAAAGAACAGCTTAGTAAGGAATTTCGAAACCATTTTAAAAGTGACTTTGAGCGTATGTTTTTCGCACCTGGAAGGATTAATTTAATCGGTGAGCATACGGATTATAATGGTGGTCATGTCTTTCCGTGTGCGATAACATATGGAACATACGCATTAACTAAAAGGCGAGAGGATAAAAGAGTGCAGCTTTTTTCTATAAACTTTCCAGAGAAGGGCATGATCCAGTTTAACATTGACGAATTAGAGTTTAACAAGGAGCATACTTGGGCGAATTATCCGAAAGGAATGCTTCGTTTTATAAAAGAAGATGGATATGAGATCTTATCTGGCTTTGATGTATTATTTTACGGAAATATTCCAAATGGAGCGGGATTATCTTCTTCCGCATCGATTGAAATGGTGACAGGAGTAATGATCGACCAGCTATTTCAATTAAACATTCCTCGAATCGATTTAGTAAAACTCGGGAAAAAAGTTGAAAATGATTTCATCGGTGTCAATAGTGGAATCATGGATCAATTTGCAATTGGGATGGGGAAAAAGGATTCAGCTATTTTACTAGATTGTCAGACACTTCAATATGAATATTCTCCTATCGAATTAACTGATCACCGAATTATCATTATGAATACGAATAAACGCCGAGAGCTAGCCGATTCTAAATATAACGAACGGAGAAGAGAATGTGAAGAAGCTTTAAGCCAGTTTCAAAAGGTTATTGATATTCAATCGCTCGGTGAGTTAACAGAAGAACAATATGAAGTACATAAGCATGTTATAACAAATGAGGTACTGAAAAAGCGGTCTAAGCATGCCGTTTATGAAAATCAACGAACATTAAAAGCTCTTCGCTTTTTGAAAGCGGGAGATTTGAAAATGTTTGGTCGGCTCATGAATGAATCCCATCGTTCATTAAAAGAGGATTATGAAGTGACTGGAATCGAGTTGGATTCATTAGTTGAAGCTTCATGGTCTCAAGACGGTGTGGTTGGTGCAAGAATGACCGGTGCTGGATTTGGCGGATGTGCGATTGCCATTGTAGAGGAAAAAAAGGTTCCTAATTTTATTGAACAAGTAGGCAAAACATATCATGACAAGATTGGATATCAGGCTGATTTTTATGTAGCAAGTATTGGAGACGGAGCAATGGAAATAACAAATGAGGTGATGTTATGAGTATTTTAGTCCTTGGTGGTGCAGGATATATTGGCTCACATGCTGTTTACCAGTTAATCGATCAAAACTTTGATGTCGTTGTCGTTGATAATTTACAAACTGGTCATAGAGAAGCTGTTCATCCAAAAGCAAAATTCTATGAAGGGGATATACGTGATCGTGACTTTTTACGAAAAGTGTTTTCGCAGGAAACGATCGATGCAGTTATTCATTTTGCAGCGAACTCACTCGTCGGGGAATCAATGGGTGCTCCACTTGAATACTTCGATAATAATGTATATGGCACACAGGTTTTACTAGAAATGATGAATGAGTTTGGCGTTAAGTATATCGTGTTCTCCTCAACAGCTGCTACCTATGGAGAGCCTAACACTACGCCAATCGATGAAAAGATGCCAACCAATCCTACAAATACGTATGGTGAAACCAAATTAACGATGGAAAAAATGATGAAATGGTGTGAAAAAGCATTCGACTTGAAATATGTGTCTCTAAGATATTTTAATGTAGCAGGTGCAAGGAGTACTGGTGAGATTGGTGAGGATCATTCTCCTGAAACTCATCTTATCCCAGTAGTTCTTCAAACGGCTTTAGGACAGCGTGAGGCGATTACTGTATTTGGAAATGATTATGAAACAGAAGATGGTACATGTGTCCGTGACTATGTCCATGTAGAAGACTTAATCGCTGCCCATCTTTTAGCCCTTCGCTATTTACAAAAAGGTGGAAAAAGCGAAATATTTAACCTTGGAAGTAATCAAGGTTTCTCTGTCAAAGAGATCATTGAAACGGCGAGAGAGGTTACGGGGCATCCAATTCCTTCAGTTATTGGAGAAAGACGTGCAGGGGATCCGAGTAAATTAGTGGCTTCATCTGAAAAAGCAAAGCGAATCTTAGGATGGAATCCGCAAAAAGCATCGATTTACCAAATCATAAAGGATGCGTGGAATTGGCATTCGAATCATCCTGACGGGTATAGGAAATAGCAGATGAACATTTTTGAATTGGTTCAGCGATTAGTAGATGAAGCTCAAAAATTAGCATTAATTGAAAAAGAAGATATGATCTATGCTAGGAATCAAGTTCTATCTTTGCTCCAGCTACATGATTTTAAAGAAATGAATAGGTCTTTTACAGAGAGGATCAGTATCCCTGATCTACTGGATGAAATTGTTGAATACGCATGTGAGCAGGAATTGATTGAAGATTATCTGGATGAGAAAGAAATTTTCTCTAGTAAACTAATGAATTGTTTTATTACGCGCCCATCGGATTTGAATCGTTTATTTTACGAAAAATATAATAGAAGTCCGAAAGAAGCCACTGATTTTTTCTATGAGTTAAGTAAAAACAGTAATTATATTCAAACGAAACGAATAGCAAAAAACATCGAATATAAAGTGGACACAAAGTATGTGGAACTAGATATCACGATTAATTTGTCCAAGCCTGAAAAGGATCCGAAGCAAATTGAAAAGGAGAAAAACACGAAAAGTACGGACTATCCAACATGTTTACTTTGTGTAGAGAATGAAGGTTATGCAGGAAGAATTGGTTATCCTGCCCGTTCGAATCATCGAGTCATTCAAGTCGAGCTCGAGGAGGAAAAATGGTATCTTCAATATTCTCCTTATGTTTATTATCGAGAGCACTGTATTTTGTTATCTGAACACCATCGGAAAATGAAAATCAATCGAGACACCTTTTCCTGCTTATTAGCTTTTGTCGATCGGTTTCCGCATTATTTTATTGGCTCAAATGCGGATATTCCGATCGTTGGCGGGTCGATTCTTTCGCACGATCATTACCAAGGCGGCTGCTATGAATTTCCGATGGCCAAGGCAAAAAGCGATTGGACTTTTGATATGACAAGGTTTTCGGGTGTTAAAGGGGAAGTCATTCATTGGCCGATGGCAGTGATTCGATTAAAAAGCAATGATCGTCATAAATTAATTGATGCAGCTGACTATATTTTGACGGTATGGAAAGAGTATAGTGATGAAACAGTTGGAATTCGCGCCTATTCGAATGAAACTCCACATAATACGATTACACCAATTTCACGAAAACATGGAGATGTATACGAGCTCGATCTTGTTCTCAGAAATAACCGGACAAATGAAGAGCATCCACTAGGCATTTTCCATCCACATGCAGATGTTCATCATATCAAAAAGGAAAACATTGGTTTAATAGAAGTGATGGGGCTTGCTGTTCTACCGGCACGCTTAAAGGATGAGCTAGTGGATGTGGAAAAATTCCTTTTGAATGAAAAAAATGATTTGAAAGATTACCATCGTCCATGGGCAATGGAGCTTAAAGAAAAGTACGCAGGTACTATCAATCATGGAAATGTTGAATCAATTGTAAAAAAAGAAGTAGGATCTAAATTTCAAAGAGTGCTAGAGGATGCAAGTGTGTTTAAACGTGATGATGCAGGGAGAGCGGCTTTGCATCGGTTTATAGAATGTCTATAAGGTGGATGAATAATGAATATAGTAGAAAAACAATTGGGTGAGCTGCAAGATCAGCCTGTCTATTCCTATACATTAACCAATCATCAAGGAATGAGTGTTACTTGTCTAAATTATGGATGCATTATAACAGATATTCAAACACCGGATCGAGAAGGCAGGATCGAGAGTGTTGTTCTCGGTTTTGACGAATGGGAGGATTATTTGAAATGGTCCCCTTATTTTGGAGCAGTGGTTGGACGGGTCGCGGGAAGAATAAAAAACGCTCAATTTGAATTGGATGGAAATGTCCATTACATAGAGAAAAATGAAGGGGAAAATCATTTACATGGGGGGCATCAAGGTTTTAGCCACAAGATTTGGGCTACCAACCCTTTTAAGGAAAAGGATGAGATTGGTATAAGATTTGCTTACACTAGTCCAGATGGAGAAGCAGGCTATCCGGGAAACTTGTATATGGAAGTAGAGTATCGATTAAATGATGAAAATGAATTTATTATTTCCTATAAAGGTACCTCCGATAAAAAAACGATCGTGAATTTAACCAATCATTCTTATTTTAATTTACATGGGAAATTGAAAAAGGATATTTCAAATCATAGACTTTTTCTAAATAGTGATCGCTTTTTAGCATTAAATGAGCAGCTGCTCTCTACAGGGGAAATCATTGACGTTTCCGAAACCGTTTTTGATTTTCAAAATGGACGGATGATTAACGAAGGATTTACGCGAGGAAATCCTCAAAATGTTATAGTAGGATATGGATATGATCATCCATTTATTTTTAAAGAAAATGAAGAGAAGAAAGCGATTCTTTTTTGCGAAGAGAGCGGTCGAAAATTGGCGATTGAAACCGATCAGCCAGGAGTTATTTTATATACAAGTAATCAGCTGGAAGGTGATTACCTGATTCGCGGGGTGAAACCTTGCCGATATTTAGGGGTTTGTCTTGAGACGCAGAGGCTGCATCAGCTCGATTTACCTTCCATTATTTTAGATAGAGATCAAGAATACAGAGCAAAGACGAAATACAAATTTAGTGTGGTGAATAGCCTAAATGGCGACAATTAAAGATATTGCAGAAAAGGCTGGGGTTTCTATTGCAACGGTTTCGAGGGTGCTGAATGATGACCCGACATTATCTGTTAGTGATGAAACAAAGAGGAGAATATTTGAAATCGCAGAAAAGCTCTCCTATAAAAAGCGGCTTTCTCAAAAAAAGCCTTCCTTATCAAAGATTGCGATGATTCATTGGTATACAGAGCAGGAAGAACTGAATGATTTATACTACATGTCCATACGTTTAGGGATAGAAAATCGCTGTCAAATGAATGATATTCAAGTAGTAAAGTATTTTCGAAATAATTTTGCTGAGTTAAAAAGGGAAGAGGTTCATGGAATCATCGCGATTGGAAAGTTTAGTACTCAGGAAGTAGGAGAGCTTGCAAGGATTACAAAAAAAATTGTTTTCGTCGATTCCTCTCCGGATGAAGAGACATTCGATTCTATCGTAGCAGATTTTGAAAGAGCAACAGAAAAGGTTCTTGATTATTTGATTGAAAAAGGACATGAAAAAATAGGGTATATTGGTGGACATGAAGTGTTTAAGGATGAAACAGCAGAAATCGAAGACCCGAGAGAACGAGCATTTAAAGCATATATGGGCAAAAAAGGGCTGCTACATGAAAGTTATATGTACATTGGTGCTTTTTCTGTTGATGCCGGACAAATGTTAATGAATCAAGCGATTCAGGAGCATGGCGAAAATCTTCCAACTGCCTTCTTTGCTGGAAATGATTCGATTGCAGTGGGTTGCTTGCGAGCACTTTTGAATGCGAATATCTCAGTGCCGGAAAGGGTCAATATTATCGGAGTGAATGATATAAGTGTTTCAAAATACGTTTATCCTTCCTTAAGCACTGTTAAAGTATATACAGAGTTAATGGGCGAAACGGCAGTGGATACACTAATTGAACGAATAGCCGGGAGACAAGTTCCGAAAAAAATTTTTATTTCTACAAAATTGGTTTGTCGGGAAAGCAGTTTTTAATATGAATGTTTTTATAAGTTCCTCTGAAACTAGGGGAGCTTTTTTTGTGTTATATAGCGAACAAACTTTTAGCTTTTTATTTGTTTTATAAAAAGAACTTTTTTGTTCTTTAGGAAGAACAAAATAGTAAGATATACTTAGGAATTAATAGAATGATAGAGAAAAATAAGTATTTTGTCGGATATTTGCTAGATTTCTACGGTTTCCTTTTATTTTAATGGCTAATATAATGACATTGTAAAGTTCTTTATAAAGAACATAAACAACGAACAAAAAGGAGGGCGGTGAAAAATTAAAAGAATTGCAGCAATAATCTTTGTAAGTGTCACTTTTGTCAGTGTGGGGACTACTTTTGCACTTGTTGACCCAGGGGGAAAGCTTGCCGGTTGGTATGAAAATCATTTCAAAGAAAAAGTTCACCATCTTAGTAAAACCACAACAACGGAATTATTTTCTTCGTTAGAAAAACTTCAAAAAGAGCTTCAAGTTTTAAAAACTAACTTAACAAAACAACTCGATAACTATGAAGTGAATCAGTCAGTAGAAACAATAAACAGCATAAAGAAGCACCAAGAAAATCAGATCAATCAGTTACATACAGTCACTGAAGAGATCGGTAAACAACATAAAGAAAAAATGCAAGCCTATATCGAAAAAAAGAAAGAGCAAGAAGCGGAACAGCTCACAAAAGACATTGAAGATTTGTTAACAGAATTAACCCAGGAATAATAAAAATCTATTATACAAAAGGAGCTAATAAAAATGTTGAAATCAGTTAAAGGGAAAATCGTAACAGGAGTCGTAACAATAGGATTATTATCAGGAGTTGGAGCAGCTTTCGCATATACAGATGCAGGGGTAAAATTGCAAGCTTGGTATGATGCGCAATTTAAATTATCGTCGAAAACTGTTGATAAAGAAGCACAGGATTACTCAATTTCTAAATTAATGGATTTTGATACAACATATTTATCCCTTAAAGACAGTACAGAAAAAGATATAAATGAAGGGAAAGATTTTCAAATAAATATGGTAAATAAAAATATAAACACAGAAAAAAATCGCCAAATTAATTTATTAAATGATAAGAAAGCGAAAATCCAAGCTGGAATGGACGCAGAATTTAATCTCCTTGTAGATAAGACTAATAAATCATTTAATCAAGCCTTTGATAAAGTCTATTCCTTATACGAAACCAAATTAAAAAAAGATACAGACACAGTGGGTGCAGCCGCAATGAAGGAAGTGGAAAGCGAATTAACAAAATCTAAAGATGCTGCTGTTAAAGAATTAAAAGATGCAATTGCTGCAGCAAAAGCTGAACTACAAGCTCAACTTGACTCCAAAACAACAGTAGCAATAACTGATATCAAAGCTGCAATAGACGTAAAAACCAAGCAAATTAGTGATTTACTCACTAAGAAAGCGGATGAGTTCCTTGAAAATCAAAAACGATATATTGGCGATAAAGCACAAGAACTTGAAAAAGCTGCCATAGATGAACTAAATAAAGTGGTAGACGGAATCTAATAACTAAATCGATCAGAGTTCCAACTGGAACTCTGATCAATTTTAAAGAATGGAGGGAAGAGGGATGATTACTAGGAAAGAAAAGCTGGGCCAAAATCAAAGGAAACATCGAAAAGCAAAGCTTCTTTTTGGAGTTCTTTTTTTAAGCCTAACGATAGGGAGCAGCATCGGAGTTGTATTTGCTGATCAGGACATACCTACTCTATTAAACAACTGGTTTAATAAAAAAGGCACGGAGTCAATTAGCGTCATTGAACAAGCAATTAGTACGGAAAAGGAAACACAAAAGGAGCGTTTAAAAGAAGAATTGCAAAAAGAATTGAAAAGGTCTCAAAAGGAATTAGAGAAGTTCACAGATCAGGAGAAAAAAGACCGAATAAAAGAATTGAGAGAGTACACTAATCAATTAATTGCTAATCTTCATATTGACAATCAGAAAGAAGAAAAGAGTATCAAAGAACAATTGAAGTCAATTATGAATGCAGCAATTTCAGAAATGGAAAAGGTCATTCCAGGGAATAAGGCAGCTGGGGAAAATGATTCTATTAAAAATAAAGAGAAAGAATCGAATGGAGAAGTTAAGGAAAATCAACCTCCAGATTCAGAAAACAATGATCCAAATGAGGATGTAACAGAAAATAATCCATAAGCTTCGGGGGCGATTAAATGAAATCGTTGAATATTGAACTAGATGCAACATCAGTTCCAAAAACAGATAAAAAAGCATGGTTTGGATGGATACGCTTCATTCTTTTTCTAGCAATCTTGTATTTCCTTATTCACTATGGGATTGGAATTAAAATTGTTAATGGGGATTCGATGAATCCTACCCTTCATGATAAAGGGATCTTTGTTGTTAACAAAGTGTTTTTTAAACCAGAACGGGGAGATATAGTCGTCGTAAAGGATCCAGATGGATTTGACATCGTAAAGAGAATTATCGGTCTACCTAATGATCGAGTTAAAATTAGTGATGGAGTAGTTTATCTCAATGGTCAGCCGTTAAATGAGCCGTACATAAAAGGAAAGGCTTTAAATATGGACGAAGTCACTGTAGAAGAAGGTAAATATTTTATTATGGGAGATAATCGAACCCCTGGCGAAAGTTTAGATAGCCGTGATCCAAGTATTGGTACCATTCTTGAAAAGAACATTGTAGGAGGAAAAATGTTTTAGTGGGACGAGAGTTCCTTGTCCCATTACACATTTAAGGTGATTATTTGGGACGACGGACCTCTGTCCCACCACACAGTCCATAATATATAAAATCTATTATTTCTTGAATTTTACTGGAGGTAATGAAGTTCTCCTTGTTCGGAGCATGAATTTCATGGTGCTTCATCATAGCTAATAGCGAGCCAATTAATCCTACATTGAACATTAAATAGTTTGAGATAGTAGATATTTCTTGATTTTGAATTCTCTTTTCAATCTCTTTTTCAATCGGACCTTGGTGATGAATTCGTTCAATATATTGTGTAGAAATATCAGGATGATGTAGAGCTTCGTTAAATAGAATTTCGAATTGAGTGCGATTCGAAATAATTTTTTCCACCATCATTTTTATTAAATCCTTTAGAGGTGTTTGGCTATAATCCTGCTGCTCGTCTTTTTTCTCTTCCAAAGGTGTCACACATGCTAATAATAAATCGGTCTTACTATTAAAATATTTATAAATGGTCGCTTCCGATATCCCAGATACTTTTGCGATTTCACTTGTTTTTGTAGAATCGAACCCTTTTTCTGCAAAAAGTTTTCTTGATTGATCGATGATGATTTGTTTGGTTTTTTCCCCTTTACCCAATGGAAAAACCTCCTAGAATATTACGAAATAGCAGATCGGACTTGTAAAGCTAAAACCGATCTGCTGATTTAGTATTTTTATTTAGGCTCTTTTCGTAAACTTTGTTGCTTTTATTCCTATAAAATAGACTGTAGAAATAAATTCCTAATAAATATTAATGAATAAATTTACGAAAAGATGCCCCGTCCACTATATTAATTCGGATATATTTTTATTCGAAAAACAATAATCTATGCGAAAACAGCCTTTATTTAAAAGATGCATATCCGTCATCAAGCATAACCACACTACCATTAATGACATCTGCTTCTTTTAATGATAACAAATAAACGGCACTTGCGATAGCTTCTGGTTTAATAAGCTCTCCACGCATTTGTTGTTTTTTCAAATGTTCAGTAAGTCCAGCATCTTTGTATCCTTGGATGATTGGAGTATCAACTCCGCCTGGGGCTACAGCGACAACACGAATTCCATATTGTGCAAGCTCAAGAGCGGCACTTTGTGTCATCATACGGACGGCACCTTTAGTTGCTTGGTATGGGAAAGTTCCTGGGTTTGCTAAGTAACCGAAAACGGAGGCAGTATTGATAATTACGCCTTTCACATCAAGTTCTTTCATTTTTCTACCAGCAGCAAGTATACCATAAGCGACTCCATGTTGATTAACTCCGATTACTCGACGGTAATCTTCTAATTTTGTATCCAGAAGAGGGGAGTTGGATCCAGTTCCAGCATTGTTAAACATAATATCAATAGTTCCGTATGTTTCAACAGCTTTTTCAACTAGGGCTTCTACATCTTCATATTTAGAAACATCTGTTTTAACAAAGATCGCATCGAACCCTTCAGATTTAATCATTTCAAGGGTTTCATTTCCGCCAGCTTCACTAAAATCAGCGATAACGACTTTATCTCCCTTACGAGCAAAATATAAACTTGTTTGACGGCCAATCCCACTGCCGCCACCTGTAATAACAGCTACTCTTGAAGACATATAAATTCCTCCTTGTTTATATAAACGTATTAATTAAGATTATTAGATAAAAAGTAAGTGAGTATTTACTTTTCTATTTTGATTATAGAACTGGAGTGGAAAAAATGCAAATGATGAAGATATTTAAAGAATAAACATGGAATGTAGGAGTATAAGTGTGGAGGGCTTGTATAAAGGATCAGGCCCTTTTGGTGGAAATCAATAATCTTTTAACGATTGTTTACAAGTTTCAATAAATTTCTTTACTAATAAGCTTTGTTTCTCATTTTTCCTCGTGCAAATAGCAATTTTATGAGTAGCATGGATATTTTGAACATATACTCTTGCTAATTGATGATTTTCAATATATTCACGTACGACAATTGATGAAATGAAATTGGCTCCATAGCTGAAAAAGTCTTAGTCCATGTATGTTCATCTTTTCACCTTTACTCATAATTAATATTTATAGATTGATAAAAAAGATATATTTTATTTATGAAAGATTTTTTCCATAAACTGTACGTGTAAGGATGATTATAGAGGAGATGAGAGATAATGGGGAATGAGTTATTGTGGAATAGAGTAGATGATTATTTTATGGAGAAAGTACTCCCATCTGATGAAATTCTTGAGCAGGTTTTAACTGCAAACAGGGAGGCAGGAATACCTGAAATTGATGTATCTCCAACACAAGGAAAGCTATTGTATTTATTAGCTAAAATGAAGGGAGCAAAAAATGTATTAGAAATAGGCACCCTCGGGGGATATAGCAGTATATGGCTTGCTCGGGCTCTCCCTGAAAACGGAAGAGTGTATACACTTGAAGTGGAGCAGGAATATGCAAATATAGCAGAACGAAATATTCAAGTGGCGGGTTTTCAAAATAAAGTGGAAGTGATTGTTGGAAAGGCATTGGATACATTGCCACTCTTGAAAGATAGAGGAGTCGCTCCATTTGATTTCATTTTCATTGATGCAGATAAGCCGAATAATCCGCAATACTTACATTTGGCATTGGAACTAGCTGAGCCGGGAACAGTTATTGTCGCTGACAATGTCGTAAGAAACGGAGAAGTTATTGATGAAAAAAGTACAGATGAGCGGGTACAGGGGATACGTCAATTTATGGACTTATTAGCAAACGAACCAAGAATAGAGTCTACAGCTATTCAAACGGTTGGCTCTAAAGGGTATGATGGATTTGTGCTTGGTGTAGTGAAATAAGCTTTTTCAGTCTTTAAAAATTGAAGTGTGAAGAGGCGTAATTAGAATTCGGGTTTTTCATATAAATTACGGTGGTAAGAATGTGCTATTCATTTGTTATTAAAAAATGAACAGTGAATAAAAGATTAGGGACGAGGGACCGGACCCTCTGTCCCATTAATAGGTAAGTAATTTTCCCCTTAATTTTGACATTTCATTATCCATGAAGGAAGAAGCCTTGGAAAGCTCGATTAGTTGTTTCTTAGCATCCTCTGGAATAGACTCCCCTTGATATTTATAGTTTAGTTTATGTTCGGTTGATGCCCAAAAATCCATGGCGGAAGTACGAATTTGTATTTCTGCAGGAACCCACAAAATTTCGTTGGATAGGATGACTTGGGTTTCTATAATCAAATGTAAACTTTTATAGCCACTACTTTTGGGCTCTTGAATATAATCTTTTACACCTAGTAATCGAATGTCTTCGCGTTTCTTGATATGCTCCTTCAACATGTATACGTCATCGATAAAGCTCGTGACAATTCGAACGCCAGCGATATCTTTTATTTCATTTTTCACTGCTTCTTGAGTTAAAGAGACCTCTTTATTCTGAATTTTCTCTACCAATGATTTTAGAGTTTTCATACGAGTTTTCAAATGTTCAATTGGAGAATAGCCATGTTTCGTTTTCCACTCTAAGTCTATAATCTTGAAATCACTTTCTAATTCGTGTAATGCCATTTGGTAAGGTATAAAGAAACCTCCCCAATTATGTAATGCTTTTTGAATAACCTCAATTTTAGTGTTTTTATTCTGCATTATACATACCCCTCTTAATTTTTCTTCTGTTATCATATCACAGATGATTTGAAAGTAAAAAATTTACAATTGATGAATGTTAACTTGAAGAATCTAAAGTAGGCCAACAAAATATGGAATATATGCTAATCAAATTTCAATATGAAGAAAGGAACTCTGGGTTTCCATATAGAGGATTTCAAGGAATGGGTATATATATTTGTTTGTGTAAAATGAAAAGAGAGGGACAGTGGACCTGTCCCTTTGTCCCTACATTTGATTATTTGAAGAAATATATTTTTTATAGAGAATAAAAATTGTAGTTATTACTGCTGCTGTTAAAGAGATGATGATTGAAAAACGAATAATTTTTATTAAATAACTTGCAATAGATAAATGTTCGTTTTCATAATGATCACCTAAATACACCATTTCATCTTGTGAAAACAATAAAAAACCAATATATAGTCCACCAATAAATCCATAAATTACAGATTTTATTATGTTTTTTTCAATCATTGTTTCACCTCCCGTTTAATTATTTTCCAAATACATTATGAAAAGCAGAATTAGGGACGGGGGACCCGACCCTCTGTCCCAATCCTTTCGGGATGCGAGTATATATTAAGCTGATCCTTTCTAATAAATCCGACCATGGTGATTCCTAAATCATTGGCCAGGTCAATGCCTAGTGTGGTGGGGGCGGATTTTGATAGGATGATTCCGATGCCGATTTTGGCTACTTTTAGCAGCACTTCGGATGAAAGTCTTCCGCTAAAGGCAATGATTTTATCTGCACGAGGGATTTTTTCTCGGATACAGTATCCGTACACTTTGTCGAGCGCATTATGTCTGCCGATGTCGGTACGACTGATGATAAGTTCATCAGCTGTGCAGAGGGCGGCATTATGGACACCGCCCGTTTGTTTAAAATCAGTCGATTGGTTTTGCATGAAGTTCATAAGCTGAAAGCATTGCTCAATAGTAAGCGTCATTTTGCTTGTGATCGTTTTCGCTGTTCGAACATCATTATGAAAATAAAACTGTCTGCTTTTCCCGCAGCATGATCCGATAAAACGTTTCGAATAAAAATCTTTGTTAATTGATTGCTTATTCTTTAAGCTGACATGGGCAAAGCCAAGGTTTTCATCAATAGAAAGGGATTCAATCTCAGAATGTAAGCGAATCAGTCCTTCTGAAGCAAGGAAGCCAATGACAAGTTCTTCAAGGTGGGTAGGTGTGCAAACCATGGTTGCAAATTCCTCGCCATCAATAAAGATCGTTAACGGGTATTCTATAGCGATCTCATCCTCGACAGGAGATATTGTTCCCCCATTATATTTGATGATTTTATAGGGATGTCTTACATTGTTCATCGTATCCACCTTCTTTTCATTCAGGAAAAGTGTAGAAAAGAAATCGGCATTGTCACCGATTCGTTAGCCAGTTTCCATTTCAAGATCTTCAATTCGTTTTTCAATATATTTCGTATCCTTGTGTGCATGGAAGGTTTCCGCTTTTTCAACGATTACCGCAGTGTTGTATTCAGGTATTCCAGCATATTTTTCATAGACTCCCTTTGGAATAAGGACGTTTCCTTCAGGCCAGAAAAGAAGAAGATTTCCTCTTCTCGTATCCGCGTATTTTGCTCGACCGTGGAAATAACCGTATTGGTTGTAAATGACAATTGCTTCGCCTTCATGAATATTTAATTCTATGGCATCCTCTTCATGAATTAATACATCATAACGGTCAGCACCATTAAAAGAATCTGTTTCATTATAGATCATTGAATTAAATTGTTTTCCGCGACGAGTCGTTACATAAAAGTGTCCTTCTGGCTTACGTAATTCGGGGATTTCAATACTGAGTAAACTTCCACGGCCATCCTCGGTCGGGCAAATCCCATCTTCACATAACCAGGCGCCGCCCCATTGAAATACATCACCTTTTTTATTTAAAAATTGAATTCCATCATAATTCGGGTTGGCGATCGCAATTTCTTCACGAATTTGTTCCGCTTTAGTAAAATTCATTAATTCCTTTGTTTCCGGTTTGATCCGTGCTGCTAAATCAACGTAAATCTCCCACTCTGAACGGGCTTCCTCAATGCGCGGTCCCTTTATTTCAGGTGAAAAATAGACCATCCGCTCCGTAGAGGTAGAAGTTCCCCCTCCAGGCTGTTCATATCGTGTCATTGCTGGTAAAACAATGACTTCTTCTTTAGCCTCTACAAGGGTAGAAGTATTAAAAATAATATCTTGATGGACACGAAGCTCCACATTTGATAAACAGTTTCTTACAAATGCTGGATCAGGCATTGTTTCTAAGAAGTTCCCTCCAGAAGTGTAAAACACCTTTAACTTCCTTTCATGATCTTCGGGAAGCATAGCATTTTCGATCGTAACTCCAACAATATCTCCCTGCCATTTAGGAATGTCAAAACGCCATATTTTTTCAAGTCTTTCGATGTTTTTTGCATCGAAATCACCGCCAGGTAATACAAATGGATCAGCACCCATTTCACCTGATCCTTGAACACCGGAATGACCGCGAATCGGCATTAGGCCACAATGCTCACGCCCGATAAATCCGCGGAGCATCGCCAAATTTGCCACCTGTGAAATATTATCCGTCCCAAAACGGTGCTGTGTTAATCCCATTGACCAGACGAAAACGCCACTTTTTGCCTTTGCTAACATTTGTGCAAATTCATACATGCGTTCTTTTGATATTCCTGAAGATTTTTCTAAAAGGGTCCAGTCCTGTTGTTCAACATGAGCTTTCAATTCTTCTAACCCATTTGTATGCTCCTCTAAAAATTGGTGATCGATGGCCGAACCTTTTTCGTTTTCCTCCATTTCAAACCAATGCTTCATTACTCCATTCATAAAAGCAATATCTCCACCGATATTGACTTGATAAAAGTCATCCGTAATCTTTGTCCCGAATAAAGCGGAATCAGGAATCGAAGGAACCCAATAGCCGTCCATCGCTGGTTCACGATAGGGATTAATACAAATAATTTTCGTCCCTTTCCGCTTAGCCGCATACATATATTTCGTTGAAACAGGCTGATTATTCGCCGCGACAGACCCCCAGAAAATTAGAACATCAGTACCAATCCAATCCTGATAATTACAGCTGGATGCACCAATTCCTAACGAACGCTTTAAAGCAGTTTTACTTGGCGAATGACAGATTCGGGAAGCATTGTCAATATTATTCGTTCCTAAAAAACGTGCCATCTTGCCTGCTGTATAGTAAACCTCATTTGTAATCCCTCTTGAAGTTAGGAAGAAGGCAAGCTGCTTAGGATCGATCGTCTTAATTTTTTCAGCTATACGATTTAAAGCTTCATCCCAGGAAATTCGGGTAAATTTATTTTCTCCTTTTTTCCTTGATAGGGGGTAGGGGATCCTTCCTAGCTTCCTTAGTTCTACACTACTAAACTTCCTAAGTTCTTCTATGTCACTATGAATAATTGATTCTTCTATTGCCGGCATTGTATTTAAACGAAGCACATTTAAGCGTGTCGTACATAAATGAGGCCCAGTTAATGTTTGGTCATAGAGGCCTCCGACTCCAAGTGCACAGCCATCGCAAACGCCTTGTGTTAAAATTCGCGTTGCATACGGGAGATTATCACGGTTCTCCCAAACGACTTTCATTGTATCGCGAATATGCTTTGGCTTTATTTTCCCAAGTCCAAAAGGAATAGGGCTCACCCAGAGCTTAGGATCAGGCATTTTTGGCAGCTTTATCGGTCCTTGATGCTTTGTTTTCCCCATTTTGATCACCGTCCTTATTTGAAAAAGATCGATTTTATTACCAATATTTTATCAGGAAAACGCTTACATAACAATTTATCTTCTGTAAATTCTGAATTCATGGAAATAAACAAACCACTGGTCGCTTATGATCCAGTGATTCTTATAAATTATTTTTGATACGACCAAAGTATGTACCATTTATCTTTTTCTTCTACAACAAATACATCTTGATGGATAGTAAAAACCCCAAACTGACTTTGAAAGGTTTGGGTAACAGGTACTTGAAACACATTTTTAAACTTTGGACTTTCTTTTGAAAATGTCCAGCTATTTAAATGGTTTGCTTTTCCTACAGTATAGGCAAACGTTTTTACACCAAAATCCTGCATAAAAACATGTGCCCGCTTTTGAATATAGGCCTCTTGTGTAAACTTTTCCTTCATCAATGGATGAAAGAGAGTCCATGATCCGCCAAAATTCCCCGACTTTTCATATTGATAAAATTCATCTACTAAACTAGTTGCCCGGTTCTTTGATGATTGCGAAAAGATGACATATAATAATAGACATAGCAGTATGAAAATAAAGGAAAAAACAATCATTTTCAATGCAGGATTCCGTTTTCTTCTCATACATTCATCACCTGCTAAATTTTATGCTATTAAAAGTAGAATTATTACGGGCAGGAGGGTTTCTAAAAAAACGAAACTAATTAAAAAGAAATTCGTCTAATAAGTAGCCCTTCGAAATAAAGTAATAAGGCTCTTTTCGTTGACTTTGTTGCATTCAGTCCTATAAGTAGACTGTAGATATAAACCTATAATAAATATGTAATGAATAGAATTTACGAAAAGATGCCCCGACCACTATATTTGTACGGATATATTTTTTATTCGAATAAAAGTAATCTATGCGAATATAGCTATTAATTAAGACAACCTTCAAAAATTTGAAGGGCTATTTGAGACTTAAAAGGAGTAGAACATAATGTTAAAACGAATAAGCAAAATTGTACTGATTGCTGTATTTCTTTTAGGAATAGGCATGAATAGTGTTGCTAAAGCCTCTAGTAATGATAATAGTGATAGTATTAATGAAAAGTTTGGTGCTCCAATTGTCGTTTATGGGGAAAAATTATCACCAGCTCAGAAAGCAAAAACAAAAGAGCTTCTCGGTGTTACGGATAGCAGCCAAGTGAATGAGATTACAGTAACGGTTAATGATCTTGTAAAGTATATTAATGGTGATCCACATTCGAATTTATATTCATCAGCAAAGATAACAAGAAAAGAAAAGGGGCAAGGGATTTCGGTTTCGATTGTTACTCCTGAAAATATCACAGAAGTAACGGACGAAATGTATGCGAATGCCTTATTAACAGCTGGTATAGAGGATGCTAGCGTTGAAGTTGCATCCCCAGTAAAGGTAAGCGGACACTCAGCACTTGTTGGAATTTACAAGGCTTATGATAAAAGCGGCGGAGACCTTAATAAGGATCGGATGGAAGTTGCTAACGAAGAGCTTGGCTTAGCAACAGAGTTAGCGAAGAAAGATGGAATGGATCAAGAAAAGGTTACACAGCTGTTAACAGAGATTAAACAAGAAATTGCTAATCAGAAGCCTGCAACAAAAGAGGATATCGAAAAAATTATCGATGAAAAGTTAAAATCATTAAAAATCGAATTAAGTCCCGAAGACCGTGCACTCCTAGTAAAGTTATTTGATAAAATGCGCAATCTTGATATAAATTTTGATAATGTGAAAAAACAGCTAGGTGACATTACAAGCGATATTAAAAAGAAACTTGAAGATGTTGCGGGAGACAAAGGTTTTTGGCAAGGAGTAGCAGACTTCTTTAAGAAAATGTTCCAAGCAATTGCAGACTTCTTCGGAAACTTATTTGGATAGAAGTATATACTGATAGAGAATAAAAAACAGTTGGTCTCAGATTTGACCAACTGTTTTTTGTATTCAGTTTTTTAGTATAAAGCAATAAAGTTTGAAGAATGATCTGTAAAATATCTCATAATAACTTCATAGTTCAATCAACTGATTTATTTGTAAAAAATAAGTAATAAAAGGAAAACTGTACTATCTTTCTATGTAAAAATAATGGATAAATTCTCAGAAATTAGTAAAATATTCTCCCTATATTCAATTTTCAACAAATTTTGAATAAATTATTGACAAATAATTTAAGATTACTGTATATTTTGATATATCATAGGATAAAGAATTGAGTGAATTTTTTATCTATGATGTGGTCCACATGTCTGTAGCGCTTTCAATATTAGATTGATAGCTGGATGTTTCGTCTGACGAAAAACTTTTCGAGGAAAATTTCTCGAATTTCGGAATACAGATGGAATTATTCTAATAGTTTTATATTGGGCATGTTGACTCATATCTTTTAAAAAAGAAAAATATAGGGGGGAAAGAGCTTGAAGAAAAAGTCTTATTTTTCATTTTTGACGGTTTTTCTAGCAGCAATGTTAATGCTAGCGGGATGTTTTGGTGGAGAAAAAGCATCAGACAGTCCAAGTAATGGAGATAACGGTAAAAAACCAGAAGAAGCTAAAACACCAAAAGTATTACATTTAAACAATACTGAAGAACCTGGTGCGCTTCATCCAGGGCTTGCACAAGGGACGCATGACTCTTGGATTTTGGAAGGAACATTTGAAGGGTTAACGAAGAAAACACCTGAAGGTAAAATCGTTGATGGTATGGCAAAGGATTGGGAAATTAGTGAAGATGGGTTGACCTATACATTCCATCTTAAAGATGACATGAAATGGTCAAATGGTGACCCTGTTACTGCACAAGATTTCGAGTATGCATGGAAATTTGTTTTAAATCCTAAATCTGCTTCCGATTATGCTTACCAGCTTTATTATGTTAAAGGTGGAGAAAAGTATAATAGTTACAAGCTAACGAAATCAAAAGATCCTAAAAAATTGAAAAAACAGGATGAAGAGTTAAAAGCACTTGAAGATCAAGTAGGGGTTAAGGCAAAAGATGACAAAACTTTAGAGGTCACTCTTGCAGAAGCAACTCCATACTTCCTAGATTTAACTAATTTCTATACCTACTATCCAATAAATAAAAAAGTACAGGAAGAAAATCCAAAATGGTACACAGAAGCATCAACATTTGTTTCTAATGGAGCATTCAAGCTAACTGAATGGAAGCATAAGGAAAGCTTGAAAATCGAAAAGAACGAAAACTACTATGACAAAGATAGCATTAAGTTAGATGCTGTAACATTTGCAGTAATTGATAATGAAACTACAGCCTACAATATGTACAATAGCGGTGAATTGGATCTAGTTTATCCGATTCCACAAGATGTTTTACCATCACTAGAAGGAAGTAAAGCATTCCACAACGGACCAGATTTAGCTACTTATTACTACAATTTAAATAACAAAGTAAAACCATTCAATAATGTTAAAGTAAGAAGAGCATTATCGTTAGCAATTGACCGTAAAGCAATCGTTGAAAACGTTGCTCAAGGTGGTCAAAAACCGGCGTATTCTCTTGTACCACCAGGTATCCCTGAAGGAGATAACGGTGATTATCAAGAAAATGGTGGAAATCTCTTCAGTGAAAACCTTGATGAAGCGAAAAAGCTTCTTGCAGAAGGGTTAAAAGAAGAAGGCATGAAAGAAATGCCTAAGCTCACTCTAGTTTATAATACAAGTGAAGCACACAAAAAAATTGCAGAAGCTGTCCAACAAATGTGGAAGAAGAATTTAGGAGTCAACATTAAACTTGAAAACGTTGAGTTCCAAGTGAAAATTGATCGCGAGCATGCAGGTGATTTCCAAGTTTCACGAGGTGGTTGGAGTGGTGACTATGTTGATCCAATGACATTTATGGATTTATTCGTTACAGGCGGACCATATAACGATGCAGGATGGAGCAATAAAGAATATGACAAATATATAAATACTGCAAAAACTTCTATGGATCCGGAAACACGCATGTCAGCAATGCATAGTGCTGAGAAAATTTTCGCAGAAGAAATGCCAGTCGTTCCAATCTATTTCTACACTAAACCATATGTTTTAAAAGAGAATGTAACAGGTGTGTTTACACCAATCAACAAATACCCTCAATACATCTATGCGGATATTGAGAAATAAAAAACAAATAAAGCAGTAGGTATGCCTAAATGGCATACCCTGCTTTTTCTTAAGAGAGGGTGAAAAATATGTTGAAATATAGCTTAAAACGTTTATTTTGGGCTGTTATTACGCTTTGGGCTGTTATTACAATTACTTTTATTATTATGCATAGTATTCCGGGAAATCCATTTGCTAAAGAGGGAACCATGCCTGAAGCAATCCTTAATAATCTGAAAGCTCACTATAATTTGGACAAGCCAATAATTGCTCAGTACTTCTTATATATCAAAGGAATATTGCATTTTGATTTTGGACCGTCTATTAAATCTCAATCGATTACCGTAAATGATTATATTAAAAATGGCTTTCCGATCTCTTTACATTTAGGTTTACAGGCAATGATTATTGCGATACCATTTGGCCTTTTATTGGGAGTCATAGCAGCGATGTACAAAAATCGTTGGCCAGACTATGTGTCTATGATATTAGCAATCATTGGCATCTCTGTTCCAAGTTTTATCCTTGCAACTATATTAATTAACTATTTCGCTGTTCAATGGAAAATATTCCCTGTTGCTACATGGAAATCATGGTCACATACGGTCTTGCCTTCTATATCATTGGCAGTAACACCTATGGCTTATATTGCCAGATTGATGCGTTCTAGTATGCTTGAAGTACTCAGTCAGGACTATATTTTGACAGCAAAGGCAAAAGGACTGGGAAAGAGCATGATTCTTATTAAGCACGCAATTCGAAATGCTATTTTACCAGTTACAACGGTTTTAGGGATATTACTTGCTAATGTAGTAACCGGAAGCTTTATTATCGAGAATATCTTTGGTATCCCGGGAATGGGAGAAATGTTTGTAAAAAGTATATTCAATCGTGATTATCCTGTTATCCTTGGATCCACCGTTTTCTATAGTGCCATACTAATCTTTCTCATTTTTATTGTGGACATTGCCTATACATGGATTGATCCAAGAATTAAAGTGACAGGGGAGAGTAAATAATGGCAGATATCAAATTTACAGAAGAGATGTTTTTACAAGCAGAGGATAATTTTAAAGAGGCGGAAAAAATTTCTCGTCCGACAACATCTTATTGGGCAAATGTATGGAGACGATTGAGAGCAAATAAATTAGCTATAGTAGGCTTAATCATTATTTTTCTCTTAGTTATTATGGCGATTATTGGTCCACATTTAAATGGCTATAAATATGATGAAATGGACTTTACTACTAAGAATGTAAAACCAAATGCAGAGCATTGGTTTGGTACAGATTCTTTAGGAAGAGATTTATTTACCCGCGCGTGGTCTGGTGCAAGAATCTCATTATTTATAGGATTAGCTGCAGCTGTTATTGATTTTGTTATTGGAGTTTTATACGGAGGAATATCTGCTCTTAGAGGTGGAAGAACCGATAATGTGATGATGAGAATTGCTGAAGTTTTGTATGCGATTCCATATTTATTAATGGTTATCTTAATTATGGTTTTATTTCCTGAAGATGGTCGTGGAATGATATCAATAATTGTTGCGATGACCATCACTGGATGGATTCCTATGGCTAGGCTGGTTCGTGGTCAGGTTCTACAACTTAAACAATTTGAGTATGTTCATGCATCGGAAGTGTCAGGCGGCAAAACATCTTGGATCTTAAGAAAGCATATGATCCCAAATACAATGGGACCAATTCTTGTAAATATTACATTAACTGTTCCGACAGCGATATTTGGTGAGGCAACATTAAGCTTCCTTGGCTTAGGAATTCCTGCTCCACAGGCTAGCTGGGGTACATTGGCGAGTGATTCACTGCAAAGTATCCTTGTTGGTAACTTTTATCAGCTTGCGATTCCGGCAATTTTAATTTCGTTAACCATGTTTGCCTTCAATGTCTTCGGAGATGGGCTAAGGGATGCACTTGATCCAAGATAAGGGGTCAAATATGTAGAAGGTTGTTTTCGTATAGATTGTTGCTTTTCGGATAGATATCCAGTCTAGAATAATTATGTGACGTGCTCTTTTCCCTATACAATAAGTCTTTTATTCAAACTGGAAGATAAATAGAATCGTAAAAATCCTACTAGATTTTTACTTGATTATAAATAGCAGCAATGTTTATGAAAAGAGCCATGTAGAAAAGGAGGATCACCATGGGTAATTTACTAGAAGTGAAAGACTTACATGTTTCCTTTGGGACCTATGCTGGTGAAGTCCAAGCGGTTCGAGGAGTTAGTTTTGAAGTGAAGCAAGGGGAAGCAATTGCAATAGTAGGAGAGTCGGGATGTGGGAAAAGTGTAACGGCCAAATCGATTATGAAACTACTATCAACTCCGCCAGCCAAATATAAAAGTGGATCTATTTTATTTAATGGTACCGACCTCATTCCAAAGAACGAAAAGGAAATGCGGAGGATTCGTGGAAATGACATCAGTATGATCTTTCAGGATCCAATGACTTCATTAAATCCTACAAGTAAGATAGGAAATCAAATTATGGAGGCGATCCTGCAGCATAACAAAGTTTCCCGTAAAGAAGCATGGATGGTAGCGAAAGAAATGCTCGAATTAGTAGGGATTCCACAACCAGAAAAAAGATTGTCTCAATATCCGCATGAATTTTCAGGTGGAATGAGACAAAGGGCAATGATCGCCATGGCACTTGCATGCCGTCCTAAATTGCTTATTGCCGATGAACCAACAACTGCATTAGACGTGACGATTCAAGCACAAATTTTAGAGCTAATGAAGGATTTGCAGAAAAAAACAGATACTTCAATTATATTAATCACTCACGATCTAGGTGTCGTCGCTGAAATGTGTAATCGTGTCATCGTTATGTACGCTGGGAAAGTGGTTGAGACAGGAACTGTTGAAGAAATTTTTGAAAATCCACAGCATCCATATACTAGAGGACTATTAAAATCGATGCCAAGATTAGACATGGATAAAAATGAACCACTTCTTCCAATTGTCGGTACACCACCAGATTTATTAGAGCCACCGAAAGGATGCTCATTCTATGCAAGATGTGAGATGGCAATGAAAATTTGCAAGGATTATTCACCGGAACTGGAAAATGTCGCAAAAGGACAAACGGCTGCCTGTTGGCTTCACCATCCAATGGCTTCGATGAAAAAGGCCAGTGGGAAATAAAAAGGAGGAGATTTAGATGAATTCGAACACAATTGAAGCCAACAATACGAACAAGACGAGCACTCTTACTCCTCTTATCCAAGTCAAACATCTAAAGAAATATTTTGGTGCTGGCAATAATGCTTTAAAAGCAGTAGATGATTTGAACCTAGACATCTATCCGGGAGAGACTGTTGGACTTGTAGGTGAAAGTGGTTGTGGAAAATCCACAGCTGGACGAGCAATCATTCGTTTATATGAAGCGACTGAAGGTGAAGTGCTCTTTAACGGTAAAAATATTTACGAGAATAATAGAAGTGAAATGGCAGAAGTTCGTAAAGAAATTCAACTTATATTCCAAGATCCGTATGCTTCCTTAAATCCACGAATGACCGTAGAGGAGATTATTGGTGAACCGCTTAGCATTCATGGAGTGTTAAAAGGGAAAAAGAAACATGAACGTGTACTTGAGTTATTAAAACTAGTAGGCTTGAATCCGGAGCATATCAACCGATTCCCACATGAGTTCAGTGGAGGTCAGCGTCAACGGATTGGTATTGCTAGAGCACTAGCTTTAAATCCGAAGTTCATAGTTTGTGATGAACCAATATCCGCACTAGACGTATCAATTCAAGCGCAGGTTGTTAATCTACTAAAAGAGCTACAGAAAAAAATGGGGCTAACATACTTGTTTATTGCTCATGACCTTTCGATGGTAAAATATATTTCCGATCGTATCCTAGTAATGTACTTAGGAAATATGATGGAGCTATCTGAAAGTGAAGAATTGTATCAAGAGCCTCTTCATCCATATACACAAGCACTGCTTTCGGCAGTTCCAATTGCTAATCCAAAGCTGAAGAGGGAGCGAATTGTCCTTCAAGGAGATGTTCCAAGTCCAATCAACCCTCCGAGTGGATGTGTATTTAGAACACGCTGCCAGCATGCAATGGACATCTGTGCACAAAAGAAACCAGAATGGCATGAAGCAAAACCTGGCCACTTTGTCAGCTGCCATTTATATAATAAAAAATAAAAACTTACCAAAGGTAGAGGAAGCTGAGAAGATTCTTGATTTGAATCTTTTCAGCTTTTTTATTATCGCTCGAATGAGGAAGATCCAAGTCGGAAAAGCTGAAGGATGTACCTCATACCCCACGAATGAGGTAGATCCAAGTCGGAAAAGCCAGAAGAAGTCCCACATAACACTCGGATGAGGTAGATCCAAACGAGAAAAACGGAAAGAAGTACCTCATAACGCTCGTATGAGGTAGATCCAAAAGGGAAAAGCCAGAAGAAGTACCACATAACACACGAATGAGGTAGATCCAAACGGGAAAATCCGCAAGATATGCCACATAACACTCGAATGAGGTATATCCAAACCGGAAATTCCGATATTGATGTGTTTCATAATGAACAACTATTTTTCACAAACCAAGTACTAAGGAATCCGCCTCCTAGATACAAGGTTTATAAATGTTGTATAATGGAAAAAGTCGAGGTTGTACAGGAGGGGTTTGATTTGTGCGGTCGCTATAATCTTTATTCCAGCGTAGAGCTTTTATTAGAACAATTTGAATTGACCAATGGAGATTTTATTGAATTTTCCCCACGTTTTAATATTGCTCCTAGTCAGGAGGTTCTATCTGTCGTTCAAGGTGAAACAGGAAATCGCGGAGGTTTTCTGCGATGGGGGCTCGTACCGTCGTGGGCAAATGATCCAAAGATAGGATATAAAATGATCAATGCAAGAGCAGAGACGATTAATGAAAAGCCCAGCTTTAAACGATTATTGGCTAGGAGACGCTGTCTTATAGTAGCAGACGGTTTTTATGAATGGAAAAAGGAAGGTAAGCAAAAAACACCTTTTCATATTCGCTTAAAAAACAAACTACCATTTGCATTTGCAGGGCTTTGGGATCGCTGGGATCAAAATGGAACGGTCCTTCAATCCTGTACCATCATTACGACAGAGGCGAATGAACTAATGAAGGATATTCATGAGCGAATGCCTGTTATTTTAACGAAGGAATCAGAAAGTGCATGGTTAGATCGCTCCATTCAGGAGGAGGAATTTTTAAAATCCCTTTTAGTACCTTATGATTCAGATGAAATGGAGGCTTATACTATATCTGCACTAGTAAACAGCCCTAAAAATGAAGGCATTGAATTAATAAAATCAATATAATGAAAAGGTTGATATTATGAAAAAACAAACTATCTGGTGGATCCTTGCCATCATCATGTGTGTACTCATCTATAAGTTTACTGCTTCACCCGCATCCACTGGATCCAATACTCTACAAATCATTGAAAGGATTACAGGATTAAACAATGAGATAGCTGGAGTATTGAATTTTATCATACGAAAACTTGCCCATATTAGTGTATTCGGTTTATTAGGTATATTTTTATATAATGCCATTCAAAAAAATAAGCTGTCTATTGCTTGGTTTTTAACGACTCTCTATGCAGCTAGCGACGAGTTCCACCAATCACTCGTACCCAATCGAACATCTTCTATATACGATGTGATGCTCGATTCAGGAGGAGCATTACTCGCTATTTTGATAGTGAGAATGTTTTTAAGGAAAAACAAGAACAGTAAAGAATAAATAATGAACGTTTATCAATGGAGGAAATTTTCTTTCATTGATTTTTTTTTATATTTAGTGTCCCATTTCTCCTTTCATTTATATATAAAGAGTGAAAGGAGGTGATCAGCATGGCACAGCTACTTTTAAAGAAAGCTGGTTTAAAACTAGCTTTTGACGGTGGAGTGGATGATAAAGGAAAGCCTATTACTAAAGTGAAGACGTTCAACAACGTTCGACTTGAAGCAACCACAGATGAACTGCTTCAGGCAGCACAGGCAATCGGTTCATTGTCACAAAAAAATCTCTTTGGTATCGAGCGAATTGATAGCTCGGATATCAGAGCCTAGTAATCTTAAACTATAGGATAAGGAGGTGAGAGAAGTGAAAACATTAGAGCTTCAATTTAATACTGAAGACAATAAAACAGCCAGAATATCGATCGAGGATCCAATCGAACCAGTAGATACTGCAAATGTAAAAGCTGCTATGGAAAAAATCATCGCTGCAGATGTGTTTCGAAATTCAATGGGTTCCTCGTATACTGAAATTAAAGGGGCTAGATTGATCGAAAACAATGTAACAGATTACACAGTTGAATAATACAGCTTATGATGAGGGCCTTCGTCCAATTGGACAGGCCTTTCATGTTTTTTTAATAAAGACAAGATGCCATTAGGATTTTACATCCTGTGCGAAATGGCAAAAACCTTTGAGAAAATCATTTTTTTAATAGAAGGGAGTGAAACAAGTGGATCAGCTAATGTCCTTCATTGGTGAGGTAGGCTTTCCTATCGTTGTCACACTGTATCTACTGTACCGTATTGAAACGAAACTAGAGGCTGTTGTGCAATCCATTCAAAGTTTGCCGGAGCGATTGAAGAATATCGAGTAGGAGAAAAAGCTTGAAGGGGGAAGAGAACCTTTCAAGCTTTTTTATTTTAGGAAACTAGTGTCTTTTATTCCTATATATTGCTTAATGAAACCGGGAAGTGGAATCAATCGATCCTTTTGATTCTAAGTACTAGTAAATACATAAAATGGAAAACGATAGAAATATTAGATATATGAACAATTTTTAAGAGAGGGGCGTCAAGAATGGGAAGGATTCTTTTGTTAACGATTGTATTATCAATTCTTTTTCCGGTATCCATATTAGCAACAGGAGAAAAGGATGTAAAAGCAGGTTTTATCAGGGATGGAAATCTATGGGTCCTTATAAACAACAAAGAAAAACAAATTACCAACACAGGTAAAGTATATGATAGCCCAAAATGGTCACATGATGGAAAGTGGTTACTATATCAAAATGAAGCTCCTTCTAAATTCCAAGAAAATGAGAAGCAAGTTGAAGTATGGGTATATAACATTGAAACTAAAGAAAAGAAAAAAATTTTTTATGATGGCTATTCCCCAACATGGGCACCAAACAAAAATATCGTCGCTTTCAATTCCAGAGGAATATTGGACATTTCAAATTTTAAACGATTCTATAACATTGCAACAGGTGTTGATAGTTATACGTGGTTACCAGATGGAAGTGGATTTCTGCTTTCATCTGCAGGAGTTTTGAGACCAGATGGATGGTCAAGTGCGATTCTATTTACCAAAAAAGTAAATGAGAATTATAAGGATATTGTTTTATTTGGAGGTGTCAAACCTTTTTATACTCTCCCGAGAGAAATAGGGGTTAATAATAATAAAATTATAGCGGTATATGCAGGGAATTTTGAGTTCTCCCCAAGTCATAAATGGATTTCCTTTATTGTTTCACCAACTGCTTCCTGGTCGATGGATAGTAATATGCTTTGTGTGATATCTAAGGATGGAAAAGATTTTCATGTATTAGATGAAGTTATTTTTGGGGTAGGTAAGCCTAAATGGGCACCATCAAGTGATACAATTGCGTTTATTGCTGGTGGAGGACGAATTGTTTTTGGTTTTAAGAATAAAGATTTAAAGATTCGGGAAATGCCTGTATCAGGAACATATACACCTCCAAACTATGCTGATCTTGATTTTGATTGGGTAACCGACAAAACAATCGTAACATCAAGAGTAAAAGAAACGGAATGGTCTAATGACTTTAGTAAGCATCCATTACCCGAGCTCTATTCAATCAATATTGAGACAAAGAAACAAGTGAATATTACAAAACCACCGAAAGGATATGGTGACTACAGTCCGCTGTTTGTCGAGTCTATTGGAAAGCTTGTTTGGTTAAGAGGAACGTCCATCACAGATCTAAAACGAACACTTTGGAAAGCTAAACCTGATGGGACAGATGCTAGAGAATGGATTAAAAATGTAGATGCGATTGAATTTTATGAAGGTAGATAAGGAACATTGGCACTCTTTATCTAAATAAAGGGAAATTTAGTTTTACGAAAAAGACTAAAAATTCTAGTAATATCTAATCTGTTTATGATAGAATATTATAAATTGCATAAACATTATAAAGATTGGAGTGCTATTTATGACTTACACCTTAGTAAAAAACGGAACACTTATTGATGGTAATGGCGGAGTGCCGATTCAGGATGCGGCAGTTTTGATAAAAGATAATAGAATTGAACAAGTTGGAAAACTAGATGATATTAATCTTCCAAACGAAGATGTTGAAGTTATTGATGCAGAGAACGGCTACATTCTTCCTGGATTTATTGATACACATGTTCATATGATGATGGAATTTACCGACATAAGAAAATCTTTGGCAACTCCATTTTCTTATCGATTTTACCAAGCAATTGAGTATATGAAAAAGACAATTAATGCAGGAGTTACTTCAGTTCGTGATGCAGGATTTACCGATGTAGGAGTAAAGGAAGCAGTAGAAAATGGACTAGTTCTAGGGCCGCGTATGCAGGTAAGTATTAATCCACTTACAATTACTGGTGGTCACGGTGACGGATGGACAATATCCGGTATAGACACGACTAGTCCTTCCTATCCAGGTTTGCCGAGCGGTTTTTGTGATGGTCCTGAACAGGTTCGTCAAAAGGTACGGGAAATGTTACGAGCAGGAGCCGATATTATTAAGGTCCATGCGACAGGCGGGGTTATGAGTCCGACCGATCATCCTGAGTTTACACAATTCTCATTAGAAGAATTGAAAATTATCGTAGAAGAAGCAAGATTCCGCCGTGGCATTAAAGTAATGGCCCATGCACAAGGTGCAGAAGGAATAAAAAATGCGGTTCGAGCAGGCATTCACTCGATTGAGCATGGAATTTATTTAGATGATGAAGCTATTGAATTAATGTTAAAGCATGGAACATACTTAGTTCCAACATTGCTTGCTCCAGTAGCTGTTTTGGAACAAGGAAAAAACAGCGATAATATGCCAGCGCATGCAATTCAAAAGTCTCTTGAAGTAGTAGATATTCATCAAGAAAGTATAGCGAAAGCCTATAAAGCAGGTGTGAAAATAGCGATGGGTACCGATGCAGGTGTTATGCCGCATGGCACAAACCTTCGTGAACTAAATCTCATGTGCAATGTAGGAATGAGTCCAATGGAAGCGATCGTAGCAACAACGAAGGTAGCGGCTGAATGTATGGGCTGGGATGATAAACTAGGTACATTAGAGGAAGGAAAACTTGCCGATCTCGTAATTACAAAAGAGGATCCATTAGCAAATATTTCGTCACTTGAAGATCAAACGAATATCGTGACCGTTGTGAAGGATGGTCAGATTGTAAAAGATTTACGTGTTGGGAAGGCTAGTTTAGTAACTCAATAATGGAATGTAGAGAACTAAACCTTTAGTGGTTTGGTTCTTTTTTTGTAGAGTACGAATTATAATTAGGTTCAACTTCAAACATTTTTTTGAGGGGATCATTTTTTTGGATTTCAAGACCATTTTTTTTAAGGTATGGACCATTTTCTTAGCTCTGAGGACCAAACAACTTTCTGTCGACATTCTTGGAGAATCAGGGGACAAATAATTACATTATGAGTACAAGCGGAAGCTTAGCCCCGCTTGTAACCTTATACAATTTCAAAAAATCCTTTTTCACCATGGCGAATTAATCCTTCTTTTAATAACTTCACATGCTGGTCTTCTTTAAGATTCGTAAAGACAATAGGTGTAACTAATGATGGTACTTTGTCCTTAATTGCTTGAATATCGATTTCAGCAATTTTTTGTCCGAGTGAAATTTGATCGCCTTCGTTTACATAAACGGTAAAGCCTTCACCTTTTAAGTTAACCGTATCAAGTCCCATATGGATTAAAACTTCAAGTCCATCATCGGTTTCCAATCCGAGAGCATGCTTAGTGGGGAATACAGATTTTACAACTCCGTTGAAAGGAGCATGTACAATCCCTTCTTGTGGATCAATTCCAAATCCGTCCCCCATCATTTTTTGAGAAAAGACTTGATCAGGCACGTTTTCAATTTTTACTAATTGTCCAGTTAATGGAGAAGCAAATTGATTGGTATCAGCACTTACACCTTCAGTATGCTGAGTAGGAGGTGGAGCCATTGTTGGTTCAGGCGGCTGATCCATTGCATATATTTTTTTCAATGCGTTTGCAGCGAATTCTACATCTGGACCAACGACAATTTGAACATTGGTTTTACTAGGTTTCATCACTCCACGAGCACCGAAGCGTTTGATCGTACTTTCATCGATAATTGAACTGTCCTTAACATCTAAGCGTAAGCGGGTAGTACAGTTATCGATATTGGTCAAATTTTCTTTTCCGCCCAGTCCTGCCAAGAAACCGGCAGCCATTTTTGTATATTTATCATCCCCGTCAACATTTACGTCATCAACTGTCACCTCATCTTCATCTTCACGGCCAGGTGTTTTTAAGTCGCGCCATTTGATGAAGAAGTAAAAGGCGATAAAGTAAACAACTGCATAAATAATGCCTACAACAAGGAGCAAAATCGGCTTTTGTGCAATACCAAAGTTTAAAATATAATCAATTAAGCTTGCTGAGAAACTAAATGAATCATGAATGCCAAGTAAATAAGTAATTGCAAATGAAGTGGCTGTTAGCAAGGCATGTATCACATAAAGCAAGGGGGAGATGAACATAAATGAAAATTCGATAGGCTCTGTTACACCTGTTACAAATGAAGTTAAAGCCATTCCTAGTAATAGCCCTGCAACCTTCTTGCGGCGCTCACTTTTTGCAGCCATAATCATGGCCAGACATGCTGCTGGTAAACCGAACATCATAATAGGAAAGAATCCCGTTGTAAACACTCCAGCTGTTTTATCACCATGAAGGAATCTTGTGATATCACCGTGATAAACAGCTCCCGCAGCATCTGTAAAGGTTCCAAAATCAAACCATACCAGCGTATTAATAATGTGATGCAAGCCTAATGGAATAAGAAGTCGGTTTAGGAAACCATATACACCATATCCAAAAGCACCTCTACTTGTAATCCAGTGTGCTATGGAGTCAATTCCATTTTGAACATATGGCCATACAAAGCCGAAGAATATTCCTAAAATTACACTCACTAAAGCAGTCACAATTGGTATAAATCTCCGCCCGCCAAAGAATGCTAACCACGTTGGCATTTGAATATTATGAAACCGGTTGTAAAGTAAGCCGGCGGCAATACCAGAAATAATTCCACCAAGAACCCCCATGTTAACAGATGAATTAATAGCGTGAGTGGTGAAAACCAATACCATGTAACCAATCGCACCTGCTAATGCTGCCGCTCCGTTATTATCTTTGGCAAAGCCAATCGCAACACCAATGGCAAAAAGTAATGCCAAATTACTAAAAACAGCGCCCGGATCATTCGCAGGATCCAATGTCATACTTCCGAAAAAAGCATTACCCGCCTCAGCAATAAACTTGATATTTAGTAAATCAGGTTGTCCAAGACGCAGGAGCAAACCAGCTGCAGGTAAAACTGCAATTGGCAGCATAAGTGATTTACCGATCTTTTGTAAAAAAGAAAGCATAATGCCCCTCCTTTAAATTTCTCGTAGTAAATTTGAGAAAAATAGTATCAAATGTATTAATTATGTATGGATATTCTGAGGATGTCTTTATTCAACGAAAGGAAAGTTTGCAAACAAAATATTAACATTAACCTTTCCTTGGCTCTCGTTTATCCATTTCTTGAATAATTTCGATGAGATCATCTACGGCACGTTCTCGAACATAGTCATGTTTGTCTTCTAGGTGGGCAGCCACGCTAATCAGCATTCGTTTAATATATGTCCAGTCTTCTTTAAAAGTTAGAAAATCAATATTATCCAATTATTTTTCCTCCTTTTACTATTTATCGATAATGTAACCGAAATTTAGGAGTACTATTCTATGGTGGATAGGAGTCCATCTCTCATATCAGGCCTGAATGATTGTGGAAAAATAAAATAGTGCGATATAATATAGGAAAGAACTTGGAGGAGTACCCAAGAGGCTGAAGGGGGCGCACTCGAAATGCGTTAGGGCGGACGACTGCTGCGTGGGTTCAAATCCCACCTTCTCCGTAAGACAAAACGTTGCTATTAATACCACAATAATGTGAATTGAAAATTATAAACCCATGTGATGAACACTGAAAACTAATACAGTGTTCTTTTATTTTTTTAAGAACTTATTGTTGAAGTTTCTACTATTATATTAAACTGGTTTTAGGGTATTAGAGCTATTACATCTATGAATCAATGACATTGATTCTTTAGAGCTTACAGTGAAAAAGGTAACATATACCTAGATAGAAAGAGCTTTATATACCAATACTTGGAATATATATGTGATTGACCTTTAATTGAGAATTATTCTTAGTTAATTCTTGACATGCATGACTACATTATTCATTATATATTACGGAGGAGTTAAAGTTTTTGTGTTTTTTATTGCATTTTTTCTTACATATTATTGCATTTATTTTTTATATGTAAATTTGCAATTGATATAAAAGAAATATATCAATGTAATGTATCATTATATCCTCATAGCATTTCTAGATTTATATACAAATAAAAAGGAGACTTTTTAAATATGAAGCAACAAAAGAACGGCTTATTTTTTTGTCTAATGTTTGCAGCTCTATTCATTATTCTTGCAGGGTGTTCAAGTAGTGATGCTAATAAAGCAGAACAAAAGAAAGAAAAAGATGTATTAACCGTTTCATGGCCACGTGATGTAGCAGAAATGAACCCACACGTATATAATCCATCGCAAATGTTTGCACAAACGATGATTTACGAGCCATTAATTGGTTATGGCGAAAATGGAGAATTAGTACCTAAACTGGCAGAAAGTTGGGATGTTTCGAAGGATGGAAAGACCTATACCTTCCATATTCGAAACAATGTGCAATTTTCTGATGGTTCAACACTAGATGCATCTATTATTAAGCGTAATTTTGATGAAATTTTAAGACAAACAAAAGAAAATGGTACCCACACATGGCTTACTGTATTAACAAAAATTGACAAAGTATCTGTAGTAGATGATCATACATTAAAAATGATATTAAAAGAGCCTTACTATGCTACGTTACAAGAGTTAGCTGTGGCACGTCCAGTACGTATTTTAGGAGCAGCTGGTTTTCCAAAAGGTGATGACACATCCAAAGGTGTAAAAAAAGCTGTTGGTACAGGTCCATGGATTTTAGATAAATATAAAACAGATGAATATGCAATTTTCAAACGTAACGACAACTATTGGGGCGAACTACCAAAAGTAAAAGAAATAAAAGTTAAAATTATTCCTGATTCAGAAACGAGCGTCTTAGCTCTTGAAAAAGGTGATATTGATTTAATTATTGGTGAAGGTGCAATTAACACCGATACTTTCAAAGAATTAGAAAAATCAGACCAGTTTAAAACTCAAATTTCTAAGCCGTATGCAACTCGTCAACTAGTTATGAATACAACACGTGATACTTTATCAGATATTCGTGTCCGAGAGGCGCTGAATATGGCATTTGATAAGAACACAATGGTTAAGACAATAACAGCTGGTATGGAAGAAAAAGCGGACAATCTGTTATCAACAAACCTTCCTTACACAGCAAATATAAAACCTGAACATATTACTTATAATCAAGAGAAAGCAGCAAAATTATTAGATGAAGCAGGATGGACTTTGAAAGATGGTGCAACAACTCGTGAAAAAGATGGTAAACCTCTTGAAATTGAGTTAATGTATAATTCTGCTGAAACTATTCAAAAAACGATGGCAGAGACATTGCAATCTGAGTGGGCAACTGTAGGAGTTAAATTGAACCTTGTGTCAGAAGAATTGGGTACACAAGTTAAACGCTTTAAAGCGAACGATTTTGATATCAACTTCTTCAGTAGCTATGGTACTCCGTATGATCCACATACATTTGTAAACATTGTTGCAAATGATGGCTACGGATACTCTGCTGCAATTAAATCGTATGATAAAAAACAAGAGCTTATCAATCAAATTAATGAGGTTTTATCTTCAACAGATGAGAAAAAACGTCAACAATTATATACAGAGATTTTTACAACTTTACAAAATCAATATTCAATTGTTCCAATTTCGTATATTAATAAGATTGCTGTATATCAAAAGAATGTAAAAGGTCTTCAGTTTGCTCCAAATCGTGATGAACACTCATTTAACAATATTGAGTTACAGTAGGAGGAGTTTATTATGGGTGTTTATATTGCAAAACGCATTGTAGCAATTGTTCCAATTTTTCTACTGGCCACTTTATTGACTTTTGGAATGATTAAATTATCTCCAGTAGATCCAGCAGAAGCGTACTTTGCAGCTTCTAATACACATCCTACAGAAGAAGCACTTCAACAAAAGCGTGAGGAGTTTGGCTTAAACAAGCCTCTCCTCATTCAATATGTAAATGCAGTGAGCAACATTGTACAGCTTAACTTTGGCCAATCTTATATGACCAATAAACCAGTCTTAGACGAAGTAAAAGTGCGTCTACCTACTACCATTCAATTAGCTATATGTAGCATATTACTAACTATTATCGTAAGTATTCCTATAGGTTTTATATCAGGTATAAGAAAAAATGGCTTGATTGATCATATTAGTCGATTGTTTTCTTTTATCGGTGCTTCTATACCCTCTTTTTGGTTTGGTTATTTACTTATGCTTTTCTTCTCTGTGAAATTAGATTTATTTCCAGTTCAAGGAACAGGAACTTGGTTACATCTAGTTCTTCCATCTATTACACTAGCCTTACCATTTACAGTTCAATATTCACGTATGCTACGTTCTAATGTGTTAGAAAACATCGAACAGCCCCCTATTTTATATGCAAAAATGCGAGGAATTCACGATTTAATTATTATGCTGAAATATGTTTTACGGATGGCAATTGGTCCTGTCATTACGGGACTTGGGATGAATTTAGGTATGCTGCTCACAGGGACTATTATTGTTGAAGTCGTCTTCTCATTGCCAGGATTTGGACGTTATTTTATTGATGCTATTTTTAATCGTGATATGCCAGTTATTCAATGTTACGTATTATTATCGGCTGTTATATATTTACTTTGTAATTTAGTTGTCGATATCATTCAAATGTTTGTTGACCCACGTATCGTAAAAAAAGGAGAGCTTTTATAACAATGGTTGTTTCATTTGTTATCAAAAATAAAGTACTTGTTATTTGCACAACGATTATTGCATTATTGTTTATCATTGCTATTTTTGCACCGTGGCTTGCTCCTAATAATCCAACATTAGTCAACCTATCAGCTAAATTACAAGGACCGTCTGCAACTTACCCGTTAGGAACGGATCATTTGGGGCGCTGTATTCTATCAAGACTTTTGATAGGAATGCGTGTTTCTCTTGGCAGTGCAGCATTAATTTTTTTATGCTCGTTATTTATTGGATTAGTGATTGGAACGCTTGCGGGCTATTTTGGTGGATGGCTAGATTATATTTTGATGCGCGTTTGTGATACGATGATGGCATTTCCAAATCTACTTCTTGTAATTGGATTTGTAGGAATGTTTGGTCCTGGATTAAAGCAAGTCGTTATTGCCCTTATCATTGTACAATGGGTATATTATGCACGGATTTTTAGAGGAATGGTTGTTTCATTAAAAACAGAAAATTTTGTAACGGCTGCACATATCAATGGTTCATCTTCTTTTAAAATTATCAAGAAACATATCGTTCCAAATATTATCCCACCGCTACTCGTCATGAGTACATTAGAGATGGGATGGTCGATTATGAACATGTCTTCAATGTCTTTCCTAGGACTTGGTGTACAAGCGCCTAAGCCTGAGTGGGGAGCAATGATTTTAGAAGGAAAGTCTTTTGTACGTTCTAATGTGGAGTTAATGTTATACCCTGGTTTATGCATTATGTTTGTAGTCATTATCTTTAATCTATTAGGTGAATCATTATCAAAATTTTTTGGTGTGAAAAAGCAATATAGAGGGGGGAAAGAATAACTAATGACAACATCACCTATTCTTGAAGTTCAACAATTAAGTATTCAATTGAAAAGTAAAACATTAATTCATCCATGTAATTTTACCCTACATAAAGGGGAAATTTTAGGGTTAGTTGGAGAAAGTGGAAGTGGAAAAACCTTAACTAGTATGGCTATTTTTCAATTATTACAAAAGGAGATGCTATTAAGTGGAAGCATTCGATTAGGTGATGTGGAATTAACTCAAGCTTCAGACAAGCAAATGAGGCAAATTAGAGGTCGAGATATGGCATTTATTATGCAAAATCCGATGAATGCTTTTTCCCCTGTATATACAATTGGTAATCAATTTATCGAATTAATTCGTACACATTTGCAATGCAGTAAAAAAGAAGCGATAGAGCGAGCAACAAATGCCCTTGCAGACGTTCATTTGCAAAATCCCAACCATTTATTGTCACTCTATCCATTTCAATTAAGTGGCGGGATGTTGCAACGAGTAATGATTGCTTTTGCCTCTTGTTTACAACCAAAGGTGATTATTGCTGACGAACCGACAACAGCACTTGATGTATACAATCAGCTACAAGTGCTAAAACATCTTGAGCATATTCGAGCAACGTGTGATACAGCGATTTTGCTGATTTCTCATGATTTATCAGTTATAGCAGAAATGGCGGATCGTGTAATTGTGATGGAAAAAGGGCATATTGTTGAAACGGCTACAGTTTTGGAGTTATTTGATACACCGAAACATGAATATACAAAGCATTTATTAAATTCGCGTCTCACATTCCAACATGTTAAGGAGGAGGCGGAATAGTGCGTATTTTAGAAGTAAATAATGTTTCACATGCATACAATACGAAAAAGCTTTTCAAAAAAAATAAAGACACACTTGTTTTACAAAATCTTTCTTTTTCAATTGAAGAAGGCCAATGTTTTACCCTACTTGGATCAAGTGGAGCTGGCAAAAGTACTGTTGGAAAAGTGATTTTAGGTATCGAGAAGCCAATGGTAGGTCAAGTATTGTTTATGGGACATGATTTATATGCGATAAAGAAAAAGACATCTCATCGTTTACGCCGTGATTTGCAAGTTGTTTTCCAAGACTCTTATTCTTCTGTGAATTCTCGAATGACAGCAGAGCAGATTATTGCAGAGCCACTTGAAAATTATGAGAAATACTCACCTATTGAACAGAGACGTTTCATTATACAATTATTAGAACAAGTAGGAATGACGGAAAAAGATTTATCTAAATATCCAGCCGAATTTAGTGGTGGACAGTTACAAAGAATTAATATAGCGCGTGCGCTTTCTCTAAAACCTAAGCTACTTGTTTTAGATGAACCGATTAGTAGCTTAGATATGGTCAATCAAGTTAAAATATTAGAATTGCTAAAAGTTTTAAAAGAAGAACTTCATTTAACTTACTTTTTTATTACACATGATATTAAAGCAGCGTGTATACTTTCAGACCAAATTGCTATTTTAGATAAAGGGAAAATTGTGCAACAGTTCCAAGACCCCATGCATTTTCTAAATTCGAATGATATAATAGCTCGAAAATTGCAGCAAGCTGTTTTAGCAGAACACCCAAAGCAACGAACAATTAGAAGTAACATACAGTAATCTTTATACCAAATAAATGAGGCTATCCAATAATTAAAAGGCAGAAATGTTGTTTAGATCAACATTTCTGCCTTTTAATGTTTTTGTGTGTTTAAAATTATTATTCATGAATAAGTGCATCTTTTGGTATTTGAACGAAATAGTTATATATTAAAATGATGACTGCTAATAAAGAACAACAACTAAACATTATTGCGTACGAACCCCATTGAATAATAAAGCCCATAATGAAGCCTCCTAAAGAAAATCCTAAATCATAAGAAGCTAAAAAGATCCCAAGTAATATATGGCGATGCGAATCAGGTATGACAAATGAAATATAAGTTGTTAGAGTTGGATAGAGCATAGCAGTAGCAATCCCATTAAAAATAGCACTTATATAAACAAACGCTCCAAGTATTGGTAGCATCGCTAGCATAGTAGTTCCGATTATTGAACAACCTAAAATAATAGCGATAAAATAACTATGCCATTTCCCATCTGATGGAATGTATTTACGAAATATAAAACGACTGCTGACGACGACGATTGCCTGTGAAAATAAGTAAAAAGCAGGGCTTAGTGAAGTCGACGTAAGTAAGTAAAGTGGCAAAAATGTAGATATAGCTCCAAAAATACATGCACCACATAGCATAACGATTGAAGAAAAAACTAACCCTTTATGTTGACGGGCTAATTTTATTCCTTGAAAGCATTCCTCTAAAGTAAATGTAGTATGTTCTTGGCGTGTTTTTGAGAGTGGTGAACGAATAAATAACAATAATGGAATCAATGCCAATATGACGACGAAAATTGGTAACCATGAGGCAGATTGTTGATGCCACAAAAACAAAGCAAGTACTGGTCCGTATATGCTAGGAATAACTGTAGATAACGAGTACATGGCTAATCCTTGACCTCGGTCTTTATCATATAAAACTTCTGTTATCCCCATTTGCATGGCCATCGAAAAAAAAGCTGTGACAATCCCCTGCAAAATTCGTACGATATATATACTATTGATACCTAGCCAACTATATAATAATAGGGTTATTGCGTGTGCAATTAGTAACCATTTCATAATTGTAAAAACACTATATTTGGTAATCATTTGGCCAGCCCATGGACGTAGAAACATACAAACAAACATGTAAATCCCCATCATCAATCCAATTTCAGCTTCGCGTATGCCATGTGTAGCAGCTTGAAGTGGGAAAACCACTGACAAAACAGCATTTGCCGTAAAGTAAGCCATAGCCAAACCATAGATTTGTAGCATTTTAATAGATAACGGATTTTGTTTCAACTAAGTCGTGCCTCCATAAATTTTATAGATTGTCATCCATATAGATTATAAAGCAATAATTTCTAAAGTTGGATATCGATAATTTGATAGAACAAAAAAACAATTGATAATGTTGATTCGAAATATTTTTCCCTTTCTATTCCCGCTTGTGTTGTCTGTCATCCCTGCAGGCGTCAAACAGGGAACATCACTTAAATTAATAATATCTTATTCTTCAAAAAAATCTTATTGACATTTCCCTTTATACAACTGATAATGATAATTGTTATCAATTATAGGCGGTGAAAAAATGAAAAAATCATTTATTAGTATATTAATAGGTTTGATTTTGGTTTTATCTGGGTGTAACCCATTCAATAATTCAAAGAATGAGGCAGATAAATCCTCTAACAACCAAAAAGTATTAACCGTTGCAATACCTACTGATCCAGGACCATTAAATCCCCATCAGTATGCACCTAATGAGCTTACAATACAAAGTACATATTATGAACCACTGATCGATTACACAGAGGATGGTAAATTAAAAGGAAAACTAGCTGAAAGTTGGAAAGTGTCCAAAGACGGGAAGACAATTGATTTTACACTCCGAAAAAACGTTAAATTCTCTGATGGCTCTGCATTTACTGCTGATTCTGTAAAAATGAATTTTGATGCTATTATGAAGCACAAAGATATTCATAGCTGGGTAGGGTTGATTGATGCCATTGATACATACAAAGTATTGGATGATCATCATTTTCAGGTGAAATTGAAAAAAGCATATTATCCTGCTTTACAAGAATTCACGATTGTTCGACCTTTGAGATTCTTGGGTGAGAAAGGTTTTCCAAAGGATGGGGATACCTTTGAAAAGATTGAAAAGCCAATTACAACAGGTCCTTGGGTTGTAGAGGATTATAAAAAAGATTCATCTTTAACATTAGTACAAAACAAATATTATTGGGGAGAAAAGCCCAAAGTGGATAAAATCATTTTTAAAGTAATACCGGATGCAGAGTCCCGTGTATTAGCTTTAGAGAATGGTGAAATTGACATGATGTATGGTGAAAATATCATAAACATGGATCGCTTTAAACAGATTAAGGATGCTGGAAAATTAAAAACCGATATATCAAATCCAGTTGCAACTCGTACTCTAATCGTAAACACAAAAGATAAATTAAAAGATAAGAATCTACGATTAGCGCTTCAACATGCTATTAATAAAGAGGATATTGTTAAACAAACAACAAATGGTATTGAGAAAAAAGCAGATCAATTAGTTGCTCCTAACTTCCCATATAGTGATGTGAAATTAAAACCTTACGATTATGATGTTACAACAGCTGAATCTTATTTAGATAAAGCTGGCTGGAAGAAAGTTGAAGGGAAAACATATCGCCAAAAGAATGGTAAACCATTAATTATTGAAGGAACTTACTTAAAAACAAATGAAATAGATAAACAAATGGCATTAGCCATTCAATCAGATTTAAAGAAAATTGGTATTGATTTCAAACTAAAAGAAACCGATATCGAAGTTAGAAATAAAAATATGGAGGACGCAACTTTTGATGTATTATTCTGGAGCACTTACGGAGCTCCATATGACCCACATTCACTTGTTTCAACAATTGCGCAAGAAGGATTTGGCATAAAAGAATCGGAAGTGAATATGGCAGATAAGGACCGGCTGCATAAAGAAATGAAAGATGTTTTATACCAAATTGATGAACGTAAACGTCAGGAAACATACAAGGATATCTTTACTCATTTACACGATGAAGCTGTATTTCTTCCACTTTCTTATATAACAAATATCGCTATATATTCTGATGACGTATCTGGAATTCAATTCTCTGCACATAGAGATGAAACTCCTTACCGATTTGTTGAAAAAAAGTAGTAAATTAGGTGGTTTGTGATGTTTATTATCAAAACTATTTTTAAGAGAGTGCTTGTTTCAGTGCCGATTTTAATCGGCACTACTTTTGTATGCTGTATCATTTTAAGGATTGGTCCTTTAGATCCGGTGAGAACCTATCTTTCTTCCTCTAATTTAAGGACTACACAAGAAAATATTGATTTATTTACAACGAAGTTAGGTTTAGACAAGTCGATTTTTACTCAATATTTTGAATGGCTAAGACAGATCTTTTCTGGCCATTTCGGCAACTCATTTTATACGGATACACCCATTATAGATGAATTAATTGCTCGTGTACCAGTGACGTTATTATTAGTGATCATAGCAATTATGATCGCAATCACTGTTAGTATTCCATTAGGTACGTATAGTGCACTTAAAAATGGGGGGACATTTGATAAGTTATTTCGTTTTTTTACGTTTTTAGGTGCTGTCATGCCTCAATTTTTATTTGCCTACTTACTCATTATCATTTTTTCGATTCATCTAAAGATACTGCCCTTTCAAGGTAACGGGTCTATTATTCATTTTGTATTACCTAGTGTCACATTATCGCTTGCGATAATTACTATGTACTCGAGAATCATTAGGACCAGTGTTCTTGAGGCTTTTCAAGCACCATATGTGGAATTTGCCTATATTAGAGGGATACCAGAGCGTACGATCATCATGCACCATGTTTTACCGCGTGCTTTAAGACCTGTCATCACTGCGATTGGTATAAATATAGGAAAACTCTTTGCAGGGACTGTTTTAGTAGAACAAATCTTTGGGTTACCAGGTGTTGGACAATATTTTATTGAAGCCTTGATACATAGGGATTATCCAGTGATTCAAGCCATTATATTTATCAGTGCACTAGTGGTATTATTCGGGAACTTATTATCTGATATCATTTTAGCAATTATGAGTCCAGATATAATGCATGAAGAAGAGGAGAAATAGCAATATGGGTAAATGGCAAATGAAATTATCAGTAGTTGTTCTTACTCTATTTGTATTTATTGCAATATTTGGACCCTATCTTCATCCGATAGATCCTTTGGAGGTTAATGTAAATAACAAATTCCAGGCTCCTAGTTTCCAACATTGGATGGGGACAGATAACCTTGGTCGTGATGTTTTCTCGAGAATCATTCTAGGGACACGTATTTCATTAGGCATTAGTCTTATCGCTATGCTTTCAGTAACAGTGATTAGTTTCGTCATTGGTGGTATTGCTGGTTATATGGGTGGATGGATAGATTATTTAATAATGAGAATCTGTGATACGATCTATACCTTTCCTACATTAATTCTGGCACTTTGTCTGATTGCTATATGGGGAATTGGATGGGCGCAGATGATAATCGCACTTATCACTGTGATTTCTGTTTATTATATACGAATTATAAGGACTCTGATCAAACAGCAAATGACAAACGAATATGTTAAAGTAGCAAGAATTTCTGGTTCAAATGCAATCAAAATTATGGTGAAGCATATATTACCGGGTATTCGACTGCCACTTATGACAATGCTTACTTTAGAAGTGGGCTGGACAATTCTTGACATATCCACATTGTCATTTTTAGGATTCGGTGTACCTTCACCTTATCCTGAATGGGGATCTATGATTAATGAATCGAAGTCCTATATTGTTTCACATCCATTATTAATTATTTTCCCGGGTATGATGATATTAATTGTTGTCATGTCATTAAATTATGTAGGTGAACATTTTGATTCAAGTAACAAACCATTTAAATTAGGCTCAAACAGGTACAAGTTTAAAGGAGGTAATAATGATGACATTGCTAAAAGTTGATCAGTTATCGATTTTTAATAACGGTCATGTGCCTCTCGTACGATCAATAAGCTTTACGGTTAATCGTAACCAAATTGCTGGTATTGTAGGTAGAAGCGGTAGTGGCAAGACGTTAACAGCAAAAGCTTTAATCAACCGATTACCTCATAACTTATATAAAAAAGGAGAGATCGTATACAAGAACGGTCTCAACAATGATCAACAACCATTGTGCGGTAAACATATTGGAATGATCATGCAAAATCCTTTAGATGCATTTAATCCATCTAAGAAGATTTGTTATCACTTTAGAGAATCTTTAAAGGTTCATAAACCAATGTCAAAGAAGTCGATGGATCTTAAATCAATTGAAATGATGCAAAAGCTACATATAGAAAATGCTAATGAAGTCTATTACAAACATCCTTTTGAATTGAGTGGCGGGATGTTACAGCGCATTATGATTGCCATCACACTTGTTGTTGAACCAAGTATAATCATAGCCGACGAGCCAACAACAGCACTTGATACAATGAATAGAAAAAATTTAATAAAGTTGTTTAAAGAGATTAGAGACATGTATCAAACATCTATTTTAATCATTACACATGACTTAAACTTTGTTGCAGCTTTAGCTGATGAAGTATTTGTAATGAAAGATGGTGAGATTGTTGACCGAGGTTCAACAAAGCATATATTCAACAACTCTACCCATCCATATACGGAAAAGCTCTGCCAGTTAGCTCTGCAATAGGAAGGAAAACTTATGAAGCATTATCAATATTTTCTATATATCATTGCTTTTATTTATTATGCGATCAATAGTACTGTACTTATTATTCTACCTTTTTACGCAAAATCGATGGGAGCCGACTACAAGGATATCGGTATTATTATGGGATCATATATGTTTGTCTCAATTTTTTTAAGACCGATAGCAGGTATGCTTGGAGACAAATTTAATGTGTTCAAACTTTTTATTTTCTCTTTAGTCATTAATAGCTTGGTATTATTATTATTACTAATAGAGAGTGTGAATAGTTTAATTTTTGTACGTGGTGTACAGGGCGCAGTCCTTGCATTCGTATCAATGGGCTTCCATCTGCTTGTTATTAAGCTATTAGATGATGAAAAAAGAGCTCAAGGCATAGTAATGTTGTCTTTAATGTCCATGATTCCACTCACCTTTGTGCCAGGTATCATTATTTATATAAAAGCTTGGTTGAGTATTCAGCACATTATTATTGGGCTTGTTATTTTTTCTCTAATTAACTTGCTTCTTCTTTATGTTCAATATCATAAAGCAATAAAACATGTGAACATCTCTAAAGAAGTAAAAGATCGCCGCACAGAATCATCTAAGCATGTGATTAACCCTGGGATCATTGTACCATCTTTTATTATGTTGATTGCATCTGTTGTGTTTAGTATTGCACCTGCCTATTTTCCGATCATCTTTGAATCAGAGGGCGTACCTTACGCACCATTATATTTCTTCTTAGAAGGATTTACGCTTATAATGATTCGTCTATTTGGGAGAAAGAGATTGCAGAGTACAAATCAATTTCCTAAAAGATTACTTACTATTTTATATATAAGTTTGGTTTCAGCCCCGCTACTATTATTGGTTGATTTGAATGTTGTTACAATAATTATTTCAGCCATATTAAATGGTCTAGCTTTATCACTCATTTACCCGTCGCTAACAACATACGTTTCATTTGTTTCACCAAAACAACAGCAAGGTTATTTGCTTGGCTGGTTTATCGCCTTTGCTGATATTGGTTCCTCATTGGGGGCGATGATGATGGGATATGTATTGGATTTTTACGATTATAGAACAGTTCTTCTAGTAGGAAGTATTGTTGGAGTCATTGGCCTATTGCTCATCATTTTTAAAGGAAAGCGTGGTGGGATGTATGTTAACCATTCATAATATTTCTTATTCCGTAGACAAGAGGAAATTTTTATCTAAAAAACAGATAAATATTATTGATGATTTCTCATTGACAATTAAAAGGGGAGAATGCGTCAGTTTAGTTGGACCAAGCGGATCTGGTAAAACAACGATTGGACGTATCGCATTAGGGACAAAAAAGCCCTCAAGGGGGCAAGTCCTTTTTGAAGGTAAAGATCTTTATAAGATAAAAATGACGAAAGAAATGCGTAAAGAAATTCAATATGTCGTGCAGAACAGTGCCGCTTCGCTTAATCCATTTCAAACCATTCGATCGATCCTAGAAGAACCATTAAACAACTTTTTTTCATTATCTAAGGAAGAAAAAAACAAACGTATACAAGAAATAATGATGATTTTAGATTTACCTTTGGATATCTTGGATAAAAAAACACATCAACTCAGTGGTGGTCAGCAACAACGTATTAATATTGCGCGAGCTGCTATTGTACGACCAAAGTTAATCATTTTAGACGAACCAATTAGTAACTTAGATCGTATCAACCAAGAACAGGTAATAAGCTATTTACTAGAATTAAAAGATAAATATAGGCTCTCTTATCTATTTATCACACATGACGTATTTGCAGTAAAAAAACTTGCTGAAAAAGTATATGTCCTAGATAAAGGCCAATGTTGCGAGTGTATAGAATGTTCGAGATTACACGAATGTACACATGCAATAACTAATGCGATATTTGAGCCGATTGTTGTAAATGAATAAATAATAGTTGATTAGGAACTAAATCACCTTATTATATACCTTTGAGCTCTTCAATTATCATGCATTGTCTTTGGGTATTAGATTAGCTTATTATCGGGGTCCTTTTAGCACATTTTCGTAATAATCATTTTCATACATTATTTTGAGAATGGAGGAATTTTGTAATAAAAAATGCGAGACAGCATTTCAAGAAAAGAAAATGACCTAATCCATGTAGGATTAGGTCATTTTAATGGATAGAAGTGATATGTTAACACTCCTACTAATACACCTGTAATGGCTCCAAAAAACACTTCGATTGGTTTATGTCCTAACAATTCTTTTAATTTTTCTCTATACTCTGCTTTCTTTAAATTAGGATTTTTTAAAGTATCAATTAACCCATTAAAATCAACTAATAATTTATTCAGAACTTCAGCATGAAACCCCGCATGTCTTCGAACCCCAGTAGCATCGTGCATCACGATTAGGGAAACTACTGCAGCTATTGCAAATTCATTTGAATAAATACCTGAAGTTAATCCAATTGCTGTTGTCAAAGAGATAATCATTGATGTATGAGAACTTGGCATTCCACCTGTACTAAACATCAATTTCCACTTTATTTCCCTTGTTGTTAAAAAGTGAATTGGTATTTTTACGAATTGAGCAATGAGCATACCCAAAAGAGAAGCTAAGATGGGATAAGATAAAAACATTTTTCCTCCTAGTGTTTATGAAAATATTTTATTTAAGGAATTATTTATAATGATATTTTGTAATTAAGAACAAATGATTCATAACCCAAAATAAATAGTCCTATATCTATAGAATACCAATAAAGTACTAATAATCCCTTATTGTTTTATTAAAAATTCATTAAGAGAATTAATTTAATACTCTTAAAATGGTCAACCTTTGGACAGATTTGTGGTGAAATAGGAGAATGACATAAGAAGTTTTGCAGTTAAACAAATGGAGTAGTGAATTTATTAAGAACTATACATTAAATTGAAAACACTTGGGGCTGAAGTGACACCAAGTGTTTTTGTGTGTTGATAATATTCTTATTAATATGGAGAGAGATTTTTCTTTGATGTGAAAGGTGCTTCTCAAAAAGTACTGCTAATATTGAAAGAATCTATCCTTTACTCTACATAGAAAAGAAGGATTTTACCTAAAGAGACTTAGTAACTAGTCATAAACGCAGTTCCTACAATAATGAGTAGAATGAACAAGACAACAATTAATGCAAAAGAAGAAGTTCCCATATTTCACACCCCCTTTAACTTGGATGGATCATGATAGATGCAGTAGTTTAGTATATAATTTAAGCTGCTGTCAGTAATAATGTATGACCAAAAAATAGAGTTGACATGGACAAACATAATAGGATTTAAAATTCCTTACTCGTCTACGGGGTATCTATCATATGAACGTATTCCGAAAACGCTCTAGCATTTATAGTCGATGCTCAAATGGAGTTGATGGTGGTAACAGCTTGTGCGTATGTTACACCTAAATGAAAGGGAACTCGAGGGCTGGACATCAGAACATCATGTTACGAATGTGGCTGTACTGTTGGGAATTAACAGAAATTAATGATTCTATTCAAGGGCAACGCAAAAAAGGAACCGCAATTTGCGATTCCTTTGATTTTTATTTATTTGCTCCGTTTAAGACACTAAGCGAATGGTTAAGTGCAGTTTTGCACTGACTCGCATCAGGGTTTCCTGAACGAACCGCTGCTAAAACCACGTCAATAGTTCCATCAATTTTTGTCCATGTTGTGCTATCTATTTTTCTAAGCTTAGGTTCAGATGTGTCCCATTGATGTTCTAAATCGTTAGCCCTTTTTTTAACTGTAGTAAAGTTATTTGAGTTTACATTAGTTAGCATATCATTTTCGATTTTAACAAAATCCGTTAATTGTCCAGATAATGTAGCTTGCTGAGAATTGGTTTGAGATGCTATATTATTACTTCGCAAAACATAACCACCTATACCAACTACTAAGAAAATACACAGTACTACAATGGTTTGTGTCAAAACAAACTTCTTGTTTCCATTTGTTTGATTGATTTCTGCTGGTTCACTTTTTGATGTTATATCAATTTTTGTAACAGCAAGATAAGTGATTACCGCTAAAATAGCTATGAGAAAAATTACACTTGTAACTGTTGTTCCCAAACCTAACCCGCCATTCACTTTTGTTTGAGATAGGTAATCGCCTATTGATGCACCTAGTGGACGAGTTAGAATATACGCAATCCAAAACGCTAATATCCCATCAAGTTTCAAAAATTTCCATGCTAAAAACACGCAAGCTATTATTATTACGACTGTTAATCCTGTATTAAAATAACCAAGACCAAGTTGTTCGGAAAATAGATCTCCGACTGCTGTTCCAAGTGCAAAGGTGAAAAGAATGGTTAGCCAATAGAATACTTCTCTCTTTCTTGTAAAAATCGAGTGTATCGAAAGTGTTTTTTCACTAAGATACCAAAAAAGAAAAGTTAATCCTAGCAGCACGGAGAAAACTACTGTACTAAGCTCAAGAGGTACTCCCATTCCATCCGTTAAGTTATCAGTTACCAACGTTCCAAATACGCTTATAAGTACGACCGTTAGCCAATAAATGCCTGGAACATATTTAGTTGTTCTAAATTGAAGATACAATACAATTAAAAACGCTATTCCCATAATTATAGTAGTGAGAGTTAAACCAAATCCAAGGTTAAAATTTAGAAAATCAGCAAATGTTTCACCGACAGTTGTACATAAAATTTTGATTATCCAAAAGAAAATAGTAACTTCTGGTACTTTGTTAAGTAAAATTTTTAATTTATTTTGTTTTATTTGCATACATAATCCCTTTCTTCAATGGTTTCCTGCAACTTAATTTTATTTTTCCCCTCACTAAATAATGATATCCACATTCATTCAATTAAACAGTCGTTGAATTTTTATCATTTAGGCTTTGTTAATGCTTATTGTTGATAAAAGCACCTGTATGGTATGTGTGAAGTGATTTCTTTACGTAGTAAAACTAGCTGAACGCATACCATACAGGGTTTAATTTAAAACAACAACATTGTTTAACAAAGCCATCATTTAAGAAGATTGAAACTAGTGGCATCTTTTTTAACAATTGATGACCAATAGGTTCTTTAACATTTGATTTTTTTGTTTCGATTAAATTTTTCGCCCCAAAAACTCCCTCCTATTTTTATAAGTATTTCTATACCAAAAATTATAATGTAATGTTCTTAATTATTTATTATAGACCTATTAAAATTTGATAATAACCATATTAGAATTAGTAGTTATCCAGGTTATGATAGACTGACTTGGAATATTTACGTAGTTAAAGGCATCAATGTTTATTTGAGTAATACACAATTTCTACTTCACGTCTGCCCGGAAGATTTTGCGATACCATCGTATTTAACAACTGGCCATTTTTCCTTCCGCAATGAGTTCATCAGTTCCGATCCTACATTCAAGTGGTCTTGTACTAGATCATTTGGAGTTAGAGCCATCCACTGGTTCAATGATATGTCGGCAAAGCGATTACTCTTGAACATCTCCAAAAACCATAGGCTTTGATGACCTGTGTTTTGGATGTAATGTCCCATGGCAAACGGTACATATCCTACATCACCTGCCCGGTAATTAAAAGTTCGGGCTGTGCCATTCGCTGCGAATACCGTCATACGCCCAGTTCCTGTCAGGTAATATTGCCACTCATCGTTATTCGGGTGCCAATGCATTTCTCTCATTCCGCCTGGCTTAATTTCTACTAATGCTGCTGCGATTGTAGTCGAAATGGGAAAGTTTCTGGAATCAACGATGCGTACCGTCCCGCCCGGAGTTACAATCGGCTCCTGTGCAAGCAGCCGATGTGTGAAGCTCTTTGGCACAGTACCGTAAGGATCCGGTACCTTCTGGCTATCCAGTGAACCAGGAACCTTTGTTTGAAAAATGTATCGTTGTTTAGTAGGGATATGTGCAAAGGAACTTTCCGATACGCCGAAATTCGCAGCTAGTACGTCCTTCGGTGTATGTGCGAACCAATCGGTTATAGTAAAGGTGTCGAACTCAGAGAAGCTGCCGTCATCGAAGACGAGCAGAAATTCACAGCCTTCTTCTAATCCTTGAATCGAGTGTGGAATTCCGGGGGGAAAGAACCACAAATCCCCCGCACCGACATCGTGTATAAAGTTCCGCCCATCTTGGTCCACCGAGGTAATGCGGGCACGGCCCCAAATCATGTATGCCCATTCTGCTTGCTTATGCCAATGTAACTCACGAACACCACCAGGCGTCAGACTCATATTTACCCCCGCAATAGTGGTTGCGATCGGCAGCTCTCTAACCGTTACTTCACGAGACCACCCTCCGTGATGTAACTGCATATGGGTGTCTGAAAAAGAGAACTTTAAATTGGGGATCGTTCCGGCATCGGTGGCGGGTGGAACTAACATGTCAGGGTTCTCGATGTCCCTCATGACGTCCCGAGGACCGAGATCTGCCGCACCCGCACCATCGTCCCTTATCGGCTGGGGCACATTTTTGTACGAAGATTGGTACCTGAGTTGTTTTTTCATAAGATAATATTCTCCTTCCACTGGTATTGTTGAAAAGAGGATTTTGTATATCATAATAATTTATGATGCAGATTTCGAAACTATATCAATTCTTGTAAAATAGACCTAGCAACACTTGTATTGAATTTTGAACGAGAAACAACACAACGTGATATTAAAAATGAACTTACTGATATATGCTGTTAGAACCAAATAAGGCAATAAGAGAGGAGTGAAAATATTATGGAAGAAATGAATATACGATTGGCATCTATTCATGATATTAAAGACATTTTGGATATCTATAACGAAGGAATAGAGGATCGGATTGCTACGTTAGAGACAGCCACAAAAGATTTAGATTATATGATTAATTGGTTCCATAAACATCAGGACCGTTACAAAGTGATTGTAGCTGAATATAATGGAAAGGTTGTTGGATGGGCTAGTTTAAACCAATACAATAATCGAGAAGTCTATAATGGGGTTGCAGACTTATCTGTTTATATTAAAAGATCATACCGAGGAAAAGGCTTTGGTGGGAGATTACTATCCATTATTGAAAACTTTGCAAAAGAAAACGAATTTCATAAAATCGTCCTTTCAACCTTTCCATTCAATCAATTAGGGCAAGGGTTATATAAGAAAAATGGATTTCGAGAGGTGGGAGTGTTTTGGAATCAGGGGAAATTGGATGGTGAATTTGTAGATGTTATGGTAATGGAAAAATTACTATTCTTAGAGGATTAGGAGTGTTGGAAATATTACTTGCTTGCAATAAATAAGTAAATAGCTATATACTTATATTAATTAATTCAAGCTTATTTATGCTTATGCTTGTCTTAACTAATATATAAGAATATATTTATATGTTTATAAGGTGTGATTCAATGAAAGAGATGACAGCAGAAATAGAAAATACTGCACTGATTTTTAAATTACTCGGTGATAAAACAAGACTGACCATTATTGCACTATTAATGGAGAGAGAGTTGTGTGTTTGTGAATTTCAAGAAGTGTTTGACATGAGTCAGCCTTCGATAAGTCAACATTTACGTAAACTGAAAGATGCTGGTCTTGTGAAAGAAGCAAGAAAAGGGCAATGGGTATATTATTCTCTAAACAATAATAGTGACTTTTATTCACTGATAGAATATGTTACAGAATTGATTCCAGATCAATCCGAGAAAATTCGTCAAATTGAAATAACTAACCCTACTCTACGTTGCGGTTGTTAGTTGTAGAAAAAAGAGGAGACAACAATGAGTAACCCATGTAAAAAAAGATTATCATTTTTAGATCGGTATCTAACTTTATGGATTTTTCTTGCTATGGCAATAGGGATTGGAATAGGTTTCATTTTTCCTAAATTGGTTAATGGTCTAGATAAACTTCAAGTAGGAACAACATCCATTCCAATAGCCATTGGATTAATTTTAATGATGTATCCTCCATTAGCAAAAGTACGATATGAAGAAATTGGCCGCGTATTTAAAGATGTAAAAGTATTAGTTTTGTCTCTTGTGCAGAACTGGATTATTGGACCGATTTTAATGTTTTTATTGGCAATTATTTTTCTACCAGATAAACCAGAATACATGGTTGGGTTAATCATGATTGGTTTAGCTCGTTGTATTGCAATGGTTATTGTTTGGAATGACCTTGCCAAAGGGGATACTGAATATGCAGCAGGCTTAGTTGCATTTAATTCCATTTTTCAAGTATTATTCTTTTCCATTTATGCCTATGTTTTTGTAACGGTAATTCCAGAATGGTTCGGTATTCAAGGTGCAGCGATTAATATAACCGTTACGGAAGTTGGAAAATCCGTATTAATCTATCTGGGAATACCTTTTATCTCTGGTATGATTACACGATTAGTACTTGTTAAGTGTAAAGGAAGAACTTGGTACGAGGAAGTTTTTATTCCAAAAATTAGTCCCCTTACCTTAATTGCATTATTATTTACGATTATTGTGATGTTCTCTTTAAAAGGAAACATGATTGTATCCTTACCATTAGATGTTTTACGAATTACAATACCATTATTAGTTTACTTCGTTATTATGTTCTTTGTTTCTTTCTTCCTTGGAAAGAAAATAGGAACAAGTTATCCAGTAACCACAACATTAGCGTTTACTGCTGGAAGTAATAATTTTGAATTAGCTATAGCTGTAGCAGTTGGTGTCTTTGGTATTCATTCAGGTGCTGCTTTTGCTGCGGTTATTGGTCCATTAGTAGAAGTACCTGTTATGATTGCTCTTGTAAAAGTCGCTTTAAGGTTTAAGAAAAAATTATTTAGCGAACAAGAACTTTAAAGGTGAGATGAACATGGAAAATAAAAAAACGATTTACTTTTTATGTACTGGAAATTCATGTCGCAGCCAAATGGCAGAAGGTTGGGCAAAAAAATATTTAGGTGAAGAATGGACTGTAAAAAGTGCTGGTATTGAAGCGCATGGATTAAATCTTAGTGCCGTAAAAGCAATGAAAGAAGTGGGAATTGATATATCCAATCAAACCTCTGATATTATCAATCTAGAAATTTTAAATCATGCAGACTTGGTTTTAACGCTTTGCGGTGATGCTGCCGATAAATGCCCTATTACACCTCCACAAACAAAGCGAGTTCATTGGGGATTTGATGATCCCGCAAAAGCACAAGGAACAGATGAAGAAAAATGGGCATTCTTTAGAAGAGTTCGTGATGAAATTGGTGACAGAATTAAACGTTTTTCTGAAATTGGAGAATAAGTAAAACGAAATGTCTTCGTGTAATAAACTTTAGAGTAAGAGAAAGTTTGAATAAATCAATTTTTTTGATGAGATGGTTCTTGAGATAATAATGAAAAATGCTGCCGATAAAAGTAGCAGTTTTTATAACTCCTTTTTATTTAATTTAATGATATTCTCGTCAAATCAAAAGGGAAATCATGATGAATATGCCAAGTATAGAATCATCTCTTTTTGTATCGAATAAATAACATTAATAATAGGAATGGAAATGCACTGTATTTATAGTTACAGTGCATTTTATGATTTTTAATCTGTTTGCTATATTTTATTTGAATGCTTACATACGATCAGGTGCCGGCAATCCTAGAACTGCTAGTGCATCACTAATCGTTTCTTTGAATTTAGAAGTGAGCCAAATTCTAAGTGCTTTCTTATCATCATTTGCTTTTATGATTGGGCATGCCGCGTAGAAGTTATTGAACAATGTTGCTAGCTCATAAGCGTAATTACATATCATGTTTGGTGATAATTCATTACTGGCTGTATATAGAGTATCCTGCCAAGTCGCGATATGTCTAAGTAAGGCGTATTCGGCTTTTTCCAATTGATTGATCTCTTCAGGTACTACTGGCTTCATATTTAATTCCACTTCAGCTTTATTTAAGATGCTAACTGCACGAGCATGAGAGTACATTAAATATACGCCTGTATTTCCGGTTACTTCTGTCGCTTGCTGTAAGTCGAAAACGACCTCAGTCAATAAGCTAAAACGAAGAAGGTAATAACGAATAGCTGCAGCCGCAATCATTCTGCTTGATAATCCATTTTGATCTGATCGTTTATTTTCGATGATCCCTTCCATCAGGTCGAGTAAGTCGGAAATTTTAATGCCTATTCCTTGTCTTCCAGACATTGCGTACGATGTTTTGCCATCTGATGTATCTATTCCAAGATCTTTTGCAGCACCCGGACTTAATGAAACTACACCATAACTAACATGACGAAGCTTCTCGGCTTGTTTTGGGTAACCTAGGATTTCAAGTGCTTGTTTAACCATTGCCTGTGGATATTCTTGTCTGTGATCGATAACATTGATTACGATATCTGCCTTACCAAATGATGAATGGGTTCCATTGATATTCGTCGTCCACAGATCTTCTGAAAAGTTTTTATACAAGAAGTCCTTTTCAAGCAATCCAAATTTCCAGAGATGATAAGCGATATCTTTAGCGGTATAGGTCAAAATACCATTTGAACGAACTAAAACTTTGTCCATGCTATGTTCGGATTCATTTTCTTCTATATTAGATAATGGTTGTTTTAATACCCAACAGCCTTCCAGCTTACCGGAAGTTTCTCGGTAAAATTGCGTTGTTTGTTTTAGCAAGCTAAATGCCGAAGCCCAAAATCCTTCCCTAACAATATTGCTCTCCCAAACCAACAAATCATAGTTAATACCGAACTCTTTCATTTCTTCGAGATGTTCACGTACAATTCGTTCAGCTACAAGTAATCCAACCCAAGATAAATTTTCATTTCCCTCTTCCAATGAGTGAAGAACATTTGTCCTTTGATCAAGTAACTGTAGATCTTTTTCATACTCTTTATTAACTTGAGAGTAAATATCCCAGCAGAAGTCACCAAAGCGTGAGTGCTCTTTCTTATGGGAAGTGTTTAATATACCTACAACAGTATCGGCAAGCTGATTTCCTAAATCATCGATATAATTATGAACTTCGACATTATATCCGGATCTTTTTAATAATCGTACGAGGGCATCGCCGATACACGAATTTCTTAGGTGACCAATATGAGCTGATTTATTCGGATTGATAGATGTATGTTCAATGACTACCTTTTCGCCATTATTGAGAGGTAAAGTAAAATCTCTCCCGGCCCACCCGCTCCAATCAATATACATATTGATAAAACCTGGAGGAGCCACTTCGATTTTGTTAACCAAGTTCTCGATACTACCTTCTTGTTCCAGCTTGTTTTTCAACATGTTCGCGATTTGGATTGGGGGCTTGCGTAAGGTTTTAGCAAGCTGCATCGCAACATTCGTTGAATAGTCACCATGCTCCAAATGAGCAGGTTGTTCAACATAAATGTTTAAATCATCACCAAAGTCGAGACCTATTTCATGAAAAACACTCTTCACAGATTTTTCGATGCTGTTTATTATCATCTGGCTTATCAATAAAAAAACCTCCTCCAAAAAAATAAAGCCTTCGTCTCTATAAAAGAGACGAAGGCTGATGCGTTCGCGGTACCACTCTCGTTGTTAAACTTATGTTTAACCACTCTGATAAGATAACGGTCTTAGCCGTGACTTCCTACTGAATCATTCAGAAGTCATCCTCATGGGTCCGTTTCTCTGTTAACTCAGTACCGGCTCCCACCGTCCCGGCTCGCTATGACTTGCATTAACAGATACTCTCCCAATCCTTGAATTTGAGATATTTTGTAATATTATATCCGAATTAACAAAAAAGTCAATCTTCAATTTCAAACCATTTGCTTGTGATTAATGACCGTGAACCTAAATGATGCTGCTGAACCTTTGTGCTGCGTACTATTTTTAGCTGTATGTATAAGTGAAATGTATTTATTTTCAAAAAATATTGACTTTTCATTAAGATAATCGTTAAATTATATTGAATGATATTTCAATGAAAATATTTTCAATATTTGGGGTGTTGAGATGGCAAAGCGTGACGAACAAAAGGAACAACGAAGAAAACTTATTTTAAAATCTGCTTTAGACCTATTTATCCGCAAAGGCTATGGTGAAACTAAAATCGCGGATATTGCAAAAGCTGCCGACATGAGCATGGGGCTGCTCTTCCATTATTTTGACTCCAAGGAAAAGCTATATGAGGAGCTCATAAGGATTGGGTGTGAAAAGCTCAAAATGGATTTTGCTTTTTCAAATAATGCTCCACTGGAAGTATTTAGAGCTGCTGCTGAAGATATTTTTAACATGGTGAGTACAAACCCATTATCCGCAAAAATGTTTGTACTTATGGAAAACGCACAGCATTTAGACTCGCTGCCGACCGATTTAAAGGAAATGCTTTCGGAAGCGGACAGATTGATCAAAAAGAGTATACCGATCATTGAAAAAGGACAGATGCTTGGAGAAATAAAAGCAGGCAATGCGGAAGCTCTTTCAGTAGCATTTTGGTGTTCTATTCAAGGAATTGCCCAATTTATCGCATTGTACCCGGAAACCCCATGTCCAAATGCAGATTGGGTTGTTTCAATACTTGAAAATAAGGAGCAATGATGATCATGAAATCGAAAAGGAACGTAATGATTTTTGTGGTTGTTGTACTGGTAAGTGGATGGATCGGGGTTTTAGTGGACCATTTCCTTCCTGAACAGCCACAAGGAGATTCACTTGGCATGGGGATCTGGCTAGTATTGCCGTTATTTGCTACGATTCTGCTACGTGCATTTATGGGTGACGGATGGCGGGATATAGGGCTATCACCGAATTTTAAAGGTAATATAAAATGGTATGTTGTAGCGCTTCTTATTTATCCAGTTATCACATTTGCTGTATTGCTAATAAGTTACTTGCTTGGTTGGATGGACTTTTCGGATTTCAATATTAAAGGATTAACTTCAGCTTTCGCTGGAGGTTTGTTAATCCAATTTATAAAAAACTTTTTTGAGGAGTCTGTTTGGAGGGGCTATTTGACAAGCAAGCTATCAAAGTTAAAGCTTAGCGATTTTTGGTTATACCTTACTGTAGGAGGCATTTGGGGAGCGTGGCATATCCCATATTTCTTAGTGTTTTTATCCCAAAGTGATATAGCCAGCTTTCTTCCTGTAAACAGATGGTTGTTTGCACTTGTTGGTATCATTACTATGATTTTTTGGACAGTCATGTATACCGAGATTTACCTAATGACTAAGACAATTTGGCCGCTTGTACTCATGCACATGACAGAGGATGCGCTTGTAAATCCACTTATTCTTGATGGATATATCAAAATCACTCAAGGTAAAGAAATTCTTGTATCCCCATCGGCGGGCATTATTACGACATTGCTTTATTTAGTGGTTGGGTTACTTTTGAGGGGAAGGCGAAAAAGGCTGGAAGAGGAATCTGTCCTGAATCCGCCACCTACTTTTACGAATAAAGTATAAAAAGTATAAACAACTTAATAATCATTTAATGTAGAAGGACTGAATTTTAGTGAGGAAAAGATAAGAAGAGAGAGTGTGACGACAGTTTTGTACTGTAGTTTTTATGTTAATAAAAATCAATTCGATTTATCTTCTTTGGACATTGAGATTTAACGATAAATCCTTTTTTCTACGATAAAAATAGGAAATCAACAATGAGTTCGGTTTTTCTTCTATGAATACATTTATTCAACCGTGAAATATGTAGTTCTTCTAAAATAATAGCATTTCAACAGTGGAAACTGTATTTCTTCAAAACACAAAAGGAAATCGACTATACCCTCGATTTCCTTTAAAATTATTTTTACAACGTACCCATTAAAACACTTGCCAGAACAACCGACGCAATGGTAACGGTTGTAAATCCGCCTATTAATAATGGTGTTAATATCTGTGAGAATAACCATTTTTCTTCTTGTTTATTTCGGGCAAGTGAACGGCTGATTTCTTCACAAATCATGTAATCTCCTGGGAAGCCAAACATTGCTGTTAATGCAACAGGAATACCTAGATACTTATCCCATTTAAAAATCTTTGATCCTACTATTCCACCGATAATGATGCCAACTGCTCCTACCAAAAGGATAAGAAGAACAGCAGGAATGTTACTGATAAAGACCTTAAATGTAACTGAATTTAGTGAGGGTAATAGTACGACAATTAGACCAGCTGTAGCTATTCCAAAGGAGTTTGCTCGTTGCATCATGTTTTCACGGTAAAATCCAGTTAGAATTCCAATGAAGCCAATCGCAAGTGCCCATAAGCTATAGTGAATGCCTGTCCATTTTCCTAGTAACACAGCTAGTCCGCCTCCAAGAAATAATTGGAACACTAGAATTACAGGAGTAGCATATTTTTCCGGAATCCATGATTTTGAAACTTCAGCAGTAGCGGCAACTTCTTCAACAGTATCTAAATTGATATCATTTTGATCCCGTAATTTTAAGGCATATTTTCTTAATAAATTTGAAGCAAGCGGCAATCCAATGAGACTCTGTAGTGCCAGAACGAGAGCCGGAATGACAACAATGGATGTTAATCCAATCGCTTGTAATTTTTCTGATGTTATGACAAATGCGATAATCCCGCCTGTTAATGGTCCTATTCCTGCAGCTGCGGTTTTATAGCCTAGAATCGGAGTAACAATTAATAGAATAAGAATAGTAGCGAAAATAATTCCAAAGATCGAAATTAGTACTGATTTATATTGTGTTTTTAATGTTTTGAGTGGGATAAGTGTACCCATATGGACGATAAGAGGAGCTATCATTAAGCTTCCAAACATCGTTAACGGGGTTTTTTCAGTAAGATTGGTTGGGAATATACCCGTCCATAGTGCAAGCAAATATCCTAAGAAAACAACAAATAACATTGGTATTCTTGCCCGGCTAGCAACAGAGACAACTTCACCAATCATAACTAAAACTAAAATAAAGACGGTTGCAATAATAGGTTCATTAAGCATGAAAGTATCCTCCACTTTGATGTAAATTCTTTGTTTTGTTACTAGTTAAATAAAAGTTTTGATCTGCAGTAATTTCCTTTCTGTTTATTTAAAATTGATGGATAATTTAGAAATTAAATTTTATTCTATAACTTTGAGCAGAAAAGTCAACCCTTTCGGAAAAGAAAATGTAAAGAAATTTCTGAAAACGATTACAAACTGTATTTTTGACCAGAATAAAAATCTAAATAAAGGTTTTTTATATTATTTTGATAAAGAGGATGAATAGTTTAAAAATTTAGTATATTATTTTCATTAAGATGGTAGAATGAAGAAAACAATAATTTTACAAGAAAGAAGGAGAGAAACAAATGCCTGTAAATGTTTATCTTAATTTCAATGGAAACTGTCGTGAAGCAGTAGAGTTTTATTCAGAGGTGTTTGGGCTAGAAAAACCACAAATAATGACCTTTGGTGAAGCACCGCCTAACCCTGAATTTCCTCTCCCAGATGAAGCAAAAAATTTAGTAATGCACGCACGAATTAATATTAATGGAAGCTATGTTATGTTTTCTGATACTTTTCCAGGAATGCCGTTTGTTGTAGGAAATAATATTAGCCTAGCTTTTGTCGATAAGGACGTTGATAAAATAAAAGTTATATTTGATAAATTAAAAGAAGGCGGTAAAGTAGGTTTGGAACTTCAAGAAACATCCTGGAGCAAATGCTACGGCCAGGTTACAGATAAGTTCGGAGTTGAATGGCAGTTGAACTATGAAAACGAAGAAATGAACATGTAATCTTTAAAAAAACTAAATATAAATATGGAATTTTTCTTCTATAGAAAGATTCCATTTTTTTTGTTTCTAAAATCACATCGACACCATCTTTATTTCACCAAATAATCCTCAAGTATCCCTTACCTTATTGCTTTTTACCTTTAACCAAAATCTATATAAGTCTCAAGTCCGATAAAAAAATAAAGCTCAGGATTGTTAATGGTTTCTCGTGATTTCATTATCATTAAAGTATCGAAAGGGGAAATGTATAATGAAAAAATTCTTGATGTTAAGTTTAGCTGTTTTGTTAATCATCATTGCACTAGGAAGCATAGGAAATATTATTGGTTTGATCATCAGTGTGGCAATTACTTATTTCTCACTGAAGCAATTTCTTAAATCTGATTCATTTGGAGGAAAATTGCTATGGGTGATCATCGGATTGATCGGATTGACTTCTACTTTTTCAAACCTGCCAGCACTTGCAGGAATTTTAGCTGTTTATCTTCTTTATGTAGGCTATAAAGAATGGAAGAAGGATGAAAAACCAACGCATTCATCTCATTCATCTAATGATCCATTTGAAAGCTTCGATAAGCAATGGAATGACATGAAAGGGAAGTACTAAAACTAACTAAATTAAAAGGAGATTTAACGATGACTACACTATTTGAACGTATTAAAAACGCAGTGATGGAAGACTTACAATGTGATACGAATAAAAAGGGTGAGAAAAATCCAATTGCATTATTAAACAAATATCTTCATGAAAGTGAAAAGGAAACCGATCGAGTCGGTAAACTGATCGAACGACAATATATGTTGAAAGAGGAATTTCACCGTGAATTACAGACAGCTGAGTTCATGGTGGAAAAGCGCAAGAAACAAGCTGAAATTGCCCTTGCTGCGAATGAAATGACACTTTATGAAACAGCCATACATGAAGAAAGCCTATATAAAGATCAAGCCCTTCGCTTAAAAGAAGCATATGATCAGGCTGGGATACAATTAGAACAGCTGGAAATAAAGCATAGAGAGATGCAAATGAAATTAAAGGATATGCATATAAAACGGTTGGAACTCATGGGCAGGGAAAATGTGATTAAGGTGAATTCAAAAGCAAATTCAGTCTTAGACCATACTTTTGTTGGAAAAGCGACGAATCGTTTTGAAGAAACAGGACGTTACGTCGATCAGCTCGAACAAAAAATTAATAAGGGATATGATCAAAGTCTATTTGATACAAGGATTGAGCAATTGGAAAAAGAGTTAAACCAAACAAATAACGACTAGTTTAAAAAGGTTGATTGAAAGCATGGATTTGCATGTTTTTAATCAACCTTTTTATTTAGTAGAGTTTGCAATATCGTATAACCATCTGATTGTTTTCCGCTTATTCGATAAGGTATGAGATTCATAATAAATAACCAAAAGTTAAATAATGCAAAAAGCTGCCAAATATTAGACGCATCCACAGGTCCCCACTGTTCGATAATAAAACCAATGACACCATTCACTAATGGACCGAGAATAGCGATAACGATTTTCTCGGTATTTGAAAAATAAGGAACACGTTGACTTGATGTATGTGCACCTAATATATACAAGAGATAAAAATGAATCGTCCATTTTTTGCTTTGAAGGGAAAATAATTTAGGTCCTGAGCCGATATTAATTTCGATGTCGTCTGCTCTCATCATCCAGGCACCAAGTGCATGACCCAGTTCATGAATGACTATAGTGATGGGAGCTATAATAAATAGGAATAGAAGTATGGTCATGACGAATTACCCTTTTATTTTCATTTTATCATTATTAAGGAAGACTTTTTGGGGAAAATATGTCTATTTTTAAATTTAATTAATTCCGACTTAATTAGTAGAAATTAAGTCGAGGAATGTATAAAATAGATGTAAAGCTTTCATCGAGAGGTGTAATGGATGGACCTATTATCTATGGAAACAATAGAAGAACGGCTGCGTGTGATAAATGAATTGATTCCTATTTTTCAAAACCGTGCAAAAGAAAATGATGAAGAGGGGCGTTTTCCGTTTGAAAATATCCGTGATTTAAAGGATATAAAGTATACACAATTAACGGCTCCTAAAGAATTTGGAGGCGGTGAAATTTCCCTGTTTGATTTTGTCCGTTTACAAGAAGCGATTGCAATTGGTGACGGTGCCACTGCATTATCAATTGGCTGGCATATGGGGACGATGATGAATTTAGCGAAGAATCGCCCATGGGATAACCATCTTTATTCTTATGTTTGTAAAGAAGTAAGTCGCGGTGCCTTACTAAATGTTTGTTCAACAGAGGAGCAGACTGGAAGTCCAACGCGAGGAGGTAAACCAGTTACAACTGCGGTTAAGCGAGGGGACAAGTGGATTGTTAACGGGAGAAAGTCATTCGCAACGATGTCTCAAATGCTCGACTTTTTTGTTGTCTCTGCTACGATTGAAGAATCGAATGAGGTAGCTTTCTTTCTAATTCCAAGTCATTCTGAGGGTGTATCCATTGAGGAGACATGGGATAGTATCGCGATGAGATCGTCAGGAAGCCATGACTTAGTGTTCGAAAATGTTGAAATCCCATTAGAATACCTTACTGAAAAGCTTTCGAACCGGAAAAAAGCAGCAACTGGTTATCTTTTGCATATACCTGCATGTTACTTAGGCATTGCAGAAGCAGCGAAAAGAGAAACGGTTCATTTTGCAAAACATTACATACCGAACAGCCTCCAGCACCCGCTTTTTGATTTACCTGCTATTCAACAAAAAATAGGTGAAATCGAATTAAAGTTGATGCAATCCCGGCATTTTCTTTATTCTGTAGCGAAAATGTGGGATGGATCCACCGTAGAAAAACAAAATCAAATGGCTCCAGAGTTAGGTGCAGTGAAATTATCAATAACAAATCAAGCAGTTGAAATTGTCGACCTAGCTATGCGCATTGTCGGTGCAAGAAGTTTATCTGCTAAAAGCCCATTACAACGCTACTATCGTGATGTAAGAGCAGGTCTTCACAATCCACCAATGGATGATATGACATTGATGCTGTTAGCGAAAAGGGTTTAGTTTTTTGCATATAAAAGTGCTTTATTCAACCACAGTAGATAAATACTGTGGTTAATTTATTAACAAAACTAAATATCAAGAAACGGCTTATGAATCAAATTTTAAAAAAATGGTTATATCCCCAATCGAATTAAGGCAAATCTCCATAGTCTATAGTGTAATAACATAGAGGAGGTGCTGATAAATGGGATATGGAAGTGGATTTGCATTACTTGTAGTCCTATTTATATTATTAATAATCGTCGGTGCAGCATTTATTTGTTAAAAGCTGTTATCGCAAAGTTGTAAAAATTTTAATCGATATTTACTTGCTGCTATTTCGTATAGGATGCAAAGTCCTAATACTATTTAGTTTCGGGGCATCTTTTCTTAAAAAGAGTACTTCGTTTTCAGTACTTTGATACCTTATTGTTATGGTTTTTGATCTTAAATGCAATAAAGTTTAAGAAAAGTGCCTTGATAGAAAAAACTTCAAAGAAAAGGAGTGGCTAAGAATGTACCCTTATGGTGGATATGGATTTGGTGGATATCCAGCCTATGGTGGTTACGGTTATGCGGGAGCAGGAAGATTTGGAGGATTTGCATTACTCGTAGTATTATTTATCCTCCTCATTATTGTTGGAGCTGCATTCCTAAATTAATCTAAGCCATAGAGTAATGAAAGTACAAAAACTCCTATTCCGACTTGGAATAGGAGCTTTTGTATCTTTTAATAAGGCTCTTTTCGTATAAATTGTTGTTTTTAGACAATAAACTTAGTCCGTTGATTTCCGCTCCAGACACTTGCTTTCCGCGGGGAGGGATGGGAGCCTCCTCGGCGTTACCGCCTGCGGGGTCTCCCACTTCCCTCTTTTTCCCGCAGGAGTCAAGTGCCCTCTGCTACAATCAACTCAGACTGTTAATAAAATATCACTAAAAAGTAACAAACTTTACGAAAACAGACTTTAATAAATTTTAAAATCAAGTAAAACTCAGTAAAGATTTTACGTAGTAAATATCAAAGATTTTACGTAGTAAATATCAAAGATTTTACGTAGTAAATATCAAAGATTTTACGTAGTAAATATCAAAGATTTTACGTAGTAAATATCTATTAGGATTTTTACGATTCTAGTTTAGCGTTCAATTTGAATGCGAAACATCTTTTCTTTCAGACTAAATTTTTCCGGTTCTTAAAAAGATTTCAATAATATATCTTAAATTTTATAAATAGGATATACTAATAGTAGTACATAGAAGGGAGAACGATTTGATGGCATATTTTAAAGGCCAGAAAGAGCCTGTTCCCGAAGTCGAAACAAATGTTTGGTCCTGTACAAGTGAAAGCTGTCAAGGATGGATGAGAGAAGCTTTTACCTTTGATGAAAATCCAAAATGTCCTCTATGTCAGTCAGATATGGACAAAGAAACAAGAGTCCTACCGGTTATCGAATAATATGCATAAATAAGTAATATGAAAGCAGTCTCTTTTTTTTTAGGGGCTGTTTTTTTTGTCTGATCTTTCAGATTCGAAAGACCTATTAATTTAGAACTACTTTTTAATAGAATCTTAACATTTTTCGGGTGATTGGTCCTATATATCAATAAAAAAAATGCTGATAAAGTTAAGATAGGTATGACATATTTCTACTAAAATAGTAAAAATAACATGTCATATTACAAAATTCCTATGGGAGGTACCTCATGAAGAAGGTAAAAAGCCTGTTTTTAAAAGTAATCATGACCATTCTTGTGCTTGGAACATTGCCATCATTAACTGGGATGCATACTGTTCAAGCAGAAGGAGCGAATGATCCGGCACCTGAGATTAACCCAGCAGTTGCTAATGGGAAAAAGGTGTTATTTGATAATACTCACGGACAAACGGCCGGAGCAGCAGATTGGGTCATCGATGGTGGATTTTCTGATTTCGGAAATGCCATCGCGAAAAAGGGTTACTATGTAAAAGAACTTCGTAAGAGTACACCGATAACATATGATGATTTAAAGGACTACGATGTGTTTGTTATCGGAGAAGCAAATAATCCTTATAAAAAATCAGAACAAAACGCAATGATTCAATACGTACAATCTGGTGGAAGTATTTTCTTTATTTCCGACCATTACAATGCCGATCGAAACAAAAATCGTTGGGATGCCTCAGAGGCATTTAATGGATATCGCCGTGGGGCATATGAAAATCCTGCAAAAGGGATGTCACCAGAAGAAGCGAATTCTGCAGCAATGCAAGGTGTTGAGAGTTCGAACTGGTTGTCTGATAACTTCGGAGTTCGTTTCCGTTACAATGCAGTCGGAGATTTAAGTGCATCAAATGTTGTTTCACCGAATGAAACATTTGGTATTACAAGCGGAGTAAAATCAGTAGCCGTTCATGCTGGATCAACTTTAGCAATTACTGATCCTAAGCAGGCAAAAGGCCTTGTTTACCTTCCAAAATTAACTTCTAAAGATAAATGGAATAATGCCGTTGACCAAGGTGTATATTTTGGCGGTGGAGTAGATGAAGGAGCCTATGTGGCGATTTCCAAACTAGGTAAAGGAAAAGCTGGCTTTATTGGTGATTCTTCACCAGTTGAAGATGCCTCTCCAAAATATTTACGTGAAGAAAACGGAACAAAGAAAACAACTTATGATGGATTTAAAGAAGAAGATGATGCTATTCTACTAACCAATATGATTGATTGGCTGGCAGAGAAAGAAGATTATTCGAGCTTTGAAGGGAAAATTCCTTTAGATAAAGTTTCTCCAATGCTTGATATGGAAATCCCTGAAAAATCAACAGAACCACAACCAGAACCATGGGCACCTCCAGCAGCTGGTTATAAATGGTATGATTCAAGTACATTTGCAGCGGGTTCCTACGGTTCAACTAAGCCTGCAGAATTAGACGCACAATATTCTTTTGTACATCAAAGTGTTTTACCAAATCAACAAGAATTCCAAATTCGTGTGTCTGCCGATCACTTAGCACCAGGACAAACTGTTAGTGGATTAAAAGTAGGAATTTATTTAGCTGGTGGAGAACAAATTGCTAAATTCCAAAATAGTGATGGCACATGGCCAGCTTCATACGACTACAGTTCTGAGTTTTCATTCACAGCTGATAGCTTTGGACATGCTAGTAAAGATTTAACGGTAAAAATTAACCCTCAAAAAGCAGGGGCTGCAAGTTTACGTCTGAAAGTTCGTACCAAAAATGAACTAACTGAGGCAGTAACCATTGGAAATGTACCGAGTGAACCGCTTCCAGAGGATAAGCCAAACGTACCTGACCAAATTTCGATAAAAGATGCGAGAGCTGTTCAGGTTGGAAAAATGGTGACAGTGGAAGGTGTTGTTACTTCTAAGCCAGGTGCATTCGGTGGACAAGGTTTCTATTTACAAGATGAGTCAGCTGGAATTTATGTTTTCCAAAATGAAGCGGGCTATCAGCCTGGTGATGTTTTAAAAATTACTGCTTCAACAGAGATCTTCAATAATGAGCTTGAATTGTCCAATCCAACTATTATTGAAAAAACGGGAACAAAACCATTACCGGATGCGAAATTGGTTGATGGGCTGAATGATGAGAATCAAGGTCAGCTTGTACAGCTTACAAACGTGAAAATTGACAACTTAACTGTTGTAGGTCGTGCCTTTGAATTCGATGCAATTAAGGACGGAAAATCGTCTCGAATTCGTGTCGACGAGCGTACAGGTGTAACTTATGATGCTTTTTCTCAAAAGTATAAAAATGGTGATGTTATTAATATAACAGGTATTTCTTCAGTATTTAAAGATGTATATCAATTAAAACCACTTAGCTTCGACCACTTTGTGAAGGCAGATACGACAGGACCTGTGATCGGTGATTTTGATAAACTTACTATTTATCAAACAGATTCATTTGAGCAAAATGTCGTTGTGACAGATGAGGGTAGTGGAGTTGCTGGAGTAAAGATTACACTAGATGGTCAAGTAATCGGTAACCCAATTAAAATTAAACCTCTTGCTTTAGCACTTGGAAATCATGTAATTGTTGTACATGCAGTGGATCATGCAGGGAATGAAAGTATGAGAGAATTTACACTTCGAGTGATAATGGATGTGGATCATTTAGATGAATTCATTACGATTGGCTATGAAAAAGGCTTAATTACCAATAATGGTATTTATAACAGCCTATTATCCAAAGTAGAAGGAATTCAAAAAGCGAATAATGAAAATGCCAAGCGTGGAAAACTTAACGCGTTATCTAATGAAGTTCAAGCACAAAAGGGCAAGAAAATTGACTCTGATTATGCAGTTTCATTGTTAGATTTGATTGATTATTTAAGCAAATAATTTTTTTTAAAAAGGGTCAGCCTAATTGGGCAGACCCTTTTTAAAAGGTAAGAAAGTATAAAATTTACTAAGGATATTAGACATGAAAAGTGTCTGCTGTGTCTAGCTCTAGCGCCTATCGGCTAGCGGATTTTTTCGTCTTCTCCCTACGATAAGTCAACATCGGCTCCATACTCCTCGCCGTGTTTCCTTTATCTCAGTCGAAGACTACAAAATCCGTACGCTAGACCTGCGGCGCTTGCGCTTTTCTTATAATCATTTTATTTTTTCTTATTAGGAGTCACTTCATCAGCAATTTCTTCGAGTGATTTTATTTTTCCATGCGGATTTTGGGACTGTTTTCTAACGGTCCATTGTCTTTCTTTTTGGCTTTTTGATTGTGTCATTGTCCGTCATCTCCTTTCTCTTCAGGTAATTTGCCATCGAACCACTTTGAGAATCTCTTCATTTCGGGATCTTCCCTTAATGAAGTAACATGGAACGGATTTTCTAATTTTTTATCCGTACGGAGTCCCATTTGAGGGCCTCCAAAGGAATCATTTTCAATTCCTTCATATTCAGAATCGAAATGAGGATCGGTTTTTATAAAAATGCTTTTCTCTCTGTTCAATGAAATCACTCACTTTAAAAAGATAAGTTTTATAAGGCTCTTTTCATGCCATTTTTAATTGAAAATCATCATAATCTTTATGAAAACAGCCTTTTACAAACATATTTTGCTACTAGGTATGATTCTTTATTCTTCGTTTGGGGATTATAATGGTATAATTACTCACATAAATTCATCAGAAAGTAGGATTTTACATATGACAGGTCTTCAAGCAGGAACAGTTGTAACATTGGATGTTGAACGTGAAGCACCCTTTGGATTTTTTTTAACAAACGGGGAGGAGGATGTCCTTCTTCATGATAGCGAAGTGTCAGAGGATTTTGATCCTGATCAGCCTCAGACTGTTTTTCTATTTCAGGATCATCAAGGCCGGCTTGCTGCGACAATGACGATCCCAACGGTTCAAATGGGAAAATATGATTGGGTGGATGTTGTCGAAGTAAAAGAATCTCTTGGCGTGTTTGTTTCGATTGGTATTAGTAAAGATATTCTTGTGTCAAAGGATGACCTTCCAGCACTTCTTCATTTATGGCCGGCAATAGGAGATCGGCTATACTGCTCATTAAAAACGGATAGACATGGCCGTTTATTTGCAAAATTGGCTACAGAGGATACGATGCGTGCCATTGCGGAAAATGCTACTCGCAAAGATTTTAATAAAAATGTCACTGGTTGGGCGTATCGTTTATTAAAAATTGGTACCTTTCTTCTTACTGAAGAAAACTATATTGGTTTTATCCACGAAACACAAAGGAAACAAGAACCTCGCCTTGGACAAAAGGTAGAAGGCCGGATCGTTGATGTTAAAGAAGACGGAACGATTAATGTGTCTTTATTAAGTAGAGGACATGAAGCGATGGATGAAGATTCTATGCAAATTTTTACGTATATGCAAAGTCGCGGAGGCAAAATGCCATATTGGGATAAAAGTGCACCAGAAGACATCACTGCTCGCTTCGATATGAGTAAAGCCGCATTCAAACGCGCTCTTGGCCGATTGATGAAAGAGGGAAAGGTCTTTCAAGAAGATGGATGGAGTTATATAAAAGAATAAATGATAAAGGCAAATCTACTTATTGTAGGTTTGTTTTTTTGTTAGGTCATTTTTTACATGAAGGAACATGTTTGAATATGGCGAATTTCTCCATAAATTTCAATAGATGTGGCAGAAAATTATGATACACTTAACTTGAAGTTTTAAAGGGATTCATCGATTTATTCTATTCATTACGCGGGTAAAGCATTATTGGAAATCAGTTAAAAATAGAAAATTAGTGAGAGGTGCAATGATGTATTTAGGTGCGATTGAAGCGGGTGGAACAAAATTTGTTTGTGCGGTTGGAGATGAGAAGGGGAACATAATTGAACGAATTTCATTACCAACAACGACACCAGATGAAACCATTCCAAAGGTAGTAAGTTTTTTTCAGAACTATGATATAAAAGCGCTTGGAGTGGGATCATTTGGACCGATTGATATTAATAGCAACAGTGCGACTTATGGCTATATTACAACTACACCAAAATTAGCGTGGAGAAATTTTCCGTTTTTACAGACACTTCAAAAAGAACTTTCTGTTCCGATTGGATTTAATACGGATGTCAATGTTGCAGCCCTAGGAGAAGCTACATTTGGTGCAGCCAAGGGATTCAACAGTTGTTTGTATATAACGATTGGAACAGGAATTGGGGCGGGTGCCGTTGTACAAGGAAATCTTTTACAAGGGTTGTCACATCCGGAAATGGGACATATTCTGGTTCGAAAACATCCAGAGGACTCCTATAAAGGGAAGTGTCCGTATCATCAGGATTGTTTGGAAGGGTTAGCAGCAGGTCCAGCAATCGAGGAACGCTGGGGGAAAAAGGGTACCGAGCTTGCAGAGAAGGATATCGTTTGGGAAATAGAAGCGCATTATTTAGCACAGGCTCTTATGCAGTATATTTTAATTCTTTCTCCTGGAAAGATTATTATGGGTGGTGGGGTTATGAAACAATCTCAATTATTCCCGCTCATTCATAAAAAATTAACGGAGTTTGTAAATGATTATGTATCTTTACCATCCCTAAAAGACTATATCGTCTCGCCAGGACTGGGAGATAATGCTGGAATTACGGGAGCACTGGTTCTTGCAAAGCAAACGTTAGGATAGTAATCATACATAAAGACGGAGGAAAAAAGAAATGACACAGCCGATATTTTTACAGCCAATTTTTCAAGAACGAATTTGGGGAGGAACCGCACTTAAAGATCAATTTGGATATCCGATCCCATCAAACCATACAGGGGAATGCTGGGCAATTTCAGCTCATCCGAACGGCCCATCTATTGTGAAAAATGGTCCTTTTAAAGGAAAAACATTAATTCAATTATGGGGAGAGCACCCAGAACTTTTTGGCAATCCAAAGGACAAGGTGTTCCCGCTTTTAACAAAAATTTTAGATGCAAATACAGATTTATCAGTTCAAGTTCATCCAAATGATCAATATGCGGCAAAATATGAAAACGGAGAGCTTGGAAAAACGGAGTGCTGGTACATCATTGACTGTAAAGAGGGGGCAGAGCTCATATATGGTCATCATTCAAGCTCAAAAGAGGAGCTAGTTTCGATGATTGAAAATGGGGAGTGGAATGAGTTCCTTCGTCGTGTACCGGTTAAGCCTGGTGATTTTTTCTATGTTCCTAGCGGGACAATTCATGCCCTTTGTGAGGGGACGCTTGTTCTCGAAACACAGCAAAGCTCGGATACAACGTATCGAGTATATGATTATGACCGAGTAGATCAACAAGGTAAAAAACGTGAACTTCATTTACAAAAAGCCATTGATGTTTCCACTGTTCCTCATCGGGATGCGGAGCTGCACATTCTCACAGAAAAAAGACCGGGTGTGGTCGTGAATTCATTTGTAAAGGAACAATATTTTTCCGTATATAAATGGGATGTTAATGGAACAGCTGAATTTGTACAAGAACAACCATTCCTTCTCGTAAGCATCATCGATGGAAATGGAGAAATTAATGTGGACGGAGAAACGAATCCGCTGAATAAAGGTGATCACTTTATTTTACCTACTGATACGGGTAGTTTTACAATGGAAGGGAAGTTCACTGCAATCGTTTCACATATTTAAATGATTCTTTTTGAGTTAGGTATAATCTCATTAAAACAAAATCCGTTGTCGAAAAACAGCGGATTTTTTCATAGGTAAAATTCTAACTATTTAGACCCTTTTCGGTTATAGTAAAATTATATATGTCACTTTAATTACAATTTGTTCCTTTTAAATAGAATATCTAAATAATATAGGAGGATTTTTATGATTACTTACACATCAAGAAACGAAGTGCCTGAAGGTGAAAAATGGAGATTGGAGGATATATATCATTCATTAGAAGCTTGGGAAGCAGATGTTGACACGATTGGACAAATGACTGATCGGTTAAAGACATATGATGGTAAAATTCATGATGGAGCTTCTTTGCATACATATCTTTCGGAAGGTGAACAAGTATCTTACCTGTTTAATAAAGTGTACGCCTATGCAATGCTTCAAGTAGACATCGATACCCGGGATACGTCGGCACAATCACTTCAGGACCGAGCAAAGCAGCTTGGAGTGAAACTGAATGCAGCTACTTCATTTTTTATGCCATTTTTATTAAGCTTGGATGAAGTTACGTTAAAAAAATATATAGAAGAAGAGCAAGGACTCAAGTATTTTGAAAAGAATTTATTTGAAATATACCGTTATAAGGAGCATGTGCTAAGTAAAGAAAAGGAAGAAGTACTATCCCAATTAGGTGAAGCGCTGTCAGCGCCTAGTCATACATATGGGATGATGAATAATGCAGATATCAAATTCGGTGATGTAACCAATGATGATGGGGAAAAAGTAGAATTAACACGCGGAATGTATTCGACGTTAATTGAGCATGAGGACAGGAGCAAGCGAGAAGAAGCATATAAAGCCTACTATAAGCCGTATGTGCAATTAAAGAATTCAATTGCATCAACACTTGCAGCATCGATCAAAAACAATGTCACTGTTGCTAGACTACGAAAGTATCCTTCAGCATTAGAAAAGTCATTATTTAGTGATTTCGTTCCAAAAGAGGTGTACGAGAATTTAATTGCAACAACAAAAGAAAATATTGCTCCTCTCCATCGTTTTTCGGAAATTCGAAAAGAGAGACTTGGACTTGAGGAGCTTCATCAGTATGATTTATCTGTTCCGCTTGTTCAAGGGGTAAAACAAGAAATTTGTTTTGAAGAGGCGTATGCTACTATGTTAAAAGCCTTGTCTCCTCTTGGGGAAGAGTACACGAAAATCCTGGAGTCTTTTAAGGATGCTAGATATATTGATGTCAGGGAAACTCCTGGTAAACGATCCGGCGCTTACAATTTGGGCGTGTATGGTGTCCATCCGTTTGTTTTATTAAATCATCGAGATGATATAAGCAGTTTATTTACCCTTGCACATGAGATGGGACATGCGATGCATAGTCATTTCTCACACAAAACGCAGCCGCAAATTACAGCAAAATACAGTATCTTTGTGGCGGAGGTTGCTTCTACCGTTAATGAAGTGCTGTTAATCCATTACCTGCTCAATCAAGAAAATGATACTAAAACTCGTCAATATTTACTGAATCACTTTATTGACAAGTTTAAAGGCACTTTGTTTACCCAAGTAATGTTTGCAGAATTTGAAATGAAAACCCATGAGAAGGCGGAAAAGGGTGAACCATTAAATGAGAAGGTATTTAGTGAAATATATGAGGGACTTTTCAGAGAGTATAATGGCGATATAGTCGTTTTTGATGATGAGGTGAAATACGGCTGGTCTAGAATTCCTCATTTTTATCGACCATTTTACGTATATAAATACGCAACAGGATTTGCCTCTGCCATTCATCTTGCTGATCGAATTTTGAAAGGCGACAAGGAAACTATAGCTTCCTACCTTGAGTTTTTAAAAAGCGGAAGCTCAGACTACCCGCTTGAATTATTGAAAAAGACGGGTGTCGATTTAACAACTCCTGAACCGATTCAAAATGCGCTAAAGCAATTTGGAGAATTGGTGGAGGAATTTTCACGGATGTAGAATGATTCTTTAAACAGAATTCAATCTGTAAAAAATAATGTTGTTTCTGATAAAAATACTGTGGGTCATATGTTCAGCATAGTTATACTATGGGTGTTTATATAACCCGCAGGAAATTTTATCAGTAGTGCAAAGTCTATCATTTTTTTACTACTTATCCGCCTTCCAAATCGTCCAGCGATCTTGTTCAATAATCGGTTGATGATGGCTATTTAATTTTTCTTTAATGTATAGGACAAGGTCTTGTAATTGCTCATCTGTCAACTCATGGAGAATTGAACGTCCTGTTCGATTATATAAATCATCAAATAAATCGTTCTTATCCTCGTATACTTTTCTTGTTTCCCACAATTGATATTCTTTCATTCCATGAAACCCTGCATTTTGTAATGCCTGTTGCACTTCTTCACTTGAATACCTGCGTGAAATCTCTTTATCAATTAACTCAGGGAATTTTGAGAAAAAATATCCCCTAATGTGAGTGGTACTTCCTTCTAAAAGGAAATCTTCAGGTGTTCGGTCTTGAATGATGCATGAACCGCCATTTTTCAAAAGGCGGTAGATTTCTTTAAAACAGGTGTCTAAATCTTTTATATGATGGATGACTGCTCTTTCTAGTACAATGTCGTATTGCTCACTTGGCAGGTCTGTCTCTAATGCATTCCCAACAATAAAATTGATATTCTCGAATTCCTTACAATTCTGTTGTGCGGATGTAAGGATATTCTCTGAAAAATCTAATCCTGTTACCTTTAAAGCACCCATCTCGGCAAGGGCTTTCGTGTAAATTCCACCACCACAGCCTATATCAATGACTTTTTTTCCTTCGATCGTACAAATTTTTTTAATCAATTGAATCCAAGTTGCATCAGCATTTCTTTTTGCATAAGTGAAGCGATCTTCTGGATTATGAAAATTAATAGGCATGAATACATCCTCCTTACGTATAGATGTTTTCTTGCCTTTAGATTAACTTAAATAATTTTAATAGTAAATTTTATTGTTTTTATAAATGTTGATAAGTTTTTGTTATCAACAATGAAAATCGTGCAGTTTTTATATGAATCAACTATATTTGCGAGTAAAATTATCTAGCCCATTCTGTAAACCCGATCATCGAGAGCAGACCAAGTATAAATGCAAATGTTGCCGTTCGTTCATTTCCATCCCCATGACTTTCTGGAATCACCTCTTTATATACAACAAATAACATACCACCAGCTGCAAAGGCTAACCCATAAGGGACAATATTTTCAAAATGAGCAGCAAAAAAGTATCCAACTAAAGAGGCTAACAATTCGACAACAGCTGTTAAGGTCGTAAGAATAAATGCTTTGATTTTTGGTGTATTAGATGTAAGGAGAAATAAAGTAATTAAAAAGCCTTCAGGTATATTTTGTACCCCAATTGCAAATGAAACTAAAGGTCCTAGACCGTCATCAGCATCTCCATAGCTTACTCCAATGGATAAACCTTCGGGAATATTATGGATAGCCATTGCTGTAATAAATAAAATAGGGGCTGCATGATTAAAAGAATGGGATGAGTTATCAATTTCTACATGAGGTAACACGATTTCTAAAATCGTAAAAATGATTACACCCAGAATCATTCCTGCTGTCAAAACAATCATATTTGATAATTTTAATGCAGAAGGAATTAATCCGTAAGTGGAGGCTGCTACCATGATTCCAGCACTATAGGCGAGCAGATTATCTTTCCCTTTATGAGTGATATTTTTCATGCAAAAAGCTGGAATTGCACCAATGATTGTACATAACAAGCTAATAATAATTCCATGATCCATATCTTGTCCTCCATGTCCACATATAACAAGGATATGTGGGATTGAAGAGAAAATGACAAATGTGGAAGATTTCTCATTTTGGCTTCTGAAGAGGCTTGGTTAAACAATGTTGTTGTTCTAATAAATCCCTGTATGGTATGCGTTCAGCTAGATTTACTACGTAAAAAAGCGCTTCACGCATACCATACAGGTCATTTTATTAATAATTAACATCAACAAAGCCTTTGGAAAAATGAGTAGTGAATCCTAAACATCACATGGTATGATTATGTAGATAATTTAGAAAACATATTCCATTCAAGCGGAGGCTTGATTAGCATGGGTCGTTTAGGAAAACTTATTTATGTATGCGGTTCCATATTATTTTTAACGGCATTTTCATTAGCTGGCTATTATGCAAGTAAAATGCATGAACTCGGAGAACCAGTATCAGATGAAAAAATACCGGATTATCGCTATCATTTTATGCTTATACCAGAGGAATTGGATAATGATTATTGGCGGTTAGTTGAAAAAGGAGCAAGGGATGCTGCAGAAGAAAATCATATTTTACTAGAGTATGTCGGGCCTAAGCAATCAAATATTGATGAGCATCTTAGAAAATTAAATATAGCGGCTGCATCTAAAGTAGATGGTGTACTAACACAGGGGTATAATGACAAGCAATTTACACCCGTTATTAACTATCTTGCAAATAAAGGCGTACCTGTCATTACTGTCGATACGGATGCTCCCTCTAGTCACAGAAGAGCGTACATTGGAACAGATAATTATTATTCTGGATTTCTTGCCGGCAAAGCATTGATAGATGATACGATAGGTGTGGTAAATGTCGCAATCATTACAGGCAGCTTTAAGGCAGAGCATCAAAAGCTTAGAGTTAAGGGATTTAAGGATGCGATTGCGAAAGAAAAGAGAATAAATATTGTCGCTATAGAGGAATCCAATATTACAAGAATTCGTGCAGCGGAGAAGGCATATAAAATTTTAAGTGAGCACCCAGAAACAAATGCATTTTATGGGACAAGTGCATTAGATGGAATCGGGATTGCTCAATCTGTTTTTCGTCTCCGTCGGCAAGATTCCACCTATATTATGGCATTTGATACGATTGCTGAAACACTCGAATATATTCGCAGAGGTGTAATCGATGCAACGGTCGTACAGAAGCCATATGAAATGGGATTCAATGCTGTCGAAATGATGATAAAAATTCAAGAGGGAAAGCCTGTGCCAAAAATAAATTATACCGAAACAAGAATTATGCATAAAAATGATCTTCCTGACCGATCAGAGGAGATCATGCCATGATTCGAATCCGAACAAAGCTTCTTATATATTTTATTATCTTGGTTGCCCTTGTGAATGGTGTTGCATTTTATTTATATGATAGCAGTGAGAAAATTATGGAGGAATATCACCGAAGCTTCGGGAGATTTTTGCTGTTAAATGAAACCGCACAGCAAACCAATAACGTAGTAGAAAAAATGAATGCCTATATTGTAAAGAAGGATCCTTTTTTGTACCGGGAATACGTTGATGCGAGTAATCAATTACGGGCGAATAAAAAGAAATTACGAAATAATTTGGAAAATCATTCGAATTATGTGACATTAGGAAACTATGAAAAAATGCTGGCAAGCTTTTTGGATGATAGTGTCATTGCGGTTCATGCATTTAGGGCGGGAGATATTAATCAGTATGCCTCCTATTTTAATGAAGCAACCGATATTGCTAGTTTTATTCAGGAAACGACGATGTCTTTAATCGATCAAGAACTGACTACCTATCAGACTTTTTTTACACAGCTGACGAAACGGAATCATTATTATCGCTTAACGACTATATTTCTTTTGACCGCAACATTAATCATATGTGGATTACTAGCATTGTATATTTCTAGAGGCATCACTCGTCCAATCGCTCGTTTATCTCGAGCCGCCAGAGAAATTTCAGCTGGACATTTAACTGGTAAGGATTTAGAAGTGACAAGTAAGGATGAGTTAAAATTATTAACGGAAACCTTCAATCAAATGAGAAAAAATATAGTTGGACTAGTAAATGAAATTAAAGATAAATCCGAGCTTGATAAGCTGCTTAAGGAGCTTGAATTAAAAAGCTTACAGAATCAAATCAATCCGCATTTTTTATTCAATACATTAAATAATATTGCAAAAATGGCTTATCTAGAGGATGCGCATGAAACGACTTGTTTAATTGAATCTGTTTCAACATTGCTTCGCTATAATCTTGAAAACATCGAAAAACCATCGACATTAAAGGATGAGGTTAAAGTTGTAAAAGAATATTTTTATATTCAACAAACCCGCTTCGGAGATCGAATTTCCTTTAAAACAGTGATTGATGAACGATGTGTTAATTTAGAAATTCCTCGCCTCACCTTGCAGCCGATTGTGGAAAATGCCTTTATTCATGGGGTGGAATCGAAGGAAGAAGGCGGGTGCATTTCATTATCTATTTTTCAAACAGGGAACCATATTGTGATTGAAATTGCCGATGATGGCGCAGGAATGGATGAGGAGACACGGAAAAAATTATTAAACTATAAAAATGAAACAGAGAATCAGGAAAGCAGTAAGCTGAAAAAAGCGTCTGGGCATTCGACTGGAATTGGTGTGAAGAATGTCATTAAGCGGTTACAAATTTTTTATCAACAACAGGATATCATCGATATTGAATCCGAGCTTGAGAAGGGGACAATATTTCGTCTGAAGATTCCGAATGGGGGTGAACTTGAATGCGACTAATCATTGTTGACGATGAAAAGCTAGAACGAACGGCCATATCGAAAATGATTCAAACGGAAATGCCAGGAATAGAGATTATTGGAGAGGCTGTGAACGGGAGAATGGCAATTCAGCTAGCCCATGAGCTACAGCCTGATTTGATGATGATGGATATTAAAATGCCTGGGATTGATGGGGTAGAAGCGGTAAAAGAGATTCGAAAGCATAATAAGCGGGTTCGGTTCATCATGGTTTCAGCATTTAATACGTTTGAGTATGCGAAAGAAGTAATGCAGCAAGGGGTAAAGGAGTACTTATTAAAGCCGAGTAAAAAGAAGGATGTCTTAGAGGCCCTGGCAAGAGTCAGTGAGGAAATCATGGAGGAAAGAACGATTCTATCAGAATATCAACATACAAAGGAAAATTTAACTCGTGCATTATCAGTTATTGAATCAGAATGGCTCTCTTCATTATTGCTAAACCATATTGAGGATTTGAATTTTAAAGAATGGAGTAATCTATTAGGAATTGAAGTAAAGTCAGGGTACATCGTCTTATTTACTGTTCAAGATGACCATGAACGGACTTCGAATAGGGATAAGCGAAGTCTATATAGCGGGCTTAAGTCCATAATGAAAACGAATATGAGTCAAGAGTGTGTGATAGGACCGATGGTGGACAATAAAATTCCAGTGCTCATTTTGTTAAATACAATTCATGATAAAAACCGGATGAAATCAAAGGCAATTAAGTCTGCCCATACCGTAGTCAATACCTTTCAAAATAAATTTAAGAATGTAAAATTAGCTGCTGGAATAGGGAGTGCCTTTGATAAGATTGATTTGCTTGCCCAATCGTATCATGAGGCGATTCTTGCACTTGAACAAAGAAAAGGCAGGGATGTATTTTTTTATGCCGATAAGGAAATAAATCTTGTTCCAGTTTTTTTTGAAAAGGAAAGGGAGCTTTTAGAATGGATTAAATTAGGGGATCGCAGCCGAGCACTTCAAACGTTTGAACTCTATGTAGAAGCAAATCAGGATCAACCGAAACATTTTTTTGAGGAACTCATGATTATGATTTCCAGAATGCTTGGAGATCTAGGGATTCATTTTGAAAAGCGGAATTTTTTGCAGGGGGATGAATGGATTGTGCAATTACGGCAATTTGTGGTTGATGCCGTAGAAGTCGTGCAAGCTTGGCGAATAAGGAATCATAAAAGCTACCTGCAAAAAGCAAAGGAATACATCGAAACAAATTACGAAAAAAATATAACGTTGGAAGAAGTAGCTGAATATGTAGATTTAAGTCCTTTTCATTTTACAAAAATGTTTAAAGAAAAGTTTGGACTAACCTTTATCGATTATTTAACTGATTTGAGAATAGAAAAGGCAAAAAATGAAATTCTTCATACAAATAAAAGCTTAAAAGAAATTTGCTTCAGCGTTGGATACAAGGATCCAAACTATTTCAGCCGGGTGTTTAAAAAGAAAACCGGTGTGTCGCCAACCTCGTATCGAGGAGGATGAGTTAGTTAAAATTTTATATAGAAGTGGCACCTCCTGTTGATAGGGGGTTTTTTATTGGTTAGCTTTAGCGCCTAGTCACTCGAGTTCAAAAAGCAGCAACTAATAAAGTCAAAGAACAACTTCATTGATAAGAGAACATTTTTTGCAACAAGATCTACCAGAAAACCGCGGAAAGAAGTAGATCAAGAGGGAACCCGCAACAAGATCTACCAGAAAACCGTGAAAAGAAGTAGATCAGGAGGGAACCCGCAACAAGATCTACCAGGAAATCGTGAAAAGAAGTAGATCAAAATGGAAACCACAACAAGATCTACCAGAAAGCCGCGGAAAGAAGTAGATCAAGAGGGAACCCGCAACAAGATCTACCAGAAAGCCGCGGAAAGAAGTAGATCAAGAGGGAACCCGCAACAAGATCTACCAGAAAACCGTGAAAAGAAGTAGATCAAGAGGGAAACTGTATAAGGTGTTTATGGTTTTCTTAAGATTATGAGGTAGATCCTTCATGCAAGCTTGTTATTAATTGGGACTGATTTAGGAATGGAATGAAGTTTCCAATTTTACTAGGAAAAAGCATAGAGCTTTTCTTATTTGTGGACATAAATTAATAAGTTATGAATAACATTCTTATTGGGTAAATATTGATTTTAAAAATTCTATTCTAATTAAGCTTCATATTTTATATTTTATTTTAAATTATAATTATTATAAAAAGGTATTGATTTTATTTTGAGAAATGTTATCATATGAATATACTTAAGTGCTCTTTTATTTTAGGTTGTTGCTCTACGGATATATTCTAATTCTATTTTATTTTGGAGACGTGCTCTTTTCCCTTATACCTGAGCCTTCTATTCAGATTAAATAAAAAATTAGATAGTAGTTAATAGCAACAAAGCTGACGAAAAGAGTTTACAAAAAAATCTGATGAGGTGATTTGATTGAGTACAAATAAGAAACTTACGACTAGTTGGGGTGCTCCGGTTGGAGATAATCAGAATTCGATGACAGCTGGCTCACGCGGTCCGACATTAATTCAAGATGTACATCTACTAGAAAAATTGGCTCATTTTAATAGAGAACGTGTTCCTGAACGTGTCGTTCATGCGAAAGGTGCTGGAGCACATGGATATTTTGAAGTAACGAATGATTTGACACAATATACGAAAGCAAACTTTTTATCTGAAGTTGGCAAGCGTACTCCTTTATTTATTCGTTTTTCTACAGTAGCTGGTGAGCTTGGATCAGCAGATACAGTTCGTGATCCGCGTGGATTTGCTGTTAAATTTTATACAGAAGAAGGCAATTATGATATTGTCGGGAATAACACTCCGGTATTCTTTATTCGTGACGCAATCAAATTCCCTGATTTCATTCATACACAAAAAAGAGATCCGCAAACACATTTGAAAAATCCAACTGCCGTTTGGGATTTTTGGTCCTTATCTCCTGAATCATTGCACCAAGTAACGATTTTGATGTCTGACCGCGGAATTCCAGCAACATTCCGTCACATGCACGGTTATGGAAGCCATACGTTCAAATGGGTGAACGAAGATGGTGATGGAGTTTGGGTAAAATATCATTTTAAAACAGAACAAGGTGTAAAGAATATCGCACCTGAGCTTGCGGCAAAACTTGCTGGAGAAAATCCAGATTATCATACAGAGGATTTATTTAATGCGATTGAAAGCGGCGACTTCCCAGAATGGAAGCTTTATGTACAAATCATGCCTTTAGAGGATGCCAATACGTATCGTTTTGATCCATTTGATGTAACGAAAGTATGGTCTCAAAAGGATTATCCACTAATTGAAGTAGGGCGCATGGTTCTTAACCGAAATCCTGAAAACTATTTTGCAGAAGTAGAACAGGCAACATTTTCACCAGGAAATTTAGTACCAGGTGTTGATGTTTCACCGGATAAGATGCTTCAAGGACGTTTATTCGCTTATGCGGATGCACATCGTTATCGTGTAGGGGCTAATCATAATCAATTGCCAATCAATCGTCCGAAAAATGAAGTGAATCACTACCAACGCGACGGTTTCATGGCGAGCGGCAATAATGGTGGACGTTCTGTCTACTATGAACCGAATAGCTTTGGCGGTCCTGCAGAATCACCAGAAGATAAGAGAGCTGCCTATGCAGTATCTGGTATTGCAGATAGTGTAGCTTACGATCATTTTGATCACTACACTCAAGCGGGAGACCTTTATCGCCTATTAAACGAGGAAGAGCGAACACGTTTAGTAGAAAATATTGTTGGTGCTATGAAGCCTGTAGAAAAAGAAGAAATAAAGCTTCGCCAAATTCAGCATTTTTATAAAGCCGATCCAGAGTACGGTACACGTGTGGCAGAAGGTCTTGGATTATCTGTACCACAGGAAGTATAATCTAATACTAATAGAATAGCTTTGTTAGCGGTTATTTTTGATAGGCTCTTTTCTGAAACATTGTTGCTTTCAGCAACAAAGTAAAAATCGGCAGTAGGATTTTTACGGTTATTTACTACTTTCATAATGAGTATAGGATGATGAAAAGAGCACGAAGCCTATTTATTTAAGGATTGGAGCTATATACGAAAAGCAACAATCTATGCGAAAACAGCCTTTTGATAAAATCATCTGTAGGGTATGTGTGAAGCGATTTATTTACGTAGTAAAACTAGCTGAACGCATACCCTACAGATTTTATTAGGAACAACAATATTGTTGAAAATAGTAAATTCTCAATTTCATTCTCATTTTCTCAATTATCCTAGGTATCCGTTTAGGCAGACGGATACCTATTTTTGAAATCATTAGTTGTTCGAAACAACCTTTCAAATTGAGTGAGGGGATAATCATGGGGGAAGAACAGGCAACAGCTCAACTAATTCCTTATTTAAAAGAACAAGGACTTCGGATTACACCACAACGCTTATTAATCCTAGAAGCCATTCAAAAGCTGAAGTCACATCCAACCGTAGAAGATATTCATCATGAACTGCCGTATATCAGTTTGGCAACGATCTACAACAATGTAAAACTATTTGTTAAGTTGAATATTTTAAAGGAATTGCCCTATGGAACTGGTATTAGCAAATATGAAATGTATAAAACCAATCATTATCATATCATATGCGAAGCATGTGGGAAAATAGGAGATTTTAATTACCCGCTTTTAAAAGAAGTTGAGCAGGCAGCTGAGAAATTAACGAAATTTGATATTCAGTTTCACCATTTTGAAGTTTACGGCATATGTAAAGAGTGTCAGAAACTAAAATGAAAAAGGGGAGACCCAGGATAGAAAAATTAACAATTTGCCCAGTCTGTCATACGAAAATCAAATATTTAAAGCATAGTATTATTTGCAAATGCGGAATGAAATGCAAAATAAGAAAAGCGCAAGCGCCGCAGGTCTAGCGTACGGATTTCGTAGTCTTCGACTGAGATAAAGGAAACACGGCAAGGGACGAGTCGATGTTGACTTATCGTAGGGAGAAGACGGAGAAATCCGCTAGCCGATAGGCGCTGGAGCTAGACACAGAAGACACTTTTCAGGACTATTATCCTAAGTAAATTTAATGCTTTCTTACCTTTAAAAAAACGATTGCTTAATTGAGAACGATTCTTCTTTTGAAGAGTCGTTTTTTTTCTATGCTTTGTTAAACAATGTTGAACACTGAATGGAATGCGTTCAGCTAGTTTTACTACGTAAAAAAACGTTTCACGCATACCATTCAAGTGATTTAACTAATAAAAAATTAATGTAGCATTGAGATTTTATAGGAATGAGGAAATTCACCACAAAATAATACAGATATTCGCAAAAAAATGAAGGCGTTTTCATGAAATGGTTGCTAGATAGTTTGGTAAATTAAAAGTGTAGGAAACGCTTACATGAATAAAGGGGGAGAAAGAGTGAAACGTAAAGGGCTAATTGTCACGATTGCTATGATCCTTGTTTTTGCGCTGGCGGCTTGCAGTTCGAAGGATACAAGCGGCAGTGGTGAGAAATCAAAAGGAAAAAAGGATAAAGTCGAAATCTTTAGCTGGTGGACGGGCGCTGGTGAAGAAGATGGATTGAAAGCATTATTAGCATTATTTAAAGAAAAACACCCGGATGTTGCTGTAGAAAATGCTGCAGTTGCTGGTGGAGCTGGAACAAATGCGAAGGCCGTACTTGCGAGCAGAATGCAGGGAAATGACCCTCCATCCACATTCCAAGTTCATGGTGGTGCAGAATTGAACGAAGGTTGGGTAGCTGCAGGGAAAATGGAGCCGATCAATGATCTTTATGACAAAGAAGGCTGGAATGACAAATTCCCTAAATCTTTAATTGATATGGTAAGTAAAGATGGAAACATTTACTCAGTACCAGTAAATATTCACCGTGGGAACGTATTATGGTTTAACAAAAAAGTATTTGATGACAATGGACTTCAAGTACCAAAAACATTTGATGAGTTTTTCCAAGTAGCGGATAAATTACAAGCAAAAGGTATTACTCCACTAGCACTTGGAGATAAAGAGCCGTGGACAGCTACTCAAGTATTTGAAACGATTTTAGTAGCGAAGCTTGGTGTGGATGGCTATAACAAGCTTTGGACAGGTGAGCTTCCGTTTGATGATGCAAAAGTAAAAGAATCAGCTGAAACGTTTAAGAAAATGCTTGGATATATTAACAAAGACCATAGCTCACGTAACTGGCAGGATGCGTCACAGCTAGTGGCCGATGGTAAAGCAGCGATGAATATTATGGGTGACTGGGCAAAAGGTTACTTTGTCAATGATTTAAAACTTAAATTGAATGAAGACTTTGGTTTTACAACAACTCCTGATTCAGCTGGAATTTTCACCGTTATTACTGATACATTCGGTTTGCCAAAAGGGGTAAAAAATGTGGATGATGTGAAAACCTTCTTAGCTGTTCTGGGATCTGTTGAGGGGCAGGATGCATTTAATCCATTAAAAGGCTCCATTCCGGCACGTGTGGATGCAGATACATCGAAATATGATGATTACGGAAAAGCAACTATTGAAGACTTCAAAACAGCACAGCTTGCTCCTAGCTTAGCGCATGGATCTGCTGCTGCTGAAGGTTTTGTAACAAAAGCTAACCAAGCGGTTAATATTTTTGTTACTCAATTGGATGTTGATGGTTTGATTAATTCTTTAAAATCTGCACAAGCAGAGTTGAAGAAATAATGTAAATCTACTAAGGGAGAATTCTCCCTGTGGTTAGGAGAACCAATTTCACTTTAAAAGAGGACGAGAAAATTCTCTTCCTCTTTTTTGTGATAGTGTGTGTTCCAAAAGGAGCCGAGAACTCCAAGCACCGGATTTATAAAATAGTTCTCCTAATCATTGGGAGAAGCGTCCCGATATGAATATGATAGGAGGTAACGTATGGAGACATCAAAAGTAGTAGAAAAAAATACCTCTATAACGGTTAATCCGAAAAGGAAGAAGCGAAAAAAGCTAACAGCCGATCACGCATTGGCCTTTTCCTTTTTATTGCCGTCACTTATATTAATTGGCATTTTTGTATATGGGTTTATTGGCTGGACAGGATATGTTTCTTTAAGTAATTGGAATTCATTAGTACCGGATTTTTCGTTTGCAGGATTGAAAAACTACTTATTTCTTTTTCAAGATTATCGTTTTCAAGCGGATGTGCGAAATACTGTTGTCTTTACCGTTTTGTTTATCGGTCTCGTTTTAATTATTGGTCTTGTATTATCCATTTTCTTAGATCAAAAGCTGCGTGGGGAATCAATATTCCGAAATATTTTCTTTTTCCCAATGGCATTATCTTTCGTTGTAACAGGTGTTGTGTGGCAATGGATATTGAACCCGTCAACAGGGGTTAACCTTTTTTTACAAAAGTTTGGAATTGAACCGCTTTGGTACACGGACACACATATTTTAGCTGGATTTAAGCTTGGCCAGATTGAGGTCGGGGTACCGGTTGCGATAATTGCGGTGGTAATTGCAGCAGTTTGGCAAATGACTGGATTTTCTGTCGCTATGTATTTAGCTGGGCTTCGCGGTATTCCTGATGAATTAAAGGAAGCTGCCCGTATGGACGGAGCAACAGAGTTTCAAGTTTATCGCAAAGTGATTATTCCGCTTTTACGTCCGATTTCGGTGAGTGTGATCATTATTATGGCACATATTTCATTGAAAATTTTCGATTTAATTTATGCGATGACTGGACCGGGGGCGAATTTCGTAACAGATGTTCCAGGTGTATATATGTTTGAAACTACATTCCGAGGAAATTACTATGCTCACGGGGCAGCGATTGCGATAATTATGCTCCTTGCAGTAGCAATCTTTATCGTACCTTACTTGGTTATGAGCAGGAGGAGTGATTAATATGGTACTTAGGCGAATATCTAAACCTGTGCTTTATATTATTCTCATTGTGCTAGCTTTATTTTACCTAATGCCGGTGTATGTCATTTTAGTCACGAGTATTAAGCCTCTTCAAGAAGTTACTCTAGCCAATATGTGGAAGCTGCCAACAGCACTGGATTTTAATAGTTATATAGTAGCATTTGAAAAATTAGCACCAAACTTTTTAAATTCACTTTACTTAGTTATCCCTGCTACGATTATTTCTGCATTATTGGGTGCACTCAATGGATATGTCCTTTCAAAATGGAAATTCAAAGGATCTGAGGTCCTTTTTACACTCATATTATTTGGAATGTTTATTCCGTATCAAAGTATTCTAATCCCGTTGATTCAATTTTTGCGGAATATAGGGCTATACAATACGATCCCAGGATTAGTGCTTGTCCATGTGGTGTATGGGATTCCGATCACGACATTGATGTTTAGAAATTTTTATGCAAATATTCCATATTCAATGATTGAGTCGGCAAAAATTGACGGGGCAGGGTTCTTGAGAATTTTTACAAATATTATGCTGCCGCTTTCGATTTCTGGATTCGTAGTCGTCGCGATCTGGCAGTTTACAAATGTATGGAATGAATTTTTGTTTGCGATTTCGATCACTACCACAGATCAACAACCGATCATGGTTGCCCTGCAAAATCTATCGGGAAGCCAGATTGTCCAATGGAATGTTCAAATGGCCGGAGCCGTTTTAGCGGCACTGCCAACACTATTAGTCTATATTTTATTAGGAAAATATTTTGTTAAAGGATTATTAGCAGGATCGGTAAAAGGCTGACCATATTTGGTTGGCTTTTTTGCTGTTTAGCTACTATAGAATATTTGCTTGTGGATATCTTATTTAGAGGGAAGTTTTCATTAACATTTATGGTAATCAAAGCCCCGTATTAGGGAAGGATCTACCTTATAATGAAATTTTGATCCACATCATCCACAAAATCAGCGGAGGATCTACTTCATAATGAAATTTTGATCCACATCTTGCACACAATCTGTGAATAATCTATCTTATAATGAAGGTATGATCCACATCATCCACAAAATCAGCGGAGGATCTACTTCATAATGAAATTTTGATCCACATCTTGCACACAATCTGTGAATAATCTATCTTATA
>NZ_JBNNWS010000002.1:0-24411 GCF_050281185.1 Heyndrickxia sp. NPDC080065 | reverse complement strand
AATGAAGGTATGATCCACATCATCCACAAAATCAGTGAAGGATCTACCTTATAAAGAAGGTATGATCCACATCATTCACAAAATCAGTGAAGAATCTACCTCAAAATGAAAGTATGATCTACATTTTTCACTATATCTTGATTCCCTCCCAAGGATTTTTTCCCGTTTGACGGTAATCAAACCCCGCTTTTGATTACCATACATACGATGAATCTATTTATCTTTATAGAGAAATTGATTGATATATTCGAAAAGTAAAATAAATAGTTATCCAATTTAATCCAATATGTTAAAATAAATACAATTACATAAGGAGGATTGGGATGGAACTTTTTGCATTTATGCCATTACTTATTTTTTTAATTTCTATAGGAATCTTTATTTGCGTGATATGGATTGTCTTTCAATTCATGAATCTCAACAAAGAACGAAACGCCCTATTAAAAGAAATTGCTAGGAATATGGATAAAAGAAATAATGATTCAAACAATTAGATGAGGTAAGAAATCATATTTCCAATTCCGAAAATTATTTGAGGTGAATAATATGGAAATAGTATTTGAAACAGAACGCTTATATTTATGTGTGTTTAATGATTCTTATCTTAATTCGGTGGAAGAATTTTGGGGGGATGAAGAAGTGATGGCATTATGTAATGGTGCTTCTTCAAAAGATGTAATACTTCGAGTGATCAATGGATATCGCCGGTGTCATGAAGCTAATAGTTTATCAGTGTATGCCGTCAAAGAAAAAGAGTCCAATGAAATCATTGGTGCAGCTGGTTTTAATATAACTGATACACTCAATCATGTGGAATTAATCTATCATTTTAGTAAAAAATCTTGGAGAAAAGGGTTTGCGACAGAAGCGGCAAATGCTTGTTTAGAACTTGCTAAAAATCATGGTGGTGTAAAACTAATTTCTGCCTCTGCAGATCCTCAAAATATGGGATCATTAAAAATATTAGAAAAGATCGGTTTCACTTATAAAGGGATGAAATGGTTTGACGATACGAAGCAGGAAGAACCCTATTATCAATATCAATTATCCTGATTAATCTAGCTTTCCAGTAGACTGAATTCTTACTTGAAAGCTTTCTCTATAAAGGAATCACCAAAACGTTGTAAACGCTTTCGAAATAATAAAATATCGCATATGATAGAATTATAGCTTGATAATTTATAGGAGGTCACGAAATGGGGAATCAGAAGCGGTTTGAAACAGAGGTTATTCATGGAGGGTATACTTCTTTGCAGCATGAGGGAAGCCTAGTTCCTCCTTTATTTCAAACATCTACGTTTACTTTTCCGACGGCTGAAGATGGGGAGAGGCGTTTTGCAGGAGAGACAGAGGGGTATATTTATTCACGTTTAGGTAATCCGACGGTAAAGGTGCTTGAGGAGAGAATGGCTGCTCTTGAACAAGGTGAGATGGCGCTTGCATTTGGATCGGGGATGGCTGCTGTATCTGCGACTCTTTTTTACTTGACGAAAACAGGTGATCACATCCTTTGTTCTGAAGGGATATATGGTTGTACCTTTGGGCTTCTTCAGCTGATGGAAAAGAAGCACCAAATTGCTCATGATTTAATCCACTTTTCAGATGAGGAAACGGTAAGATCGGCGATTCGTGATAACACGACATGTATTTATATAGAAACACCAATCAATCCTACAATGAAATTAGTAGATTTAGAGATGGTCGTTAGAATTGCTCGTGAGAAAAATATTCCGGTCGTTGTCGATAATACTTTTTGTTCACCATATTTACAACAGCCATTGGCCTTGGGGTGTGACTATGTGATTCATAGTGCAACGAAATATATCGGTGGTCACGGGGATGTGATTGCAGGTATTGTTGTAGGAAACAAAGAGAATATGAGTGAAATGGCGATGACTACGTTAAAGGATATTGGTGGGATTATAAGTCCGTTTGATGCTTGGTTATTACTCCGCGGAATAAAAACATTGCCTGTCCGACTCGACCGACATTGTGATAATGCGGAAAAAATTGCTGAGCAATTAAAGCAGCATCCAAAGGTGAAAATGATGTATTATCCTGGAGATCCTGATTTTCCACAATATGAGCTCGCGAAGCAGCAAATGAAATATCCAGGCGGAATGATCAGCTTTGAAATTGATGGAACTAAACAAGAAGCTCAGCAGTTTTTAAATCAATGCAAATTAATTAAAATAGCTGTCAGTCTTGGCGACGCTGAAACACTAATTCAACATCCAGCAACCATGACACATGCCGTTGTACCTGAAGAAGAACGCTTGAAAATGGGGATTACCGATCAGCTCATTCGTCTTTCCGTCGGTCTTGAAGCATGGCAGGATATTTGGGAGGATTTGAAGCAGGCATTGGATCGGTTGTAGAAGTAAGTGCAAGATTTCTGTCCTTATTTTATTGGTGAGGAAACTATGAAATATTCGCTTGTGGATAATAATGACGATGATAAAAAAGTAGTTATTCCTGACTTATCTGTTATTTGTGATAAATCCGGATTCACTGATCAGCAATATTGTGGTGTTCCTGAACTTATTATTGAAATTGTCAGTCCCTCCAATCAAGCACATGATTTAATCTTTAAGACAAATCTTTATCAAAAATATAAAGTAAAGAAATATTGGATTATTAATCCTATCTTAAATGTCGTAATGGTTTATTCTTTAGGACAAGATGACCAGTATGAGCTTGTGGCAAACGAGAAGTTCGGATCCATCAATTCTAAGGTTATCCCTGGGTTTTTCTTGGATGTTGATAGGATCTTTAATTAATGTAAATTTTAATCAAATTATACATTAATATTTTAATCTTCTGGTTATAAAAAAATATATCCTATAATTCTAAAAAAAAATTTGCGAAAACAGCCTGTTTAAAAGAACATTTACTCCATAGATGTTCTTTTTTATGTCTCAAAATTTTTCAACAAATAAAATAGAAACTTAGCAGAATACTACATACGAATAGATCATTATTCCTATTTAATCTTGACAACAATTCCATTGCCAAATTCAACTTTAGTTTTCGTTGTTTCTCCTCTGAAAACGCTTTACCATAAAGTTAAGAATATTAAAAGAGGTGAGAACGAATGTCGGAAATAACTGAGAAAAAAGACTTCCGAGTCAGATTGCAGCGGTTTGGAAGTAATTTGAGTGGCATGATCATGCCGAATATCGGTGCGTTTATTGCGTGGGGGATCATTACAGCACTGTTCATACCTGATGGATGGCTGCCAAACGAGGAGATTGCCAAAGCGGTAGGCCCAATGATTACCTATTTATTGCCACTATTAATTGGATATACTGGCGGAAAAATGATCCATGATGTTCGTGGTGGTGTTGTTGGTGCAACGGCAACCATGGGTGTGATTGTTGGTTCGGATATCCCAATGTTTTTAGGGGCTATGATTATGGGTCCTTTAGGCGGGTATTTGATTAAGAAAGTGGATCAACTATTTAAAAATAGGATTAAATCTGGCTTTGAAATGCTTGTTAATAATTTTACTGCAGGGATTTTAGCTGCTATTTTATTAATGATTGCTCTAAAAGGAATCGGCCCACTCGTATCAGCACTTATTACTCTTTTATCTAATGGTGTCGAAGTAATCGTTCATGCGGGATTATTACCTTTAGCAAGTATCTTTATTGAACCAGCAAAAGTCTTGTTCTTAAATAATGCGATTAACCACGGAGTTCTTAGTCCGATCGCAGTGGAACAAGCAGCACAAACAGGTAAATCAATTCTATTCTTATTAGAACCAAATCCTGGTCCAGGATTAGGGATTTTACTTGCATTTTGTTTATTTGGCCGCGGGTCTGCAAAACGTACAGCTCCAGGAGCAGCTATTATTCACTTCTTAGGAGGGATTCATGAAATTTATTTCCCTTATATTTTGATGAAGCCGATGTTAATTTTAGCTGCCATCGCAGGTGGAATTAGTGGTGTATTTACCTTTACAATTTTTAAAGTAGGTTTAGTTGCTGTTCCATCACCTGGAAGTATTTTTGCTTTACTTGCCATGACTCCAAAAGGGAACTATTTGGGAATTATTGCCGGTGTTCTTGTCTCAGCAATCGTTTCCTTCGTAGTAGCAGCTCTCATTATGAAAACGAGCAAAAATAAAGGGGAAGATGAAGATATTTCTTCTGCTGCTGAAAAAATGGAATCATTAAAAGGAAAGAAAAGCTCTGTTTCAAGTGCATTAGTTGAGTCAACACCTTCTTCAACAGAAGGCAAAGAGTTTGATTATGGACAAGTGAAGAAAATCATTTTTGCTTGTGATGCTGGAATGGGTTCAAGTGCAATGGGAGCCTCCATCATGCGTAATAAAGTAAATAAAGCGGAAATTAAAGATGTTGAAGTAGCAAATACTTCTATTAGTAACCTGCCAAGTGATGCTGATATCGTTATTACACATAAAGATTTAACGGATCGTGCAAAAGCAAAGCTTCCTAATGCACATCATGTATCCGTTGATAATTTCTTAAGCAGTCCTAAATATGATGAAATTGTAATTAAGTTGAAATAATAAAGAGAGGGGATGAATTGGCATTATAAAGCTGATTTGTCCCTTTAGTTTTATTAGATTAGGTGTTGTTTCTGCCCATTAGTTTTTCACTAATGTTATTAAGTATTGTCATGAACTTTAGGGAAAAAATAATGGTATCTTTGTTTGGAATGATTGGGAACTGCCTCGTATAATTAAAATATGTCAGTAATCTAATAAAAGTGAGCTGATGAATATGCTTGTTTCGGCAAGAGAACGACTCATTCTTCATTATTTAATGGAGGATTTGAATAAAGAGATTACGATAAAGGAAATAGCCGAGTTAATCGATGTAAGTGAACGTACCATTCATCGTGATCTTAAAAACATTGAACCCATTCTTCACCAGTTTCAACTGCAATTAGTAAAAAGAGCTGGTGTAGGGATAAAATTAATAGGTGATCAAGCAAGTCTTCACCAGCTTAAGCTGGCTATTCAGAAACAAGATTATACCGAATACACTCCGGATGAGAGAATGATCATTGCTTTATGCACACTTTTGGATCGTAATGAGCCGATTAAGTTATTGTCATTAGCGAATGATCTTGGAGTGACAACTGCTACCATTAGTAATGATTTGGATAAAATAGAACCATATATTAAAAGCTTTGGACTTACTCTTGTTCGGAGAAGAGGTTACGGGGTCGAGCTTACCGGATCAGAGGAGTCGAAACGAAAAGCGATTGGCAGATTGATATCGGATCGTTTTGATGTCCCAGAATTTTTAAAAATGGTACGCGAAAATATTCAAAAAAAGTCAACGAACAAGATCGATTCTATATCTGAGAGGTTATTGGGACTCGTAAAAAAAGAAAAAATATTAATGATCGAAAAGCTTGTAAGTAACATGAATGATCAGATCCCATATCCATTGGCAGATAGCTCCTATGTAGGCTTAGTTGTCCATCTTGCTTTAGCGATCGAAAGAATAGGGCGGGGCGAAAATATCACGATTCAAGGTGAATACCTTAATGAGCTCCGGGAAACAAAGGAATTTCAAATAGCTAAAAAGATGGCAGCAAGTTTAGAAGAGTTCTTTGACGTGACAATTCCTGAAGAAGAAATCGGCTATATTACGATGCACCTTCTAGGGGCAAAAATTCGCTTTACACGGGAAATTGGTGTTCAGGATGATAATGTCGAGACTGTATACATTGTCAATCAGTTAATTAACCATGTTGAGAATATTACCCATGCCCAACTGAGAAGTGATCGTTCATTAGTGGATGGATTATTGGCTCATCTCCAGCCGACATTATACCGGCTAAAGAAAAATATGCGAATATCTAATCCTTTATTGAATCAGGTAAAAAGTGATTATGCTGATCTTTTTCATATTGTTCAGGAGGCGGTAGCTAGAACACTCCCAGAGATGAGTGTGCCAGAAGAGGAAATTGGTTACTTGGTTCTACATTTTGGATCGGCATTAAATACGAAAGAAGCCAGGAAAAAATGGAAGGCTTTGATTATTTGTTCGAGTGGCATTGGAACATCAAAAATGCTCGCAACTCAAATAAAAAATCATATTCCAAGTATTTCAGAAACGAAAAATGTTTCCGTCTTTGAATTAAAGGATATTGATAAAGAGCAATATGATATTATTCTTTCAACGATTCCGATTGAAGATCTGTCCAATGAATATTTATTAGTGAGTCCTATTTTAACAGATGAAGAATTAGAAACGATCCAATTATATATCAATCAAAAAGGTGATCAATACGCTCCAACCCTTTTCAAAGAGGAAGAAAGCGAATATCAATATTCCATCGAATATGATGATTTCAAAATATTTGTAGAGGAATCTACACTGTTAATCGATATTTTAGATGGCTTGGAAATTTTTATGATCGAAAATGATCTTGAGATTGAATTGATTCTTGAAGAAGTATGTAAACATCTAATTAGAAAAGGTGTTATCGGAAGTGTATCCAAGGTTGTAAAAGCGTTAAAACAGCGTGAATTGCTTGGGGGATTGGGGATCCCTGGAACGAAGCTTGCATTATTCCATGCAAGGAATGATAAAGTGTTCAAACCGGCATTTCATATCATTGACTTGAAAACCCCACAGGAATTAAAGTCAATGGATAATAAAACAATCGAAGCGGAAAGAATTTTACTATTATTAGCACCAGAAGAGGCTTCTGCGGAAATTTTACGTATCACGAGCTTTATTAGTGCTCTCATTATTCAATCTGCTGAAAGTATTCAAATCTTTGAAACTGCGGTGAAAAGCCGTTTAATTCAATATATTAGTCAGCAATATTACATCAGTTGTGTTCAAAAACATAAGGAGTGAAGGAAAATGTCTATATTATCAAAAGAAAACATCCTATTAAACCAACAAATCAGCAGTAAAACAGAAGCAATTAAAATGACTGGAAAGATTCTTGTTGATAAAGGATATGTGAAAGAGGATTATATTGAAGAAATGCTAAAGCGTGAAGAAATCGCTTCTACCTATATGGGGAATTACATTGCGATTCCACATGGAACGGAAAATGCAAAATCCTCAGTTCTAGAATCTGGTCTATCAGTTGTCCAAGTACCTGAAGGTGTTGATTTTGGAGGAGGAAATATTGTTAAGATCTTAATTGGCATTGCCGGTAAGAATAATGAGCATCTTGATATTCTTTCGAAAATCGCTATCGTATGTTCGGAAGAAGAAAATGTTGAAAAATTAGTTCAAGCTAATTTAGAGGATGAAATTCTTCAAATTTTTAATGAGGTGAACTAAAATGAAAGCCACACATTTTGGCGCCGGCAATATTGGCAGAGGATTTATCGGATTATTATTGCATCAATCCGGGTATGAAATTGATTTTGTTGATGTAAATGAAGCTATTATTGCTGAATTGAACAAAGAAAAAACATATCAAGTAATCTTAGCGAATGAACAAAAAAATACATTTTCAGTTAATGGGATTAAAGGGATTAATAATGCAAAATCACCAGAGGAAGCGATTCAGTCTATCGCAACTGCTAATTTAGTAACGACTGCCATAGGACCGCATATTTTAAAATTTATTGCTCCGCTCATTGCAGATGGATTAAGAAAAAGAAAAGAGCTTCAAGGTGAACCGCTAAATATTATTGCATGTGAAAATATGGTTGGCGGAAGCAGTGAACTGCAAAAATTTGTTCTAGAGCATTTAAATGAAGAAGAAAAACAATGGGCAGCGGAAAATGTCGGATTCCCTGATTCGGCAGTAGATAGGATCGTACCAAATCAAGATAATGAAAACTTGCTGGATGTATTAGTAGAACCTTTTCATGAGTGGGTCATTGATCAAACAGAAATAAAAGGAATCAAACCAGAAATCGAAGAAGCGCTATTTGTTGAAAATCTTCAAGCTTATATAGAACGAAAATTGTTCACGGTAAATACCGGGCATGCTGCAACCGCATATATGGGAAATCTTTACGGATTTCACACCATTGCAGAATCGATTGAAAATAAAGAAGTGGAGCAAATCGTTCTAGGGGCATTAGAGGAAACAGGTAAGGTTCTAGTTTCTAAATATCAATTTGATGAGTCACAGCACCATCAATACATTGAAAAAATAGTAAAACGCTTTGCCAATCCATTTATTGTCGATCATGTTCAAAGGGTAGGAAGGGCTCCCATTCGTAAGTTAGGAGCAAAGGATCGTTTAGTTGCGCCTGCATTAGAATATATGCATGAATTCGGGGAAGTTCCCGAGTATCTTGTTAAAGTAATGGCGGCTGCTTTAAAATTTGATGTAAAAGATGACCAGGAATCAGTTACGCTTCAAAAGAATATTGAAGAAGCAGGAGTTTTGAAGGCTTTCTGTGATGTGACAGGGTTGGATGAGCAACATGAGTTAGTAAACGCTGTTGTGGAACAGTATAATAAACTATAAAAGATGAACCTATGAAAGCAGTGTGAATTTCACAATAGAAATCGCACTGTTTTTTTCATTTCTTGCATAAGTTAATAATCTGTGTAGATGAAAAACTTTGCTTAAAAGATTTATCGGTCAAATACTTGGAAATATCGGTCAAAATAAAATTATATCGGTCAAAATGAAATAGAACACCCAATAGACCTTGTTTCTATTAAATATATAAAGGATAATCCCTCTTACATCTAGAAGTTTTAAGCAAGCACTTAAAAAAGGGTGAAATATATTGAAACCAAAAATATTCATTACTAGAAAGATACCATTGGTCATTTATGATAAACTAGCGAAGCATTTTAACGTCAGAATGTGGGAAGAAGAGGATATTCCTGTTTCCCGTGACATGTTAATAAAAGAAATTCAACAGGCAGACGGACTGTTTTGTCTATTAACGGAAACGATTGATGCAGAAGTTATAGAAAAGGCAAAACATCTTAAAGTCATTAGCAATATGGCGGTAGGCTATAATAATATTGATGTAAAAACTGCTGCCGAACATGGTGTCATTGTTACGAATACACCGGGTGTCTTAACAGAAACGACAGCCGATTTAACTTTTGCTTTATTGATGGCGACTGCAAGGAGAGTAGTCGAGGCATCAGACTATTTGCGAAAAGGCGAATGGAAAACATGGTCACCGATGCAGCTTACAGGGCAAGACATCTATGGAACAACACTTGGGATCATTGGTATGGGGCGGATTGGGCAAGCGCTTGTTAAAAGAGCAAAAGGATTTGGAATGAATATTCTGTACTACAACCGCTCGCGAAAAACAGACATCGAGAAGGACCTAGGAATCGAATACTGTGAATTAGAAACACTTCTAGAGCTTTCCGATTTTGTCAGTATTTTAATTCCATACAGCTCTGAGGTTCATCATCTCATTGGTGAAAATGAATTAAAGCGGATGAAAGAATCGGCTATTTTAATTAACACGGCACGCGGTGGAATCGTCGATGAGAAGGCTTTATATGAAGCTTTGAAACATGGAGAGATATGGGCAGCTGGATTGGATGTTTTTGAAAAGGAACCGGTAGATTTGGATTCTCCTCTTTTAACGTTGCCAAATGTAGTGACACTCCCACATATCGGTAGTGCCAGTGAATCAACAAGATTAAAAATGGCAGATATAGCTGCAGATAATCTTATCCAAGTTTTACAAGGTAGGGAACCACTAACTCCGGTAAAACTTGAGGTAAAAAAGTAAAATGTGGGATTGATAGAAATTGGAGTAACCAATTTCATTTTTTCTGAGATAAAGAAAGGAGAATAAAACAGTAAATAAAAATGTAGACAAATGTAGGTATTTATAGCGAAATATACCCATGAAACAATATAAACTTAAAGAATTTGCAGAAATGGTCAACGTATCTGTTCGTACATTGCAGAGATGGGATAATGATGGCACATTAACAGCTTACCGAAACCCAAAAGGAAGAAGGTATTATACTGATAAGCAATACAGAGAGTTTATGGGTATTAAAGAAGAAAACAAAGTAGGTAAGGCTGTTATATATGCCAGAGTATCAAACCAAGGACAAAAAGATGAATTAGAGAATCAAATTGAATTTTTAAAAACATTTGCCAATGCTAGGGGTATCATAGTAGATGAAGTAATTACTGATATTGGAAGTGGATTAAACTACAATAGGAAAAATTGGAATAAGTTAATCGAAAGTTGTATGGATAAAAACATGTCAACTATTATTATTGCACATAAAGATAGGTTTGTTCGTTTTGGTTATGAATGGTTTGAAAAAATTCTTCGGAAAATGGGGACAAATATTATTATTGTCAATAATGAAACCTTTCTCCGCAAGAAGAACTGGTTCAAGACTTAATATCTATTATTCATGTTTTCAGTTGTAGAATATATGGATTGAGAAAATATAAAAAGAAAATGTCTGAGGATAAAGAATTATGAAGAAAGCATACTTTATTGAAATTAAGCCAACATCTGAACAAATTGCTAAAATAAATCAAACTATCGGAGTGTGTAGATATGTTTACAACCTGTACATTTCTAAAAACAAGGAAACGTATGAAAAAGAAGGTAGGTTTATCAGTGGGTATGATTTTTCTAAATGGTTAAATAGTGTTTATACAAAAGAACATGACCAATGGATTAAAGAAGTATCTAGTAAAGCTGTTAAACAAGCAATCATGAATGGTGACAAAGCTTTTAAGAAATTCTTTAAGGGTTTATCAAAGTTTCCTCGTTTTAAGAAAAAGAAAAAACAAGATGTTAAATGCTACTTTCCTAAAAACAACAAAATGGATTGGACAATAGAAAGACATAAGGTAAAAATACCTACAATTGGATGGGTAAGGTTAAAAGAATACGGATATATTCATCGAGATGCAATTGTAAAAAGTGGAACAATATCTCAAAAAGCAGGAAGGTATTATGTGTCTATTTTATGTGAATTAGATACAAGGAAACGTGATGTTAAATTAAATAACACAGGCTTAGGGATTGACATGGGCATTAAATCCTTCATTACTTGTAGTGACGGAGTATCTTACAAGAATATCAATAAAACAAAAAAGGTCAAAAGGTTAGAAAAGAAGTTAAAACGTGAACAACGCTCTTTATCACGAAAATATGAAAACTTTAAAAAGAGAGGTGAAAAAACTGCTACTAACAAAAGAGTGAATATAAATAAAAACATTCTTAGAGTTCAGAAGTTACATGTTCGACTATCTAATATAAGGTTAGAGCACGTAAAGGGAGTTGTTAATAAACTGGTGAAAACCAAGCCAGAATATATCACAATCGAAGATTTAAATGTAAAAGGGATGATGAAAAATAAGCATCTGTCTAAGGCAGTCGCAGAACAATGTTTTTATACGTTTAAAACATGGCTATTAGCTAAATGTATTGATTATGGGATTGAATTACGGCAAGTTGATAGATTTTATCCATCTTCTAAACTATGTTCATGTTGTGGGAAAAAGAAGCTAGATTTAAAACTATCTGACCGAATATATGAATGTGATTGCGGAAATGTCATGGATAGAGATTTAAATGCGTCTATTAACCTTTTACAAGCAAAAGAATATGTCGTTCTAACTTAAATAGATAGCATATATGTACGGTGGGCTACATCGGAATTTACGCCTGTGGAGAACTATACAAACGACAGTAGCGAGATTTTGGCGAGGTCGGGTTCGTAGAAGCAGGAATACTCTAAAAATGTACATTTATCTATATTTTTAGTAGCAGAAAGTTGAATTTGGGATATATAGAAGATATAAGGAAGCTTGTCGGACATAGACCTCTAATCTTAGTCGGTGCAGTTGTCGTGATGCTAGATGATAAGGGACGAATATTGCTGCAGCAGAGGAAATTCCCAAAAGAATCATGGGGGCTTCCAGGTGGTTTGATGGAACTAGGTGAATCAACCGAAGATGTAGCTCGCAGGGAGGTATATGAGGAAACAAGATTAACCGTAGAGGACTTGAAGCTTATTAACGTATATTCAGGACCGGGACAATATAGTAAAGCAGAAAATGGAGACGAATTCTACACTGTAACAGTGGCATATTATACAGATAAATTTCATGGTAAGTTGGTGGTTGATAAAACAGAATTAAATGATTGCCAATTTATTGATCCGAACCAATTACCAGAGAAAGTCGTAGGCAGTCATCGGAAAATAATCATGGATTATTTAGCAATGGCGTAAAATAACAGGACTGATTAATGCCTCGGATATTAAATAAAAAAATGATTCATATTGACTGTATTAAAAGCGTGTTTTGAAATCTATTTCAATGCACGCTTTTTCTAATGGCTCTTTTGTCGAAGTTTATAGAGTTAATTTTAATTTTTTTCAAAAGATATAATTTTCAGTGTAATGATTTGTTTTTATTTAAGATATATACTTGAAAGAAGTATATATCTTTGTTAAGGTTATCGTATGGATAGAACAAGTTTAATCAAAGGTCATTTAGAAATGTGTGTGTTATCTATTTTGTCAAAGGAAAAAAGCTATGGTTATGAAATTATGAAGGAATTAGAAGAACACAATATAAAATTGAAAGGAGTAGGCAGTATTTACCCCATTTTGACTAAGCTGAAAGATCAAGAGTGGGTAAATACTTACCGTGAAATGACAGAAAGCGGCAAGGTTAGAGTTTATTATGAAATAAATGAAAAAGGGAAAATGTATCTTCATAAGAAAATCACTGAGTGGTTAGAGTTGCAAAAGGATATAAAATCCCTGCTGCAAAATGGTTTGAAAGGGGATCTTTTGGAATGAACATTGAATTAAGCTTAGCAGAAAAACAATACTTAAATGAAGTTCTTGATGAGTTAAAGCAATATCAAATAAGTTCCAAGGTTAGAAAGGATATCAAGCAGCAGCTTTTAGAACATATTCAAGAATCTCGTGAACACGATCAAAATAGTTTAGATGGATTGGGGGATTCAACGACATTTGTCAAAGATTTTTTAGAGATCAATGGAATAGATCTTCATTCTGAAATAAAACAGATGCGAAAATCCAAAAGTAAAAAAGGAATTTTATTAGTGATAGGATTCTTTACTTTAATTGTTACCTACCTCTTCTCTCAGCTAATACTATCTATGTTTTTAACGGAATCCATTAACCCACAAAATAATGGCAGTTTATTTGATTATAACATCTTTTATCAGATTTCAGATAATTCATGGTGGAATTTTCTGCTAATAATCATTAGCATTTCTACTTCCTGTTTAGTATCCGTGCTCGTTGTAATACTATGTGTACGAAAACTAAACCTTAGGAGGAAATAATAAATGAAAATATTGGAAAATCCTTACAAAGTCATATTAGTTTGTTTAATATTTATTTCATTTATTATATTTCTACCGGTCTCACAAATTTCTGCGAAACAAGACATCAAGAGTTCTATAAACAGTTATGTTGAAACTTTTTTAGAAAAACATCGTATTCCGGGAGCTTCTATTGCCATTGTTCATGATAATAAGACATTTTATTCTAGTGGATGGGGTGTAACGGGTGAATCCGAGGTAAAGGTAACTACTAAAACTCCTTTTTTACTAGGGTCGATAAGTAAATCATTAACAGGCCTAGCAATAATGAAATTAATCGAAGATGATACCATTAATTTAGAGGATAAGGTACAAAAGTATATCCCGTGGTTTACGCTTAAAGATCAACAAGCAGCATCTCATATTACAATAAAACATTTACTTTCCCATACAAGTGGGATAAGTACTTATTCAGGTCTATTAATAGCAGATCAAGGTTCTAAAGATCTCAATGCTATAAAAAACAACGTGGAAAATATTTCAAATGTTGAGCCTACTGCACTTCCAGGGGAAAAATATCAGTATAGTGACGCTAACTACTTAATTCTTGGTGCTCTCATTGAAGAAGTTACAAATCAAACATTTTCTGAATTTATGAAACAGTATATCTTTTTGCCGTTAGGTATGAAAAATACTGCGGCAGATCGTGATGGTGCATATAAAAAAGGATATCTTGCAGGATATCAATCCTGGTTTGGAATACCAAGAAAAACTACAGTTACGTATGATAATGGAGGGGCACCATATGGCTATATTTCTGCAAGTTCAGAGGATATGGCACAATATATCAAACTCCTTAGTCAAAAAGATAGGAGTGTATTTTTAACGAAAGAAAACATGAATCTATTTTTATCTCCTCTTATTCAAACGAAGGAAAATCGACACTATGGTTTTGGGTGGATAATAACAAACTTGGATTCTAAGGAAAAAATGATATGGCATTCAGGGTCAACTCCTGATTCTCGGTCAGAAATTTTTTTCTTACCTAAAACTGGTTGGGGTGGGATAATTCTTACTAACAAAAATCATGCTCTAGAAGAAGAAGCACTTTCATATCTAAGAGATGGTATCATTCGCATTTTAAATGGGGAAAAGCCAGATGATATACCCAAAAGCTCTTTTACTAATCAACTGATTGCGTTAGTGGTATTATGCTTACTTTTTGTAACGTTCATATACCTTCTAATAAAAATTAAATCAGGTAAAATTCGTAAAAGAAGCGCATGGCGTATCTCTGGAATCATCTTTTTGGTTTTATCAATTTCTATTATTCCGTTATTAATTTATAGCGTAGGATCCCCGTGGCATACGATAAAACTATTTGCTGCTGATATCGCATTATCAAGCGTCATAATTGTCATACTTTTAATATTGAACGGCTTATTGTCGATATATATTTCATGTAAAAATTTAAGGGCTAGCATTAACAATAATCAAGGAGACAATTCTTTTAGGTAATTGAGAACTGTCTTTTATTATATTACCAAGTGCCTTATTGGGTTTAATGTAAATGTTAGTGTCCCCCTCCTTCAATATAAGTCTCAAGTCTTACCTTTTTTTAAATCTACAGTACATTGTTGGAAAAGATAGGATTATTTATGATATAAGTAAGAATAAGAGATAAAGAGGGAGAACTTATTATGAAAAAATTATTGCTTTTTCTATTGGTACTAGTTTGTTTGTATTTTATCGGAATGAATTTGAAATCAGCATCTTGGTTCCCATTTGGTAATAAGGAAGCACAATCTGAATCAATGAAAAATATCAAGACGATAGATGTTGATATTAGCAGTCAGGATGTGAAGATTATTCCAGAAAACCGAGAAGATTTACAAGCTAAATTGGAAGGAAAGGGAAAGTTAATCGTTAACCGAAGCGGCGATACCGTTCACATTAAAGTAAAAAGAAAATGGTTTGAAGGAATTAGATTTTGGTCTAAGAGTGGTTTAAAGATTTATATTCCGAAAGATTATGATCAAAATGTTGACTTGACTCTCGGCTCCGGACGAATTAGAATGTCGGGTCCATCAAAAGATCATCCAATGAAATTAAAAGATGTAAATGTGGATATGGGGTCTGGTTTGATGGAGCTGGAGAATTTAGATGTTCTACGTTTCCAGCATAAAGGTTCATCAGGAAAAGCTTCCTTCCATGCACTTGCTGCAAAAATAGGTACAATTAAAATGGGATCTGGTGTCGTGGATGTCAGTGGGTACAAAGGGAAACTTGAAACAAAACTTTCTTCGGGTAAATTAGATATTCAAATGGATGAACTAAATGACTCTGTTGATATTAAAGTAAATTCCGGATTAGTGAAGCTTGAACTGCCAAAAGAAGCGGATTTCACCTTAAACGGAACAGTTGGCAGCGGTTGGATATCCTGTGACCTCCCTCTAAAAAGTCGAGAAAGTGGGAATCATAAAGTAAATGGAATCCATGGAACAGGTGAACACCAAATTAATGTGAAGGTATCTAGCGGGAAAGTGGATATTGATTAAGGTTGTAAATCTTATTAAAAGAGGGTGACCATGATCACCCTCTTTTTTCAGCCTTCAATCTTGGTGAAAGAAATGAAACGAGCAGTCCAATCAAAGCGATGACCGTCATTGCAATAAATAAATGGTGCAATCCGTAGACAAGAATCTCTCGTAAAGAGGTACGTGCCTGTTCCGGTATCTTCTGTGCTAAGCTTGGATTGATTAATTGGTTCAGTTTCTCTGTATGAGTAGTTTGGGTAGCAACAGTTGCATTGAAATAAGTTCCAAGCATTGCTACCCCGACTGCTTGTCCTAAAGTTCGAAAAAATGTATTGGAAGCAGTTGCTGCGCCGCGCATCGACCAATCAACAGCAGACTGAGAGCTAACCATTGTAATTGTCATAACCATTCCGAATCCTACACCAATCAGTGCGGCAAAAAGATAGAAATAAATCTCTGTCGTATGGATGGTGAAAAACATCAGCCATGTGGATGAAAGAACGAGGATACCCATCCCGGCTCCAACTGTTACTCGCTCCCCATATTTTAACAGCATTCTACCACCGAGGAATGAACCAACCATCCAAGTAAGTGACATCGGTGCAAGCATTAAGCCGGAAATAGTTGCTCCATGCCCAATCACACCTTGAACCCACATTGGAAAATAAACAGTAATTCCAATAAGAACACCACTTGCGAGAAAACCAACCGCATTCGCAACAGATACTGCTCGTAAGCGGAACAATTTTAAAGGAATCATTGGTTCTTGTACTTTTGATTCAATAATAATAAATAAAATCACAAAAACAACTGCTGCAATGAACGAGATGATAATCGTTGGAGAAGTCCAATCGTTTGTATCTCCACCTCTTTGTAAGGCAAAAAGGAGAGCCAGCATTCCGATAGAAAAAGTAATAGCCCCTGCAAAATCAATCTTTTTCTTCGTTTTTTCAATATTTTCTTTTAAAGAAAAACCGACCATGAGCATAGCGATAATTCCAATAGGTACATTGATGAAGAAAATCCAGTGCCATGAAAGCTGATCAACGAAAAATCCTCCGACAAGTGGCCCAATCACACCGGCAATTCCCCATGCGGCACCCATAAAGCCAAGTATTTTCGCTCGCTTTTCGTATGGATAAATGTCCCCGATGATCGTAGTCGTAACAGGCATGATCGCTCCAGCCCCGATCCCCTGTATCGCCCGAAAAATAATGAGCTGCTCCATATTTTGAGAAAAACCGCAAAGAGCAGATCCAATTAGGAAAATAATCGTCCCAATCATAAAAATAAATTTTCTTCCGAACAAATCAGAAAGCTTCCCAAAAATAGGAACTGTTACTGCAGAAGTTAATAAATATATCGCAAATACCCAATTCATTAATCCGATCCCTTTTAACTCACTTACAATAGTTGGCATCGCTGTACTAACAATGGTACCTTCAATGGCTGTTAAAAAGGTGGCGACAAAAAGGGCGATTGTTACTGTTCGTGTGTTTGTTTTCTGCATTAATATCCTCCATTAATCGTATTGCTAAAGAATAGTATCATTCTTGTACCTATTTTTGTCAATAAGGAAGGTTCAAAACAACTTAGTAAAAGAATGAGTCAGCAGTGTTGAACCAAACCTCTCTGTTACGGTGATGCAGCACAACAAAGCAATTGTAGACATTGACTATGACAAAAGATGGATAAGCCTAGATACATATTTCTAAAAACCTAGGACGTTTTACTAGCTGGACATGTTATTTCTATTTATTTCCACGGACTTTGATACCACTATTATCCACATCTTATGGATAATGTGCTTTACCTATAGGCGTAAATGCGTGTTTTTTGCGGGTAGTTTTTTAATTTATAAAAAATAGAACGATAGACCTGTATCATATTTTAATAGAAATGCTGATTTAACACTATTTTAGCGGATAATTTCAAAAGCAAAAATTAGTAATATTTAGGTCGTTTTTCATAGAAAAGTAAATAACGTTATTACCAATCTACTAAATTCTGAAAATTCAGACCTTAGTCGACAGATTATGACAAATTTTTTAATTGTCTAGCAATATATTTAATGTGACAACTAAGAACCTTCACCAAGGAATCTAGAGAAAGGAGGATAGATAGTTGTCATTTTTCATGTGTACTTCTTTTCTTAAGTGAAAAAAAGTAATTAAAAATTTTAGAAAAGAAGCTATACAATGCTATTTAGCAATCTTCTAAATAGCAGCATTGTTTACAAGAACGAGGGGAGGAAAAAGAAATGCTGAAAAAGCGAAAAGTTAGGAAAGCAACAAGTGTATTAGCCACGGTGTTAATGTCGGTATCATTGTTAACACCAAGTTTTGCAAATGCCGCTTCACTATCTGTTACAAAATCGCCATACACTTCACTTGTTGACTCAAAAAATGTAACAAAATCAAAAATTAGTGATACTCTTCTTAAGAAGTTTAACACTTCAAGTGATAAGGTTACATTTCTAATCAAATTCAAAGAACAAGCTGACACAGAAAAAGCAGCAAAAAAAGCAGCATCTAATGCAAGCAAGGCTAAACTTTCAGCTGTAAAAACGAAGCTTGCGAAACGATCAGCGGTCGTTTCGGAACTAAGAGCTACAGCCATTGAAACTCAAGGAGATGTAATAAATTACCTTGAGAAAGAAAAGAAAAATGGTACGGTAAAGGATTTTGAATCCTTTTACATTGTAAATGGAATGGCTGTTACAGCAACGAAAGATGTTATGGAAAAACTTGCGAGTTTTGGTGCTGTTGAGAAAATTCTTCCTAATGAAACACGCCAGCTTAATGGTTCTGCTGTAAGTGCATCTGGACCTGTAAAAGATACTAAAACAACTGAAAAACCAAAAGCAGGAACAAATGCAATAGAATGGAACATTGATCGTATCGGTGCTCCGCAAGTTTGGAATATGGGAATTGACGGATCCGGTACCGTCATTGCCAACATCGATACAGGTGTCCAATGGGATCACCCAGCTTTAAAGGAAAAATATCGCGGATATAATCCAGCGAATCCAAATACTCCAAACAATGAAATGAACTGGTTTGACGCAACTGCAGGTCGGGCTACTCCGTATGATGACCAAGGGCATGGTACACATACGATGGGAACAATGGTTGGATCTGAGCCTAATGGTGCAAATCAAATCGGTGTTGCCCCGGGTGCAAAGTGGATTGCTGTTAAAGCTTTCACAGCACAAGGTGGAACAGATCGTGATCTTTTAGCAGCTGGTGAGTGGATCCTTGCTCCAAAAGATGCACAGGGTAATCCACATGTTGAAATGGCTCCTGATGTAGTCAACAACTCATGGAGTGGCGGTCGTGGCATCGATGAGTGGTACCGTCCAATGGTGCAAAACTGGAGAGCAGCTGAAATTTTCCCAGAGTTCTCTGCAGGGAATACGTCACTGTTTGAACCAGGTGGGCCTGGATCAATTGCAAATCCAGCAAACTATCCAGAAAGCTTTGCAACTGGTGCTACAGATATAAACAATAAATTAGCGAGCTTTTCTTTACAAGGACCATCTCCATACGGAGAAGTGAAGCCTGATATTTCCGCCCCTGGTGTGAATATTCGCTCTTCAGTACCTGGTGGTGTGTATGAAGGTGGATGGAATGGAACATCGATGGCTGGTCCACATGTTTCAGCAGTAGTAGCGCTCTTACGCCAAGTGAATGCATCTCTTACAGTTGACCAAATTGAAGAAATTTTAATGAACACAGCAACACCATTAACAGATTCAACTTTCCCTAATTCTCCAAATAATGGGTATGGATACGGATTAGTAAATGCATTTGATGCTGTTTCTTCCATTATGAATGGGCTAGGAAAAGTAAAAGGTCAAGTAACGAAACAAGGAGACGATACTGAGCCTCCTACTTACGAGCATAATGCTCCAACTGAAACATATGCAGATATGAGCTTACCATTAACCATTCATGTAAGCGATAATGTAAGTGTAGAGTCAGTTACACTTCAATATCAAGGTCAAGATGGTCAATGGAAAAATGTTGAAGCAAAAAGAACATCCGGTGATTATAAATCTGGGGATTATGCAGCAGAAATTCCTGGGGATCAAATCAAAATACCTTCTTTGAAGTACAAATGGAAAATCAAAGACTTCGGAAATAATGAGGTTGTAAGTAACCAATATGATGTAAGGGTATTACCTGGAATCACTATTGGATATTTCCAAGACTTTGAATCTACACCAGCCGGTTGGTATTCATTTGGTACAAAAGATTCCTGGCAGTGGGGAAAACCGACTTCTGGACCAAATCGAGCAGCATCTGGTGAAAAGGTTTATGCAACAAACCTTTCTGGACAATACGATAACAGTGCGAACATGACATTGGTCATGCCTCCTATCGACCTTCCAGAAGGAAATGCCTATTTACAATTCAAAAGCTGGTATGAATTGGAAAATAATTGGGATTTTGGCCATGTATTCGTGTCTACAGATAAAGTAAATTGGACACAGCTAGCTCGCTATAGCGGTGTAACAGCTAACTGGACAGACCAAGAAGTGAACCTATCCGCATACAGCGGCCAACGTATTTACATCGGCTTTAACGTAACAACCGATGGAAGTGTACAAAAACAAGGTTGGTATATTGATGATGTGAAGCTTGCTGCTACATCCAATACAAGTGGTTCATCAAAAGGAAACATGAGTCTTGGAGTAGTAAAAGACGATGGTAAAGATTCACTGAAAAAAGAAAAGGTAAATCCAGCTTCAATTAAGCCAGAATTACCTAAAAAGGATGCCCCTCCGACCAAAGAGGAACAAGTTAATCCTACACTATTGCCGATGGGAGCGCAAGTAAGTGTATTAGAAACTGGACGTTCTGTATATTCAAATCCAGCGAATGGACAGTATGAATTAACCCATGCTGCTGGAACATATACGCTTCAAGCAGATGCTTACGGATTCGGTTCAGCACAAAAGAGCGTAACTATTGAAAACAATGGTGAAGCAACAGCAAACTTTACTTTACAAGAACTACCAAAAGGCCATATCAGTGGTACAGTGAAAAACAAATCAACAGGTGAGCCTTTACAAGGTGCAACAGTGCTTCTTGTAGAAGATGCTGCAGTCACTCCTGTTCAAACGGATGCAAATGGACATTACGATTTAACAGCTTACGAAGGCACATACACATTAAAAATTATTGCACCATTCTATCATGCACAGGAAAAACAAGTAACAGTGAATGGCGGCGAAACAGCTAATGTAAATATCGATCTAGTACCAATCATCAGCTATCCTGGCGGTGAAATTGGCTATGATAGTGGAACACCTGATAATGCACGTGCATTCTATGATGCAGGTAACGGCTGGGCAGTGAAAATGTCACTTCCAGAAGGCAAAAAGACTGCGATTGTTACAGCGGGTGTATTCCGTTTCTGGACAGCAGATTGGCCGTCACCAGGTGGAACAGAGTTCAAAGTAGAAGTTTGGGATGCTTCTGGCTCGAATGGAGCTCCTGGTAAGAAAATCGCTGGTCCGGTCAATGCGACAGCATTACGGAATGGCGAGTGGACAGTGGTCGATCTATCTGCAGAAGGAATCGTGGTAAATGGTGACTTCTACATGGTTTACATTCAATCTAAAGCGAATCCAAATGCACCTGGATTAGGAACTGATGAAAGTAGTCCAAATGCGAAACGCAGCTGGCAGTACGTTGGTGGAGCATGGTCTCAATCACCTGCTGAAGAAGGAAACTATATGATTCGTGCTCGTGTTAGCTATGAAGTAGACGTTCCAGCGATCACTTCTCCGAAAGATGGAACATTTACTAAAGACGGTACAGTAACAGTTGAAGGAACAGCATCACCAACAACATCTGTACACATCTTAAATAACGGTCAAGAAGTGAAGACAGTTGAAGCTGCTGCAAACGGAAAATTCTCTGCTGATATTTCGCTTACAGAAGGAGATAACGTCCTTACAGCAAAAGCTTCTGTTGCATCAGGTTCAACAGAACAATCAGCACCAGTTAAAGTTGTGTATGACAAAACAAACCCGTCATTGACAATTGACAGTCCAAAAAATAACACTAAGACAAATCGCGAAACAGTTACTGTAGAAGGTACAGTAAGTGACGCAAACCTTGATTGGGTTAAAGTCAATGGTCAAAAAGCAACAGTAACAGACGGTAAATACTCAAAACGCATTATCTTAGATAATGGTGAAAACTTAATTACAGTGGTTGCTCAAGATAAAGCAGGCAATAAAACGTCGAAAAAGGTAACTGTATTTGCCAAATACGATGCGCCGGTAATCACTAATCTATTGCCGAATGCCGATAAAAACTTGGAGGTTGGAGATTCAGTCAAGATCGAATTTGATAGTGAGCCTGGATTAAAAGCAACATTTGCCATCCACATGCCACTTACAAACGTATCAAGTGACAATGCAACTGAATTGCCAATGGTCGAAACAACTTCTGGCCACTATGTCGGATACTGGACTGTACCAAAAGGTACGAAGGCAGACGGTGCAATCGTTGAAGTAAAAGCAGTCGACGATTATAGCAACGTCACATCACAACTAGCAAAAGGCAAGCTTTATATTAGATAACCTGAGTCCCCCCTGACTCAAAATAGATACCTAGCAAGGATTTCCTTGCTAGGTTTTTAGTTTGTTTAGAATTTGGAGGGGGAACGGAAAACAAACAAGGTCTCGAAAAATCCGAACAAGAAGTGCATAATTAGTTATTTAAGTATCCAAAATATGAATTTGTCTGAATATTCCTTATCGTGTTGTTGTCACCATGAATTTTTTATGATAACATTATGATAACTTTTACAGAACGGAGGGGTAACCTTGAAGTACAGAAGAATCCGATTGAAAGCTTTGTGTGCCACTAACTAAATAGTGCTCAGAGGCTCTGCTACGTGTGCGGAGTAAACGGATTGGTCTGCCTATTTTAAGGGAACCCTATTTTATATGCTTAAGAAAATCATTGTGTCCTCTTATAAGAGAATGAATGGATTTTCTTGAATCTATAACATAACGAGGGATGGACGATTCTACCCTCTTTTTTGTTGTCCGTTTTTTGTGGGCGTATGCTTCTTGCAACGTTTAAAAAGGACTGAAAATACAGAGGATGTTTTTTAGTCCCTTTTTATGTTTTTATTAAGGAGAATAGTTGATCATCCGTTACTCATGTAGATCTGGCATCCGGCTTGTGTTTTTATATTGAATATAATGGAGGTCATATTTTTATGGAACAAAGAGAAAAAGCGATATTAGTAGGAGTAAATATCAATCATCAACCGAATTTTGAATACTCAATGGAGGAATTAAGAAATTTAACTGATGCGTGTGAAATTGAGGTTGTCGGTGAGATTACGCAAAATTTACAAAGGGTAAACAAATCTCATTATGTTGGGACCGGAAAAATTGAGGAAATCCATGCACTGAAGGAAATGGTCAGTGCAGATGTCGTTATTTTTAATGATGAGCTGTCACCCTCGCAAATTCGAAATCTAGAAGCTGATCTTGATTGCAAGGTCATTGATCGGACTATATTAATTTTAGATATTTTTGCTGAACGAGCAAAAACGAAAGAAGCACAGCTTCAGGTAGAAGTGGCTCAGCTGCAATACATGCTCCCGCGTTTAATTGGGCTTCGAGAATCATTAGGGCGTCAAGGCGGAGGATCCGGTTTGAAAAATAGAGGGGCCGGAGAAACCAAATTAGAGCTCGACCGCCGAAAAATTGAAGAAAAAATCGTTGCCTTAAATAAGGAATTAGAAATATTAGTTGCCCATCGGAAAACACAGCGGAAGCAGCGGAAGAAAAATAATGTTCCAGTAGTTGCATTAGTAGGCTATACAAATGCAGGCAAATCCACGATTATGAATGCGATGGTAGAAAAATTCCATCCACTAGAAAATAAACAGGTTTTTGAAAAGGATATGCTGTTTGCTACATTGGAGACGTCTGTCCGAAACATTTCATTACCTGACCATAAATCATTTTTACTAACAGATACTGTTGGATTTGTAAGCAAACTTCCGCATCATCTTGTAAAAGCCTTCCGATCTACATTGGAAGAAGTCGCAGAAGCAGATTTGTTGATTCATGTAGTCGACTTTTCAAACTCAAGTTATCAAGAACATATAGAAATTACAAATCAAACTTTAAAGGATATAGGGATTGAAAATATTCCAACCATATACGCTTACAATAAATCCGATTTAATGGATATCCAAATCCCAAGAATGAATAACGAGGAAGTTTATCTTTCAGCAAAGCAAAGAGTGGGGATTGATGAATTAATCCAACTCATACGAAAGGGAATTTTTAAAGACTATATCCACTGTGAAATGCTGATTCCATATGATCAAGGCAGGATCATTTCTTATTTTAATGAACATGCAAATGTACTAGGAACGAGTTATGAAGAAACAGGTACAAAACTCATATTGGAATGTAAATTGAGTGATTTTGAGAAGCATCAGGAGTATGTGGTCTAAATAAGGTTGTAAAAGGGATTTCCACAATGGAGGGAGATCCCTTTTTTATGTGTGCCAGGCATGGCAACTATCTAGGTGGTGAAAGTCCACTGTGGGGGTACACATCAGCCAACCACTAAGGAAGCGCAAGGTACTTGCCGT
>NZ_JBNNWS010000001.1:202762-463970 GCF_050281185.1 Heyndrickxia sp. NPDC080065 | reverse complement strand
CCCCCTCAAGATGAGATTTCCCTTAGTTTATCTAAGTAAGACCCCTGAAAGATGATCAGGTAGATAGGTTCGAGGTGGAAGTGTGGCGACACATGGAGCTGACGAATACTAATCGGTCGAGGACTTAACCAAAAACGAAAAGTGGAGGGCGCTTGCTAATCGGCGAAACTCGCTGGAGGGCTGACGAGGAAGGTTGTATTTCAAACCTTCCACGGCAGACTGAAGCGACGCGAGCCGATAGCGCCCGGAACTAGACAAATAGATTCAAGGTTTATGAACCGTTATTTCTCCTATATCTAGTTTTGAGGGAACAATCCCTTAACTAAATACAAGTCTGGTAACTATGGCGAGAAGGTCACACCCGTTCCCATCCCGAACACGGAAGTTAAGCTTCTCAGCGCCGATGGTAGTTGGGGGCTCTCCCCCTGCAAGAGTAGGACGTTGCCAGGCTACGCCCCTATTGGGGCTATTATTTTGTCTGATTATATAGATTGGCCCGTTGGTCAAGCGGTTAAGACACCGCCCTTTCACGGCGGTAACACGGGTTCGAATCCCGTACGGGTCACCATTTTATTACATAAATTCATTTGTTGGAGGATTAGCTCAGCTGGGAGAGCACCTGCCTTACAAGCAGGGGGTCGGCGGTTCGATCCCGTCATCCTCCACCATTCATTTTATTTTTTATTACGAGCCATTAGCTCAGTTGGTAGAGCACGATCGAGTAAGCTGCGGAGCAAAACATCAGCGTACCAATCGAGCCGCATCTTGAATAAGCCTCCTGAGATTGGGACGTCGTAGATGCACAAAGTTAGGTAGATTTTTAAATAATAAATATTATCTTATTACGAGCCATTAGCTCAGTTGGTAGAGCATCTGACTTTTAATCAGAGGGTCGAAGGTTCGAGTCCTTCATGGCTCATAAAAGTTTTCTTAAGTAAAAAAACTTGCTATAATTGCGGAAGTAGTTCAGTGGTAGAACACCACCTTGCCAAGGTGGGGGTCGCGGGTTCGAATCCCGTCTTCCGCTCCAGATACCCTTGCCGGGGTGGCGGAACTGGCAGACGCACAGGACTTAAAATCCTGCGGTAGGTGACTACCGTACCGGTTCGATTCCGGTCCTCGGCACCAACGTTTTTCAATATTATGCGCCCGTAGCTCAATTGGATAGAGCGTTTGACTACGGATCAAAAGGTTAGGGGTTCGACTCCTCTCGGGCGCGCCATATTTTTCGGGAAGTAGCTCAGCTTGGTAGAGCACATGGTTTGGGACCATGGGGTCGCAGGTTCGAATCCTGTCTTCCCGACCAGTTCTAGTTTATATAGTATTATGGGGCCTTAGCTCAGCTGGGAGAGCGCCTGCTTTGCACGCAGGAGGTCAGCGGTTCGATCCCGCTAGGCTCCATTTTTAAAATCATGGCGGTGTAGCTCAGCTGGCTAGAGCGTACGGTTCATACCCGTAAGGTCGGGGGTTCGATCCCCTCCGCCGCTATCTTAATTAATATGATAATGGACCCTTAGCTCAGCTGGTTAGAGCAGACGGCTCATAACCGTCCGGTCGTAGGTTCGAGTCCTACAGGGTCCATTTAAAACGGAGGAATACCCAAGTCTGGCTGAAGGGATCGGTCTTGAAAACCGACAGGCGGGTTAAACCGCGCGGGGGTTCGAATCCCTCTTCCTCCGCCATATAATAATGGTCCGGTAGTTCAGCTGGTTAGAATGCCTGCCTGTCACGCAGGAGGTCGCGGGTTCGAGTCCCGTCCGGACCGCCATTAAACTAAAAAATTATATAGCTTAATAAGATGGAGGGGTAGCGAAGTGGCTAAACGCGGCGGACTGTAAATCCGCTCCCTCAGGGTTCGGCGGTTCGAATCCGTCCCCCTCCACCATTTTAGGGGTATAGTTTAATGGTAAAACGAAGGTCTCCAAAACCTTTGATGTGGGTTCGATTCCTACTACCCCTGCCAATATAATATTAAACATGCGGGTGTAGTTTAGTGGTAAAACTACAGCCTTCCAAGCTGTTGTCGTGGGTTCGATTCCCATCACCCGCTCCAAATTACATAAAGGGCCTATAGCTCAGCTGGTTAGAGCGCACGCCTGATAAGCGTGAGGTCGATGGTTCGAGTCCATTTAGGCCCATTAATAAAATATACGTTTCTAAACTAGCTATTTTTATTTAGCTAGTTTTTTATTGTTTAACGAAACAGTTTACTTCTAGCGGCAGCGGAAAATCCCACAAGGTTAAAAACTAGCCACTGAGGAAAGTATGATTTATTATTTTCTTCTCAATGAATATATAGTTCTACTTTGGTTACTAGGGGATTATTTCATTTAGAAGGGAACATTATTTCGGAATTGTGGACCATATCTCCGGTTCTGTGGACCATTTTTATCAGAATGTGGATCAAGTTCTTAGTACTGTGGACCGTTTCCTTCAGAAGGGATCTTTATTTCGGATTTAGGGACCATTTCTCTGGATCTGCGGATCATTTTTATAAAAATGTGGACCAATTTCTTAGAACTGAGGACCATTTCTTTCAGAGGGCCATTTTTTTCAGATTTGGGGATTCATTGTGATCCAAGCATCGCTTTGATTACCACTAGATCCTTTTTTTCTTTTAGGAATGTAGTAAAAACATATTTATCGAAAAATTAATCAAGGATATGTCTCAGTCTATGTAGTATATAAATAGGACGGGGTCAATTTTGAGTATGCCACTATCCTTATGACAGCGTGTCTTTGCAATTTAAAAATACCTTGTTCAATGTAAAATATAATAACTAGAATGGTGAGATACAATGACAAAATCAATTATCTTTGATATGGATGGAACTCTTTTTCAAACAAATAAAATATTAGAAATATCACTTTCAGAGACATTTGAGTACTTAAGAGTAAAGGAGGGATGGGAAGGGGAGACACCGATTGAAAAATACCGTGAAATAATGGGGGTTCCTTTGCCGGTGGTTTGGGAGAACTTATTACCTAATTATTCAAATGATGTTCGAATAATGGCAAATGATTTCTTTCATGCTAAACTAATCGATAATATTTATAAAGGGAATGGAGAGCTCTATCCAAATGTGACAGAAACTTTTGCCTATTTAAAAAGCAATGGATACACCATATTTGTTGCTAGTAATGGTCTACCGGAATATTTGAGTGCAATTGTAGAGTATTACAAATTAAATCAATGGCTGACCGATGTTTACAGTATTCAGCAGATTGAATCTCAAGATAAAGCTGAATTAGTTCGTATCTTGGTACAAAAATATAATATAACAGGTGGAGCTTTAGTAGGTGATCGAATTTCTGATATCCGTGCAGCTAAATCAAATGGGCTACTATCGATAGGATGTAATTTTGATTTTGCTCAAGCCGAGGAATTACAACACGCAGATAGAATAATAAACGATATTTCGGAATTAAAAAGTATATTAGAAGAAGGAGCCTTTCAAATTGAATAAATATTACTGGGATGATAAGTTGGAGTATTTAACCCGAACAAGAGATTTATATTATAACGACGATTATCTTGAGTTTTTAGTGAAATCAGTTTGGAAGATTGATAAACCTGTGAGCATGGTTGATTATGGCTGTGGATATGGATATTTAGGGTTAAAGTTATTGCCTTTGCTACCACATGGAAGTAGCTATACAGGAATTGACATGGGGGAGCAATTAATCCGTAATGCAGAAGAACTTTTTCAAAATCTCCCCTATCAATCTCGGTTTATTCAAGCGGATATTAACACGATTAATTTAGAAGAAGAATATGATATTGCTCTTTGTCATGCTTTTTTATTGCATGTGAATGATCCGATACATATATTGCAATCAATGATTAGCCGTGTGAAGGATGGCGGAAAAATCATCTGTTTCGAACCACATTGGATTTCTACTATGTCTTCCTATTATATTAACAACGAAGACCAATCAAAATTGATTCCTTTAGGCTTTCTTCAAAAATTATATGAACAAGATACAAAAAGGGATGGAAAAGATGGAAACATCGGCATTAAATTACCCATCTATTTAAGTGAACTGGGGGTTAAAGGTGTTCAATGCAGGGTAAGTGATAAAGTCAATTTCCTTGATTCAAATGATGATACGAACCTTAAACTGTACGAATCATTAAAAATGGATGGCTTTGGTGAAGTACCTGGAGAAGAAACTGAATTTATCAACCGTTTAATGGAAAGGGGAGCCACATTTTCTGAAGCGAAAAATCAATATGATTCACAGCTATATTTATCTAAACTATTTTCTCCTTCCTCCTCCTTGACCTATGCGCCAAATATGAAGATCACTTTTGGTACGGTAAAAAAATAGAACTTTTTTGTATTTAATTAATCTTCGGCGGACACCTGTTCCGTTATTTATGACAAAATGGGTTAATTTATTATATTTTCGGACATAGGTTCCGTTATTTAGTATTAAGACAGTAGTTTCCTTGTATTTTTCCATAAATAGCGTACCCAGTGTCCGCTTAGCCCTTAAATTATGGTCATTTAATAAAAATAACGGACTAAATGTCCGTATGATATGTTCTTAAGTTTTTCTCCACATTATCGGAACTATTTAGTATTTTAATCAAAGCCTTATTTCGGTAATAAAATCAAAGTCTCTGCAGTTGAAAAAGATTGCAGTTTTTGTTAGGATATAGAATGAACGTTCAGTATTAATTATGAATGTGTGCATAGATTTTCGATTGGATCGGAGTAGATTTGTGTGAATAAAAAGCAATTGCAAAGTGAGCAGACCAAAAAGCGGGTTGCTGATGCTGCAAGGGCCCTGTTTGTGCAGAAGGGATATAAGGCAACATCTATCGAAGAGATTGTTGAGGCAACAGGAAGCAGTAAAGGGAATATTTATTATCATTTTAAAAGCAAAGAAGGCCTATTTTTATATTTATTAGATGAATGGGATCGAGAATGGGTGCAAAAATGGGAACAAAAAGAGCCACTCTACCATACGACAACTGATAAATTGTTTGGGATGGCGGAGCAGATGGCTCTTGAAGACTTAAATCATCCTTTGACTAAAGCTGCTGATGAGTTCTTCAATAATGAAGAAAAAACAAATGAAATTGAAGAGCGTATCGCGGAAATGGTAAAAGGGCATCTGAGATTTAATCAACATTTGCTTCAGCAAGGGATTGATAGCGGTGAATTCAAAAGAGAAAATGTAGAAAGCCTTGCTGTTGTTCTAGAAAGTTTATGGATGGGACTTGGTCAGATGTCTCGAAGTACTAGTTTAGAGGAAGCACTTAAGCTCTACCACTTAGCTATTAAAGTGTTTCTATATGGGATTGCAAAGGACTCTAATTAAGGATTATTGGATTGCTGAATATCAGCTAATCGTTAAGAAGCTGTTTATTTATGTAATCCTTCTTTTGCCTATAATATAGAATGAACGTTCAGTATTTTTAAATTCGAAGTGGTTCTGTATCCTTAAATTATATACTGAAGGTATTTGGAGGTTTATATGTCACTATTGTTAAGAAATAGGGGAGCGATACTGCTTCTCATGTTAAATATATTTTTGATTTTTACTGGAATAGGTCTAGTGATTCCAATAATGCCAACTTATATGATAGAGCTTCATATAAATGGAAGCATTGTAGGATTGTTAGTTGCAGCATTTTCATTAACACAATTATTGTTTTCTCCATTTGCAGGAAGATTATCGGATACACTTGGAAGGAAAAAGATCATTGTTTATGGAATGGTTATTTTTGCTGTTTCTGAGTTGATATTTGGAATGGCAAGTTCTCCTGTCTTTCTTTTTGCATCAAGAATGCTAGGCGGGATTGGTGCAGCGCTTATTATGCCCGCTGTTATGGCATATACGGCAGATGTCACTTCAACAAAAGAAAGAGCAAAAGGGATGGGATTTATTAATGCATCAATAACAACGGGCTTCATTATTGGGCCAGGAATTGGAGGCTTCATAGCTGAATTTGGAATTCGTGCTCCATTTTATGCAGCTGCGGTAGCTGGTGCGATTGCAGCATTGATTACACTATTTGTTTTACCCGAATCATTTACAGCTAAAGAGCCAGTGACGGACAAAGAGATTCAAGTGAAAAAACAAAGTCTGATGAAACAGCTTCTGTATTCATATCGAGAGCCGTATTTTTTAAGTTTAATTATTGTGTTTGTTATGTCCTTCGGTTTAGCCAATTATGAAACAGTCTTCGGTTTGTTTGTGGATCATAAATTTAGTTTTACACCGAAAGACATTGCATTCATCATAACGTTTGGTTCTATTGCAGGTGCAGTCGTACAGGTTACTATATTCGGATGGCTATTAAATCGATTTGGTGAGAAAAATGTTATCTCTTTCTGTTTAGTTATTGCAAGTCTGTTTGTATTATTGACACTATTTGTGCACACGTACTTTATGATTATTGTTGTAACCTTTATTGTTTTTTTATCCATCGATATTATGCGTCCGGCAGTTGGGACACTAATGTCAAAAATGGCACATGATCAGCAAGGATATGTGGCAGGGTTGAATTCGGCTTTTACAAGTCTTGGAAATATCGCAGGTCCTATTATAGCGGGTTTTCTATTTGACTTAAACATAAATTATCCGTATGTTTCTGCTTTCCTCGTCCTTTTCATTTGCTTTATTTTATCATTACAAGCGGGACGGAGCGGTAGACAACCGACAAGTATGAAACCAAAGGGGAATTCAACAGTATAATATGGATAAACCTACTAAAAACTTACTAAACGAGGAGGATCATGATGTCTAGAAAGGCATATCATGCAAAGGATGCAGCAGCAATTGGGCCATATTCACATGCAGTTGATTCAGGAGAATTAGTATATTTATCAGGTCAAACCCCCATTAACCCAGCTACACAAGAACTAATAAAAGGTGATGTAGGAGAGCAAACGAAGCAGTGCTTTATAAATTTATTCAAAGTATTAGAAGCAGCTAACCTTACGCCTGATGATGTGGTAAAAGTAAATGTGTATTTAACAGATATGAATAATTTTTCTGCAATGAATGAGGTATATAAAATGCAGTTTACTGAACCTTTTCCTGCCAGGACTACTGTAGCTGTTCTGGCACTCCCCCTTGGTGCAGAAGTTGAAATTGAAATGATTGTCAAAAGACCTAACTAGATATAAATGGTAAGGAGCCTATTTCTTAAAAGAAAAGGCTCTTTATTCATTTTGCTATAGCTTAGCCTGATTAAAAAATTTCTTTTGGAGAGAAAATAACGGGAAACGAAATGGAGGTTTCATTATGAAAGAGGAAAACAATGCCGTATTTACTGTTGCAGGAACAAACATTGATGAAGTGAAAAGATTAAATGCACAATCCGGGATGTCTTATATTGAAGTAAAAGAATGGTTGGCTAAAACAACAGGGGGACATGGTACATCGATCTATAGTGATACTAATCCAGAAGATGTAAAAAGGAGAAATCAGCAATCGGTGAAAACCACTAAAGAGTGACAAAATGAAGCCATTTTAAGCACTTTCCTTTTATTTTCTTGAAAAAACTAATCTCAATTTCTTTAGAATATGTGTTAACTGTGATACTTAAAAGCAGAATCGCCAAAAAGGAAGGCTCAAAAAAGCCTTCCTTTTTTAGGTAAATAGAAAATATGGAATTCAAACAGCATTAAATAGCAAAAGCATTCTCATTCCTAATTAAATTGAATGAAGTAGAAAAGTAAGGAAGCTAAAATAAATAAACAAATATACATTTATATTTAGGAATAAAAGACAAGTAACTGTTACTGTTCAATCATTTTGATAATGAGTAAACAGCGAACTAGGTGTAATGATTTTTTTGGTCTAAAGCTGCTAATAAAATACTTCTATTAATATGGCAATAGCTCCGAGAATCACTGCTCCCCAAGCCACAATCTTTTGTGGAGAAGCAAAAGTGACTAAACCTAGGACCACAGCAATACCACCTAACCAATAAGGGGCGTAGAAAAATCCGACAATTGCTGCTATAATCCCTAACCAACCAAGCCAAAGACCTGTAATTTTACTCATTCATATCACCTCCTCGTTTTAAAAGTGACTTTCTTGCAGCCTGACCTTAAAAGCTATTGGCTAACGGTCTTACTGTATATTATGATGATGAGAAAATGAGTGACAATAATTAATCTGTATTCGTTCATTATTTTTCTAAAACATTTAAGGGTTGAATATTGTTAAAGGGACCTAGGTAACTTTATATAGAAAAAAGTAAAAAATAATCAAAACTTTCCCTCTTTTTTGCGGTATACTTATTATAAATCATGTTCTTTGAAGGAGGGATAATATGGATATCGCATTTATCATTATCATTTCGGTCTATGTGATTTACTGTTTGGTCATGATTCCTTTTCAGTACAATTATATTTCCTCAATGAAGGATTTGAAAAAGACATCTAATCTTACTCACAATGAATTATATGAAAACATGAGTTTTGAAAAGGAACAAATGCATTTTAATCTTCAAGGAAATATCATGAATATGCCTTCAAGCCTAATCGCTATGCTTATTTATAAACTTCGTCATCGCAGGAACCAGTAGTTCAACAAGTTTCTTTGTAAAAATGTTATCGCTTTCAGTTGTTTTTTTTTGAATAACCTGTTAACATTAACCTATAAATTCATATTGAATCACATGTTACTGATACGATCAGGCATGGTGGTAAATAGAAGGGAGTTTATTTCCTTTTGTTGTACCCCCATGCCTTTTTTATGTCCTAAAACTAAAAATTAGGTATATAAGTTATAGGAAATAGTATTATAGTAACAATCATAAAGGAGTCTTTAGAATGCTATTCAATCTATTTAAAAAAGAAAAAGAAAAAGAAGAATTACAAATATATGCACCAGTGAATGGGGAAATTATTCCGATTGAAGAGGTTCCAGATCCCGTTTTCAGTCAAAAGATGATGGGGGAAGGAGTTGCAGTAATCCCTACAAAGGGGAATATTCACGCTCCTGTTGACGGGACAATTATTCAAGTAGCACCTACTAAGCATGCGGTAGGGATTCTTGCTAAGGATGGATCTGAAATTCTTATTCATGTTGGCTTGGAAACCGTTTCTTTAAAAGGAGAAGGTTTTAAAGTTGCAGTTAATAATGGAGACAAAGTTTCTGCTGGGCAGTTGTTAATCGAAGTTGATTGGGATTATATTCAAGTACATGCCAAAAGCACTGTCACACCAATTGTGATTACTAATAGTCTTGAAGGAAATAAACAGTATATTATGACAGGGGATAAGGAAGGCATTCAAGGAAAAACAGTTATTATGACATCTTCTGCTAAGTGATACACTGTATTTATAAAGGTTTCAAAAAGTCCGGGAAAATAGCTGTCGAATGTATTCGTCAGTTTGCTGCTCCGCTCCTCACGTATTAAAAGCATACGCTCTGTGTGCTCAGAGGCTCGCGCTTATACGATCTTCTCGGCTCTTTTTGTCCGCCCTTTTTGAACACGATTATATAGTGAAAAACGAGGAGATGCTTCTGATGAAAATAACAAAGATTCTTAATAATAATGCTGTAGTCGTATTAGATGACCAGCAGGAAAGAATTGCAATTGGAGCAGGAATTGCTTTCGGTAAAAAGAAAAATGATGTGGTGAACATCAATAAAATTGAAAAGCTATTTGTCATGAAGGAAAATGAAAAGCTTCAACAGCTTCTGAATCGAATTCCGGAAGAACATTTTATCATCTCTGAAGAAATTATTACTTATGCTGAAGAATATATTGGTACAAAGCTTAATGAGCATATTCATATTGCTCTGACTGATCATCTATCGTTTGCTATCGAGAGGGAAAGGGAAGGCATTCAATTAAAAAACAAGCTGCTACATGAAATCAAGATTCTATATATGAAGGAATTTGAAATCGGTCTCTGGGCTATCAGGCATATTAAAGAAAAATGTAATATTGAATTACCTGTCGATGAAGCGGCATATATTGCACTCCATATTCATACGATGAAGGTTCATGGAGGCAATCTGCGTCAAACAGTGATACAGACAACAATTATTAGAGATATTGTTCAAACAATAACAGATTTTTTAAATATTACCGTAAAAGAAGATGATATATCATACCACCGGTTGATTACTCATCTAAGATTTGCTCTTACAAGGATTAATCAAAATGAGCTTCACACAATGGATGATGAGATGCTGGGGATGATTAAAAAAAAGTTTCCTCTTTCATACGGTTGTGCTATAGAGGTTTCAAAGAAATTATCTGCAACATATGGATTTATTTTGCCGAATCATGAATTGGGATACATAACACTTCATATTGAAAGATTAAGAAAGTCATAGTTGTAACACTTAAAGGGGGTGAGAGACTAACAAAGGGAAATTGTAAGTATATGTAGTTGTAGTCAAGCTTTCCGCGGTATATGTGAAAGAAGTGTTTTGGTAATAGTTTTTATTAGTGTTGCTATTTTATTTTTCCTCATTATTTAATGCTACAGTATTATGGGGTTGACGATTAGACAGATAACCCCAAGAGAAATTGGATATTAATTACAAAAGAACAGAAATCAAGGTGGAGTTGTAAGTTTAATATTCCGAAAATTATGAATTTTATTCGGAAGTTTAATAGGGGGGAATGTTTATAATGATGAAATATCTTCAAAGAATGGGTAAATCTCTAATGCTCCCAGTAGCGGTATTACCAGCCGCAGCGATTTTGATGGGGATTGGTTATTGGATAGACCATGAAGGCTGGGGCGGAGGCAATCCAGTTGCAGCCTTTTTCATAAGTGCGGGAAAATCTATTTTAGATAATTTACCTGTCTTATTTGCAGTTGGGTTAGCATTTGGTATGTCAAAAGTGAAAGATGGTGCAGCAGCCTTAAGTGGGTTAGTAGCATATTTGGTTGTCACTACATTATTATCAACTGATACTGTGGCAATGCTAAAGGGGATTGATGTAGAAGCGGTTAGTCCTGCATTTGAAAAAATTGGGAATGCCTTCATTGGTATTATATCCGGTCTAGTTGCATCGAATATGTACAATCGATTCAGTAAGGTTCAATTGCCAGATGCATTAGCCTTCTTTAGTGGAAAACGACTCGTTCCAATTATGACAGCGGTTTCGATGATAGTCGTATCTGTTATTCTGTTCTTTGTTTGGCCTGTAGTGTATACCGGATTAGTTTCTTTTGGTGAAGCAATTAGTAAATTAGGACCGGTAGGGGCAGGAATTTATGGCTTCTTTAATCGTTTATTAATTCCAACCGGATTGCACCATGCATTAAACTCTGTATTCTGGTTTGATGTTGCTGGAATCGATGATATACGTAATTTCTGGGCAAGTAAAGGGACAAAAGGAATTACGGGGATGTATCAGGCTGGATTCTTCCCAGTGATGATGTTTGGTTTGCCAGCTGCGGCGCTTGCAATGTATCATACGGCAAAAACAAAGCAGAAAAAACAAGTTGCAGCATTGATGTTGGCTGCCGGTTTCGCGGCATTTTTTACAGGGGTAACTGAACCAATAGAATTTGCTTTCATGTTTGCGGCACCAGCACTATATTTAGTGCACGCATTCTTGACAGGTCTCTCGTTAACAATTGCAGCTCTATTCCACTGGACCGCTGGCTTTGGCTTTAGTGCTGGATTCATTGACTTTTTCTTAAGTTTAAAAATACCAATCGCAAATAAACCATATATGTTAATTGTTCAAGGACTTGTGTTTGCGGTTATTTACTACTTCTTATTCCGATTTATTATTGTGAAATTTAATTTGGCTACTCCTGGTAGGGGAGATGATGATGAGTTGGATGCGGGTGGAGCGGAAAATGCTATTGATGGAAAAAGTAAATTTGCTAGAATGGCAGCTAAAATCTATGAAGGATTAGGCGGAGACGCGAATGTGACTTCTGTTGATAACTGTATTACTCGTTTAAGAGTAGAAGTGAAAGATATGAAGGCAGTCGATCAAAATAAAATTAAATCCACAGGTGTACCAGGAATTAAAATTGTTGGACCAAACAGTATTCAAGTCATTGTCGGAACATCAGTACAGTTCGTAGCAGATGAAGTTGAGAAAATAAGGAACAATAATTAATCATTTTCTTTAGGGTGTGAAATCCATCTGGATTTTGCACTCTAATTTTTTATGAGGGGACATAGATCATTCTTAAGTCAAAAACGAAAATCATTGGGACAGTTCTCGCTTGTTCGAATATTTTTTCATAAGATCATTACATTAAAAGATTAGAAAAAATCTTAACGCTTAGTACATCATTTGAACATTTTTGAGGTGAATTAGTAATAAACTGTTGATGTAATATCAACAATTTATTGAAGACAAACACCTTTTATCAACAGGCAAAATATAATGTTAAAAACCGATTGTTAGATACCTATTGAACATTTTTGATCTTTCAGATACTGCAATATATTGGGTAGTATTTTTACTTATTGTTAAAAAGTTGTATAAAGGAAAAAGTTGTTTACAAGGAAAAAAAACCGTGATATTATCATTACATACAAATAACATTTACTTTTTTTAACTCATTTTTTGCACTAAGGAAAATAAATTTCTCTTGTACAATTGTTAGGAGGCTTTATTATGAATACTCAAGTTGAACGAACAAATGAAGCTCGTGGATGGCTAAGGCCAAGTTCAAATGTGAGTTTGGAAGAAGTGAATAACACCGTTAAAATTCCAAACAATGCAAGCACTTGGCGGAAATTTCTTGCTTTCGTCGGACCAGGATCATTGGTTGCTGTTGGTTATGTTGATCCGGGTAACTGGGCTACTTCCATTGCTGGTGGCGCACGTTTCGGTTATACGTTATTGTCTGTTATTTTAATTTCCAATTTAATAGCTATTTTGCTTCAAGCTTTATCAGCAAAACTTGGAGTTGTGACAGGGAGAGATCTGGCACAAGCCACAAGAGATGCAACAGGGAAGAAAACAGCATTTTGCCTTTGGATTTTATCCGAACTTGCTATCATTGCCACTGATTTGGCAGAGGTCATTGGATCGGCTATCGCATTGAACTTATTATTTGGTATTCCGTTATTACTCGGAATCTTAATTACAACCCTTGATGTACTGCTGTTGTTAGTACTTCAACAAAAAGGATTCAGAATTATCGAATCGATAGTAATCGTATTGATGACGACAATTTTTGTTGTTTTTGCCTTTGAAGTAATTGTTTCCAAACCGGAAATATCGGCTTTATTAGGAGGCTATGTTCCTAAGGCTGAAATTGTAACAAATCCAGAAATGTTGTTTATTTCTTTAGGTATTTTAGGGGCAACTGTTATGCCGCATAATCTATATTTACACTCATCCATCGTACAAACGCGGCAATATAAGAGAGATAAGAAAGGAAAGAAAGAGGCACTTAAATTTTCTTTATGGGATTCAGCTCTTTCATTAACTGTTGCATTCCTAATTAACTCCGCCATATTAATTCTCGGTGCGGCTGCCTTTCATGGTACAGGTTTGGATGTATCTGAAATTGAAGGTGCTTATGAGATGTTAAGCCCGACTGTAGGCGTAGGGATTGCAAGTACATTATTTGCTGTTGCGTTACTTGCTTCTGGTCAAAACTCTACGATTACTGGAACTTTGGCAGGGCAAATCGTTATGGAAGGATTTATGAACTTAAGAATAGCGCCATGGCTTCGCCGTCTCATTACTCGATTAATTGCCGTTGTACCAGCATTTATTGTTACTTGGATAGCAGGTTCAAGAGGAACAGGTGAACTGCTTTTATGGAGTCAGGTTATACTAAGCTTGCAGCTTCCATTTGCGGTCGTTCCGCTTGTAGTATTTACAAGTGACAAAAAGAAAATGGGAGAGTTTGCAAATCGCACGTGGATAAAAGTTCTAGCATGGATTTGTACAGGTGTCATCATCGTATTAAATGTTTTCTTGGTCGGTTATATTATTGTTACAGGTCATGAATTAGGTTAATAATTTAAATTGCGAACAAATTGATATGAAAAAAGAAAAAAGCTCATCCGAAGTTTATCTTCGGATGAGTTTTTTGTTTTAGAAGTGTTTTAGGACAATCTATTTCAACGTTAAAAATAATAACCAAGCAACGCGCAAAACATGACCAACAACATAAAAATTGCTGTAAAAAAGGGTAAGTGATACTTCAAAGGAATCAACTCTGATAATTTCCGTCGGTCGCTATCAGTCATACGGCTAAAAATGTTCTGAAAACTAGAAAAAACGATATCGAAAAATCCTCGATTAATAATATACCCTGTTAAGGATAGCAATAGTAAAAGAAAACCTACTACAAAAGAAACATTAATATATGATAAAAGATCAATGGAGTGATAAACAATAAACGATAATAAAAAAACAAATATTTGGGAAGCAATAAACCATATTGTATATTTCTTAAACATATCATCAGCCCCTATAAACATGTAAGAAAAATTATATAGCAGTTTAAAACATAAATAAATAGTTTTAGTTTATTGCGAATAATATTATTCGTGGATATTTTTATGCAAGTTAGAAATTATTTTAATATATTATAATTTATGGTTATTTTAGAATCAATACCTATTTCAGAATAGTGTGAAACAGAGAAATAATGTAATTTTGTCCAAAATTAAGTCATTAATAAGAAAAAAATGGTTTATTAAAATAATGTACAAATTAAAAAAATATTATTATAATGTTAAAAGAAAAGCTTTTCTAAAAATTCTTTTTCTAAAAAAAAATAAGGGTGGTAAGTATATGAAAAAGTCGAAATTTTATCTATTTACTGCAATTGCCTTATCGCTTTCATTAGCCCTATCTGCTTGTGGTACAAGCACTGATAAAGGAGCTTCAAGCAAAGGCAATGCTAAAAACGAACAAGTTTTTAATATGCTCGAAACTGCGGAAATTCCAACTGGAGATCCAACTTTAGCAACAGATTCTGCAAGCTTCATTGTATTTGGACAAACTATGGAAGGTCTTTATACATTAAATGATAAAGATGTACCTGTTCCTGCAATTGCAGATGGACAACCAGATGTAAGTAAAGATGGTATTGTATATACATTTAAATTACGGAAGGATGCAAAATGGTCTAATGGTGACCCTGTAACAGCGAAAGACTTTGTTTTCTCTTGGCAAAGAGCTGTAGATCCTAAAACTGGTGCACAATATGCTTACATGTTTTCAGATGTAATCAAAAATGCAACCGCAATCATGAATGGAAAAGCAAAACCTGAAGATCTAGGTGCAAAAGCAGTTGATGATTACACATTAGAAGTAACATTAGAACATCCTGTTCCGTATCTTGATTCTTTATTAGCATTTGGTACTTTTCTTCCGCTTAACGAAAAATTCGTGAAAGAAAAAGGCGATAAATTCGGAACAAATAGTGACAACATGTTAGCAAATGGTCCATTTAAATTAACAAATTGGGATGGAACAGGCTTAACTTGGAAATATGTGAAAAATGATAATTATTATGATAAAGCGAATGTGAAATTAAACGAAGTAAATGTACAAGTGGCAAAAACACCAAATACAGCGCTTAACTTATACCAAACTGGTAAAGTTGACCAAACAGCACGTTTAAGTGCTGAATATGCAAAACAATATCAAAATGATAAAGATGCAGTGAAAAGCACTGAATCAAGCTCTTGGTATTTGAAATTTAACCAAGTGCGTGATGGAAAGAAAACTCCTTTAGCGAATGAAAATATTCGTAAAGGACTTGCAATGGCCTTTGACAAAAAAGCTTATACTGACACAGTTTTAGCTAATGGATCATTCCCAAGCAATGGTTTAGTTCCAAAGGGTGTTGCAAAAGATCCTGCTAGCGGAAAGGATTTCCGTGATGTAAGTGGAGACTTACTAACTTATGATCCAGCAAAAGCAAAAGAGTATTGGGAAAAAGGATTAAAAGAATTAGGTGTGAAAAGCTTAACTCTTGAATTATTAAGTGATGATACTGAAAATGCGAAAAAGTCAAGTGAATTCTTCCAAGATCAATTGAAAAGAAATTTACCTGGTTTGACTTTAAATTTAACAAATGTTCCATTTAAAATCCGTCTTCAAAAACAAGACAAACAAGATTATGATATTCAAATGGCTGGTTGGGGAGCAGATTACCTAGATGCAATGACATACCTTGATCTATTTGTTACTAATGGCGGTAACAATAAAACTGGCTACTCCAATAAAAAATATGACCAATTGATCGATGATGCAAAAGTGAAATATGCAAATGACCCTGCAAAACATTGGGCAGCAGAATTAGAGGCTGAAAAGATTTTAATTCAAGAAGATGCAGTTATTGCGCCAATTTATCAAAGAGGTCACTTAACTTTAACAAAACCTTACGTGAAAAATTTTGAAGAGCATTTATTTGGGCCTGACTATACATTGAAAAACACTTATATTCAAAAATAAGGTCATTCAATAAAAAGATAGTCTACCAAAAAAAGAGAGTATTTTTTAAATAAGAATACTCTCTTTCTCCTTTTATACATTATGGTAGAAAATTTAAAATTATTTGTGATTAGGAGGCGGATTGAATGGCGAAATATATTTCAAAACGGATAATGTATTTAATTATCACGTTATTTATTATTTCATCATTTACCTTTTTCTTGATGAAATTTTTGCCTGGTACGCCGTTTCGAGCGGAAGAGAAGTTATCTGATGAACAGAAAATCATTCTGGAAGAAAAATACGGTTTAAATGACCCAATTCCGGTTCAATACGGAAAGTATATGGTGAATATTTTAAAAGGTGACTTAGGCGTGTCATTTCAATTTGATAATCAGCCAGTTACAAAATTATTAATCAATCGAATGGGGCCATCTCTTCAATTAGGATTTCAAGCAATGTTTGTAGGTACGATTATTGGAATCCTGTTAGGAGTACTAGCAGCAATGTTTCAAAATACGTGGATTGATTATGGAAGTACTTTTCTAGCGGTATTAGGAAAATCGATTCCTTCATTCGTATTTGCTGCCTTACTACAATATATCATTGGGGTGAAATTACAATGGCTTCCAGTTGCCTCATGGGATAGTTTTGCCTCATCTATATTGCCTACCATTGCATTGGCTATTTTCCCTATCGCAACAGCTGCTCGTTTTATGAGGACAGAGCTGATCGAGGTACTAAGTTCAGATTATATTACACTAGCAAAAGCAAAAGGGAATTCAAGAATGGAAATATCTTTTAAACATGCTGTCAGAAATGCACTAATTCCGTTAATCACGGTATTAGGACCTATGGCAGTAAGTTTAATGACAGGTTCGATGGTCGTTGAACAAATCTTCGCGATTCCTGGAATTGGTGAGCAGTTTGTTAAATCAATAACAACTAATGACTTCCCGATTATTATGGGGACTACGATTTTCTTTGCTTTTCTATTAACAGTAATTATTTTAATCGTAGATATTCTTTATGGAATTATTGATCCAAGAATTCGTGTAGCGGGAGGGAAAAAATGATGACAGAGATTGTGGAAAAAATTCCAAAAGAACAGTTTGAACCCGCTCCAATGAATCATGGTGAAAGTGAGGTTATATCAAAACCACAGCTTTCTTTTGCGAAAGATGCATGGCTTCGGGTTAGAAAGAATAAAGGGGCGATTATAAGTTTAGTCCTTTTAGTATTGATTATTATAATGGCGATTATTGGTCCACACCTATCACATTACAGCCCAACTTTTCAAAATACATCAAGGGCTAATCTTCCTCCAAGAATTCCTGGGCTAGAGAAATTGGGGATTTTCGATGGAAGCCAAAAAATTGGTGGCGTGGAAACCAATGTTTATAAAGAACAGCATATAAAAGATTATTATTGGTTTGGTACAGATGGACTTGGTCGTGATTTATTTTCAAGGGTTTGGCTTGGAACGAGGGTTTCCTTATATATCGCCTTTTTAGCAGCGATCATTGATATGATCATTGGAGTAACATACGGATTAATTTCTGGATATAAAGGCGGACAAGTGGACAATATCATGCAACGTATATTAGAGGTCATCTCTGGAATACCAAATTTAATTGTAGTTATTCTCATGTTATTAATCATGAAACCGGGAATTCTATCGATTACCATCGCTATGGTTATCACGGGATGGATTGGGATGGCTCGCGTCGTACGTGGACAGGTATTAAAGCTAAAAAGTCAAGAGTATGTCATGGCTTCTAAAACTTTAGGGGCATCTAATACTAGGATTTTATTTAAACATTTATTGCCAAACTTATCAGGGGTAATCATTATCAACACAATGTTTACGATTCCTAGTGCGATCTTTTTTGAAGCATTTCTAAGCTTCATCGGAATTGGTTTACAAGCGCCAGATGCATCTTTAGGGACATTAATTGAAGATGGATATAAAACATTCCAGTTTTTACCTCATTTAATGGTTATTCCTTGTCTTGTTATCTGTATTATTTTAGTTTCATGTAATTTAATTGGAGACGGACTTCGTGATGCATTTGATCCGAAAATGCGTGATTAAAAAGTGAGGTGAAGAACATGAAAAAGATGTTAGAAGTGAAGGATCTTAATATTTCCTTTCATACATTTGCTGGAGAAGTACAAGCCATTCGCGGTGTTAACTTTGATTTATATGAGGGGGAAACACTAGCGATTGTAGGGGAATCAGGTTCAGGAAAATCGGTAACAACGAAATCTATTATGAGATTATTGCCGACTAGTAATTCAGAAATTAAATCTGGGCAAATTCTTTTTAATGGAATAGATATTACAAAAGCTTCAGAAAAACAAATGCAAAAAATTCGTGGGAAAGATATTTCGATGATCTTCCAAGATCCGATGACATCATTGAACCCAACAATGACAATCGGAAAACAAATTATGGAACCACTTTTAAAGCACCAAAATCTTGGAAAAGAAGAAGCAAGAAAGCGTGCTATTAACTTATTAAAGTTAGTAGGTATTCCAAAACCGGAATCTCGGATGAAACAATATCCACATCAATTTTCTGGCGGGATGAGACAACGTGTTGTTATTGCGATTGCATTAGCTTGTAATCCGAAAGTGTTAATTGCCGATGAACCAACGACTGCTCTAGATGTAACGATTCAAGGACAGATACTTGATTTAATGAAAGAACTGCAAAAGAAAGTTGATACATCCATTATTTTTATTACGCATGATTTAGGTGTTGTTGCTAATGTAGCAGATCGTGTAGCGGTGATGTACGGCGGAAAAATTGTTGAAGTAGGAACGGTCGATGAAATTTTTTACAATCCAAAGCATCCATATACATGGGGCTTAATCAGTTCTATGCCTAGTCTCGATGCAACGGAAGAAGAATTATATGCGATACCAGGAACACCTCCGGACTTGTTAAATCCGCCTAAGGGAGATGCATTTGCTCCACGTAACCCTTATGCGTTGAAAATAGATTATGAAAAGGAACCGCCAATGTTTAAAGTTTCGGAAACACATTATGCTGCGACATGGCTGCTTCATCCAGACGCACCGAAAGTGGAACCACCTGAGGCGGTTAAGAAAAGAATGCATAAATTTAATGCTAATAAACATGCTGCTCCGAATAAGGAGGCGAAATAACAATGGCAGAAAAACTATTAGAGATTAAAAATTTAAAACAATACTTTAATAAAGGAACATCAAACGAAGTGCGTGCGATAGATGATATTTCCTTTGATATCTATAAAGGTGAAACACTGGGTCTCGTAGGTGAATCAGGATGTGGGAAGTCAACGACAGGTCGTACGATTATTCGATTATATAACGCTACAGACGGTGAAGTGCTATATCAAGGCGAAAATGTTCATGCAAAAAAGTCTAAAGCTGAATTGAAGAAATTCCACCAAAAAATGCAAATGATCTTTCAGGATCCATATGCATCATTGAACCCGCGTACTAAGGTTGCAGATATTATTGCTGAAGGAATTGATATTCATGGTTTAGCCAAATCGCCGAAAGAGAGAATGGAAATGGTTGAGAACCTCCTTGAAACAGTTGGGTTAAACCGAGAGCATGCAAACCGTTATCCACATGAATTTTCTGGTGGGCAAAGACAAAGAATCGGAATAGCTCGAGCACTCGCTGTAAAACCTGAATTCATTATTGCCGATGAGCCAATCTCAGCTCTGGATGTTTCCATTCAAGCTCAGGTTGTTAATTTAATGAAAAAGCTTCAGAAGGAAAAAGGCTTAACCTATTTATTTATCGCTCATGATTTATCAATGGTTAAATATATTAGTGATCGTATTGGGGTCATGTATTTTGGAAAATTAGTGGAGCTGGCGCCAGCTGATGATTTATACAACAATCCATTACATCCGTATACACAATCATTACTATCTGCGATCCCTCTTCCAGATCCAGATTACGAGCGTACTCGTGTACGGAAAACGTATGATCCCAATATGCATCAATACGCACAAGGTGAAGAAGTAAAAATGCGTGAAGTTGTACCCGGTCACTTTGTTTACTGCTCAGAGAAAGAATTAAAGCAATATCAAGCACAATATAAATAACACAAAATGCTGCCTTGAATGAGGCAGCATTTTTGCGGTGTCAGGCACCGTCCGTGGACATTTAATGTTTTTTTCCATCCACGGTGGACAAAAAGGAATAGTTTTCCATAAGAACATAGGGAGTGTCCACATGGGGTGGAAAAATAAGCGAAAAGTCCATAAGCGGTGCCTGACACCGTTTTTGTTAGCTTAATAGCTTAGTAATGATTGTCTGTATGTCATTCCTTTCTCCAGAGATGACAAGTGTATCCCCTTTTCTTACTATTATATCTGCTCTGGGATTTAAAAGTTTTTCATGATTTTGTCTAATAATAGCAATAATGCTCACACCGTAATTTTGTCTTATATTTAGTTCTCCAATAGATTTATCGATGATGCTGGCACCTGAGTCAACCTTGTACCATTCGAAAACTAATTCGTCAAAAGCTACTTCGACTTTTTCTATCTCCCGTGGTTTATAAATGATTCCACCTAGAATGGCGGATAATTGTCTAGCCTCTTCATCATTTAAAGTGATACTAAAATCACATTCCTCATCATTTTTTGAGTCAAAATGATACATCTCTCTTCGCCCATCGTTGTGGACAACAACAGCAATTTTGTCCTGTTCCTTTGTTGTCATTTCAAACTTCTTTCCGATTCCTGGGAGTTCACATTCACGGATATTCAATAGGGTTCGCTCCTTCGTATGGAAATGGTTGAATTTGTTTATATTTTATATCTAATACTAGCGAAAAGCGAATAAAGTTTCAAAGGACTTTTTGAAAGGCTCTTTTCGCAAACATTGTTGTTTTTAAATTAAGTAAAAATCGGTATTAGGATTTTTACGATACTAATTTATCTTCCCGTTTGAATGAAAGACTTTATTATATAGGAAAAGAGCACGTCCCAAAAATTATTCTAGACTGAAAATCCTTTCCGAAAAGCAACATTCTCTGCGAAAATAGCCTTTTGAAAAATAAAAAATGATTATTGTAATTGAAACAGAATTGTCAAAAAATATTATTATAATATTACATAACACTATGATATAATATGATTAAGTAACATTGATTAAGGAGATTTTTTTAATGGAATATGTTGAGGCTCTTAGGGATATTAAACAAATCAACGCAATGAAAAGATATTTAAAAAAGCATTCAGAACGAGATTATGTCCTTTTTGTTTTTGGAATAAATACAGGCTTAAAAATTACTGAAATACTGGAAATAAAGGTGGAAGACGTATTGGATGACGATGACCAGATTGAGAATTTTTATGTCTGCTCTGATAAAGAAGTCTATCTCAATGCTAATGTAAAGAATGCCCTTCTACACTACATCCACACGAAACAGTTAGAAAGGGAAGCCTATTTATTTCAATCTGCTAAAACAAAAAAGCCTATTACACGACAGCAAGCCTATCGAATTATTCATGATGCTGCAGTGGCAGTTGGTATCCAAGGGAAGATTGGAACCAATTCAATGCGAAAAACTTTTGGCTATCATGCATATAAACGAGGTGTAGCTATTTCTCTGCTTCAAAAGTTGTTTCACCATTCTACTCCTTCTGAAACGCGCAAATATCTTGGAATTGGAAAAGACGAAATGATTCAAACAGAAATTGATGTGAACCTATGAGCATCTAATCCCTTAATCTGTTACAAACATATAAGGGAGGAATTACCTTGAATATTAGGGAGAGTGAACTGCCGGGAATTGGAAGAAAATTTGAGATAGTAACTAGAAATGATGAAAAAATTGTGATTATCATTCATGATGATGGTCGGAGAGAAATGTACTATTATGATGAAAATAATCATGAAGAAAGCATTTCGAATGTAACTTTAAATGATTCTGAAGCAAGGAATCTAGCAGCTATATTAGGCGGGATGATCTACAAACCACAAGCTTTAGAGACGATTGAGATGGCTTTTGATGGATTAGTAATTGAGTGGTTTAAAGTAGAACCATCTGCACCTGCCATTCGACAAACGATCGGAGCATTAGGCATTAGAAAAAAATATAATGTGACTGTTATTGCTATATTAAAAAGAAATATGAAGAAGCTGCTAAATCCTGGCCCTGAATCTGTGATTGATGAAGGGGATACACTCGTTCTTTCAGGTGAAAGAAAAGAGTTGAAAAAGTTAATAAGCGAAGTGTTGTCCAATGCGAGGTGATAGTAGATGAATCACTTAGTTTTAGAAGTTGGAACTGCATTATTGTTAGTTGCTTTAGCCGCTATTTTAGCAGGTAAATTGAGGTTTTCAATTATACCGTTTTTGATTTTATTAGGAATGTTAGTAGGCCCACACGCTCCAACGATTGGAGTTATTAGCTTCAAATTTATCGAAAGCTCTGAGATTATCGCTTTTTTAGGCCGGATAGGTGTCCTCTTTTTACTCTTTTATCTTGGACTTGAATTCTCTGTAGGAAAATTAATTCGTTCTGGTCGCTCTATTGTAATTGGCGGTTCAATCTATGTTTCTATGAATTTTATATTAGGATTGCTCTATGGATTTTTAGTCGGATTCCCATTTTTAGAAACTCTTATTATCGCTGGACTGCTAAGCGTTTCTTCAAGTGCGATTGTAGCGAAAGTTCTCGTTGATTTAAAGAGAACAGCCAATTCAGAGACTGAGCTAATCTTAGGAATTATTTTGTTCGATGACATATTCCTCGCTGTTTTTTTATCCGTAATGTCTGGGTTACTATTAGGAGATTCTACATCTATACTGGGCACAATCGGATCCGTACTCATTTGCCTCGGATATATGATTTTATTTTTTATTATTGCTCGAAAAGGAGCACCACTTTTAAATAAGCTCCTCAATATCCGTTCAAATGAAATTTTTATTCTTGTTATTTTTGCCTCATTATTCTTTGTCGCAGGTTTTTCAGAAACAATCCACGTTGCTGAAGCAATCGGTGCCTTGTTATTAGGTCTTGTTTTTTCAGAAACTGAACACCGAGAACGAATCGAGCATTTGGTTGTTCCTTTTAGAGATTTCTTTGGTGCTATCTTCTTCTTTAGCTTCGGATTAACCATTGATCCATTTTCACTTGGCGGTGCTATTTGGATTGCTTTAGGTGCTGTTGTTGTTACGATAATCGGTAATTTTATCGCTGGCATGATTTCGGGCAGGAAAGCTGGATTATCACATAAAGCCTCTGCAAATATAGGACTGACTATCGTTTCAAGAGGTGAGTTTTCCATCATTGTTGCTAATTTAGGATTAGCAGGCGGATTAATGCCAATATTAAAACCATTTACTGCCCTTTATGTCCTCATACTAGCCATATTAGGTCCATTAATGACTAAAGAATCGAAAGCGATTTATAACTTTTTAAACAAAATCTTTAAATGGAGCAATCAGACATAAACTGGTGTCAGGCACCGTTCGTGGACATTTTATGTTTTTTCCATCCATGGCGGACAAAAAGGGATAGTTTTCCATCAGAACACAGGAAGTGTCCATATGAGGTGGAAAAATAAGCGGAAAGTCCACAAGTGGTGCCTGACACCATTTTTAAAAGCTTACATTTCCTCGTTTTGTACCTGTATTTTTTATTTTTATTTTAATATTAAGTTGTATCGAGTCTTCATTTAAGGGGACTGTTCCGTTGGTTGATATTTTTTTCCACGCCTTTACATCTTTTCGATATAAGTGATGGGAAAGTTGAAAAATATCGGAGCCTTGCTCTAAGCTTTTTTTATAGGTACGAACAATTTCTTGCTTCATATTTTTTTCAGCTAGATTTTTTAGTTTAGAAATGTCCATAATTTTATCTATTTCAGAAAGGGTTGCTGATGCTTTGACACTAATCTGGTAAATATATTTTGTTTTCTTCTTGATAGGTTTAATTTTGAATATCGCTTTGTTTATGACAATAGAAGCAATAGGTCTTCCCTTTTCATGAATAAATAAGGGACTCCTCTCAAACTTTTTAGATAACCACCTATATCCATCAATGTCTTTTCCACTAATAATTCCTAAAAACTTTTTGTTTTTATCATAGATGGAAACTCCACTTAAATCAAATGTTGGTTGCTCTTTTTGATCTGATTTCCAAGCGCTTTTATTTAAGTTTATATGAGGGATAAAAGCTTGGTAGTTTGGTTCATCCATTGAAAGTATGAGCTTCCTTAAATCTAATGGCTGTATATGTGAGCTTTGTTTAAACGTATTTTCTGGATCGCCGAGTTTTGATAAGGCAGCAGACATATATACCGTCGGGGTTGCAGACAAAATTTCAGATAATGAATCAGTAGTAGAGAAAATATTCGTTTGATAACGAATATCTGGAAATCGGTTAAATATATCAACTACAGATCTAATCCCTTCTGTCTTTAAAAGATTCTCAGTTACAATAAAGAATGATAGTTTTCCCCAATAAATATGTCTTTGAGAGGAGTGATATAAGTTAAAAAAAGCAGCTTCTACATTTTTCCCTTTTGCTTGTCCAATTATCAACTGGTTTTCATTGCTTGTAGGTCCATTTGTTTTCGCTAATAAGGAAAGATTAATAAGCTGGACATAAATAATGTATTCATTGTCTTGGTAATCAACTCCAATTCCGTAAGCATACGATAATCTTTCAGGATCTATCGCATCAGAACAACCATGTAAAAGCTGAATTGTAACAAGAAAAATCAACAGAAGTATTACGTTTTTCCTTTTAAAACGAAACAGAAAATGGCTATTCATGATTGATCATCATCCCCCATTCTCGTCTTATCCTTTGAATCAAACATAGGAGGTCTAGTCTTATAAAGTGATGCTGGAAGACGAAACGTTGCCTTAAGGATGTTAGAGATACTAATTTTTGTAGCTAATTCCATATAAGGTACACCAAATATTCGAATATTAGCTACCATTAGAACAATTAAAAATAAGGATAAGAAAAATCCGAAAAATCCAAAAAATGAAGAGAAGATTAGCACACCCACACGAATAATAGTAATGGTTCCAATTAATGATTGATTGACTAAAGTAAAGGTTGCAACTGATGAGGCGGCAACGACGACAAGCATAGACGGGCTTGTAATACCGGCAGAAATAGCTGCATCCCCAATAATCAGACCGCCAACAACACTTAATGTTTGGCCGATTGCAGCTGGGAGCCTAAGCCCAGCCTCACGAAATAATTCAAATAATACAAGCATAATGATCGCTTCCAAGAAGGCAGGCATTGGGACACCCTTTCTTGATTCAATAATAGTAGCCAAGAGCGGCAAAGGAATTTGATCTTGGTGAAATAAGGTAAGTGCTACCCAAAATGCTGGGAGAAAGCCTGCAACCAAAAGTCCAGTAATGCGCATTAGCCTTTCTAAACTGTTATATAAGAAGGCATATTCAAAATCCTCCGCACTTTTTAATAATAGAAATAAATTAACTGGAGTAATAATTGAATAAGGAATGCCATCGATTAAGATCACGATTCTTCCACTCAGCAAGGATCTTACGATGTAATCTGGACGTGCACTATAATCATGGTATGGAAATAGTAACGATTTCGGAAATACTAATTCCATTAGTTGAGTACCATTGATAATGCCTTCGATATCAATTGCCTTTAATTTCTTGATTAATGCTTGTAAAATCGTTGGATTGGCAACATCTTTTATGTATACAACGCAGACATTTGTTCTTGAACGCTTACCAATGACTAGTTTTTCTGAACAAAGAGAATTGGTAGGTAATCTTTTGCGAATTAATGCCATATTTATCGAAATATCTTCAATAAGATTATCCCGAGGTCCTTTAACAGACATCTCCATATTCGTTTCTTCAGGCTGACGCTGCGGCCTTTTAATTAAATCAATTGAAAATAAAAATGGGTATCCTTCAATAAAGATAGCCACTCTACCTGTAAAAATATCTGAGATCAGTTGGTCTTTATCGTTAATCCATTTTATGGAAGGAAGAAATAAGTTCTTACTGATCGTATCTTCTGTTACATCTTCAAGGTCTTTATCGATGAAAAACTCATTTAATCTATGAGTAGCAAAATGAGATAGTCCCTCAGTGTTTACCATTCCTTCACAATAAGTAAAAAGAACTTTAAATGATGGGCTCCTCCCGAAATGAAAAGTTTCAAACTGTACATCTGAATTTTTTTCAAATAATCCTTTTATGAGATCTTCACTAAAAATGATGGGCGGATTGGCGGTATTTTCTTGTTTAGCTTTTTGCCACCTTTTCATTTTTTACCACCTTTTTCTTTATTTTATAAATAAGGATTCCCAAGACAATGAATATGATGATTAAAATATTTAACCCAATGGAAAATGGAATAATAATATTTTTAAGATATTGGTAATATTGAATATCACCGATTGGTAAGAGAGTAAAAATAATTGCGCTGAGTCCGAGTAGGCCTATGATAAATACTTTAGTCATTTGCTTTTGTACATTAAAGATATGAGGAACGACAAATAGCAATAATGATAAGCGGATAAATGCGCCACTCATCCATTGATAAATCGATAAAACATCCAGATGTTCAATAAATATTCCTAATGAAGCAAGTCCCCATTGTTCATATGCAGCAAATCTCTGATTAGCAGCCTCTTTCGGCCCAAATTCAATAATGGAACCAATTAATGGCCCTGTAGTTAACCAAGCTAATAGGAAGACAATAATATAAAGATGCTTCAAGCGAAAAGTCGATTCTAATTTATTTTGCAGCATAATTACCATAATCAGCTCTAGAAAACCAGAAACGGGATAGATAGCCCCTTTTAATGGACCTTCCAATCCATGCTCTAAAACGGGCTGAATCAGGGAAAAATCTTTTACTTGAAAATTAACGAAACTAACAAAAAAACCAAATACTATGATAAACGGGAGAATAAAAAAATTTGTGATTGCGATCGTTCGTAAACTTGTTAAAGCAGCAAAAACACAAATTGATACTAGAACAGTTGACAAAATAAAGGGTGAGGTTTCTTGTAGATAAGTAATATTCGTCCACACAATGGTTTCTTTAATTGTGATGAATAGAATGGAAACTAAATATAACATTGTAAGAAAGAGGACAATTGAATAATAAAAGGTTCCCAGATGCTTCTTTATCCATTGAAAAACATGCTGTTGCTTTGTCTCTTTTCGAATAAAGATGAAGATTGGGAGCCAAGCAAAAATAAATCCTAAACCAATTAATACTGATATCCACGCATCTCTACCAGCCATTTGTAATATTTGAGAAATAATGATGACATGGTTATATAAGCCAATTGCTGTAATAGCAAATAATGATAAATGGAAAATTGTAATAGTATCCTTTTCGTTCATAACATTTTCACCATCTTTAGTTAATACGTGGTAATATTCCCTAGTCCGAGAAGATTATGTATTGTTGGATAAAAATTGAATAATTTTGTGAGTGAGATAGAGCTTTTAAAAATATATTTGAAATAGTGTTTGACATTAACGTAACGTAAAGGTGTATCGTAATTTTAAGGAGGGGATCACATGGAATACACAGTGCAAAAGCTTGGTAGATTAGCGGGGATTAGTACCAGAACGCTTCGATATTATGATGAAATTGGGATTCTTAAGCCGGCAAGAATCAATTCATCAGGCTATCGGATATATGGTCAAGAGGAAGTAGATAAGTTACAGCAAATTCTTTTCTACAGAGAATTAGGTGTCAGCTTAGACAGTATAAAGAGGATTGTAACATCTCCTTCCTTTGATGGTACGAAGGCACTTAGAGAACATCGTGAAAAACTCCTTGAAAAAAGAGAACAATTAGAATTGTTAATTGCAAATGTAGATAAGACACTCGCAATGAGAGAAGGGAGTATAAATATGACTGATAAAGAAAAGTTTGAAGGGTTCAAGCAAAAAATGATCGATGATAACGAAAAAAAATATGGGGAAGAAATCCGTAAAAAGTATGGTAACAAAACAATTGATCAATCGAATGCGAAACTAATGAACATGACTCAGGAGCAATACGAGGAAGTCACTAAACTTGAGAATGAGGTGAAAGAAACACTTGCGCTAGCCTTTGCAACTGGTGATCCCGCAAGTGATCTAGCCCAAAAAGCAGCTGATTTACACAAACAATGGCTTACCTTTTATTGGAGTGAATATAATAAAGATGCCCATGCAGGAATTGCTCAAATGTATGTGGATGATGAAAGATTCAAAGCGTATTATGATGTCAAGCAGCCAGGATTGGCAGAATTCTTAAGAGACGCTATTCATATTTACACAAGCCGTAAAAATTAATATTGCAATCTAAAAAGCGACTGGGAGAACCCGTCGCTTTTTGGTGTCAGGCACCGTTCATGGACATTTTATGTTATTTTCCATCCATGGTGGACAAAAAGGAATAGTTTTCCATCATAACCCAAAAAGTGTCCACATGAGGTGGAAAAATAAGCGAAAAGTCCACAAGCGGTGCCTGACACCAAACAATTATTTTAATAGTTTTGTAACCAATCTGTTTGTTTAAATCTGTATAATTGAGATTATGGATTTGGAGATAGAAATTTAGAAAAGGTTTTTCATAGAATGATGCTTTTTCAGTAAGTATTTAAAGTTCTTATATAGTTTGTTTTCGAGGCACCCCCTCCAAAATGCGAATACAAACAATAAAGTTTAAAATATGAGCTTAAAGTAAGGATAATAGAGAGAGATTGTTGGAGGAAAAAAAGTTATGCATAAAGTGTTAATTATTGAAGATGAGGAAAGTATTAGAGGCTTTCTAAACATCAATTTTAAAATGCACAATTTTTTAGTAATAGAAGCTGGATCCGGCGAGGAAGGGATATCTAAAGCTAGAATAGAACATCCTGATATTGTGATATTAGATGTGATGCTGCCAGGGATCGATGGTTTTCAAGTATGTGAAACATTAAGAAAAGAGCTTTCAGATATTGGTATTATTATGTTGACAGCAAAAGGTCAGGATATAGACAAAATCCAAGGGTTGGAAATGGGAGCAGATGATTATGTTGTTAAGCCTTTTAATCCTATGGAATTAATTCTTCGTGCCAAGTCCTTGCTTAGAAGAGTGAGAGATAAGGCTGATCAGGTGCAAAGTGAAAACTTGATATATGGACCATTTGTTATAGATCCTTATTCACTGAAAGTATCTAAGAATAATGTAGAACTTTCACTTACTCCAACAGAATTCCATCTTTTAAAGCTTTTTATAGAGAATCCAGGCAGAGCTTTTTCACGAAATGAGCTTTTAGATATCGTTTGGGGCAATGATTTTGTAGGGGATCACAAAATAGTGGATGTAAATATTAGAAGACTAAGGGTTAAAATTGAGGATAAAGATTCGGATGGATTATTTATTGAGACGGTTTGGGGGACCGGCTACAGGTGGAGGAAGGAATAAAAATTATGAAAAGGAATAAAAGAGTTTCTTCAAACAGTATTAAGACGAGACTAGTTGGGAATTTTATTTTTATTATCCTAATTAGTGTAGTTGTCTTTGAAGCCCTCCTTATCTATTTCACTAGATACTATTTTTATAACAATGTAGAAAATATGCTAACCAATCAAATTAAAACATCCTCTGATTTTTATTCAAAATATTTCTCCAATGTTCCCCTAGAAGAAAATATTATTGATCATGTAGATGTATTTTGGCAGCAAACGTCTGCTGAAGTGCAAATTGTAGATCTAACGGGCAGAGTTCTTTTGGATTCGGTTGGAGTAGAGTATAAGAATCCACTCAACAGTTCTGATTTTCACGATGCATTAAAGGGGAAAAAGGGTGTAAGTATTGGAAAAATATCATATGGGCGGGATAATGTGATGACTGTCTCCTACCCATTAAAATCAGATAATGAAGTTGTTGGTGTATTAAGATTTATTACTTCCCTTAAAGAAGTTGATAAAGTCCTGCGAAATATTTCTCTCATATTTATTAGCATCGGAGTCATCGTACTCGTTATTGCGGGAACGATAGGATTGATACTTGCTTATAGCATTGTTCATCCGCTTAGAGAGGTAACCAATGCAGCGGAGTTAATGGCAGGAGGCAATATGAAAATAAGAATTAAGAAAAAACGAGATGACGAAATCGGCAGACTGACAGATACATTAAATTATATGGCTGAAGAGGTTGAAAAAAGAGAAGAGATTAAAAATGATTTTATTTCCCTCGTTTCTCATGAATTAAGAACACCACTAACTGCCATTAAAGGATGGGCATCTACCCTTAGTAGAGTTGATAGCAACGAAAAAGAAATTTTTGATGACGGCTTAACGATCATTGAAAAAGAAAGCGATAGATTGACTGTCATGGTGGAAGAGCTTCTTGATTTTTCTAGTTTTGTTTCAGGAAAGATCACATTAAAAAAAGAAGTGACAGATCTCTCTGAGATAATAAATTATATAGAAAAACAAATGAGACCTAAAGCGGTAAGAGAAGATGTTCATTTCGAGGTCAATTGTGGAGAGCTTCCTTTAGTCGAATTAGACCGAGATCGAATTAAACAAGTATTGATCAATCTTTTAGGAAATGCATTTAAATTTACATCTGCGAAAGGTTCTGTGACTTTAAATGCCTTTAATGAGGATCAATCCATCGTCATTACTGTTAAAGATACAGGATGTGGAATTAGTGAAGACGAACTGCCAAGGATCACTGAGAAATTTTATAAAGGGAAAAACAGTAAAGCACAAACTGGACTTGGCCTGTCTATTTGTGATGAAATCATAAAACTGCATAAAGGTAGTCTAACTTTTATAAGTAAAGTAAATGTGGGAACTGAAGTGATTGTAAAACTTCCACTTGAAATAAAAAATGCAGGGGTATCTTGATAATGAAAATAAAAATGCATCGGTTATTTATCATTTTGATAGGAATATTTATATTTTTTCTAACTGGCTGCAGTGTTAAGGATTTTAGTATAGAGGGAAAAATCGCTCCTCCAGAAAATAAAGCCCTTACCGTTAAAGGTACATGGGATATTGAAAAATTTATTACAATAAAAGACGATCCAACCGCAGACTATAAAGATATCCGCCATTATATCGGAAAGACGGCTATGTTTGATCAAAAAGTTTGTGTGTTAGGTCGTGATCAATGTAGAAATCCAATATACAAAATTATCAATGTTTCTGCGCTAGACTATATGCAAAATAAATACAAAGTGAATTTAGAAAAGATAGGAATTCACTCCAAAAGAATTGATGTTATTACAGTTACATCAAACAATCAAATATTTTATGAATTAATCAAAAAGGATTCGCGTACTTTATTGGTTTATGTAGATGGTGGTTTTTTGTCATTACGCAAACGGTCAGATGAAGTAAATGAAAACAGTATAAAATCAAGATTGACCGATTCGAAGGTAAAAGTGAATAATGAAAAAAAGGACAATGAACTTTTAAAATCAGGTGTATTACTGGGCATTCGCTCATCAGAAAACAAATACAAGACATTATGGATAAGCGCTAAAGATAAAAAACTGAAGCCTATTTTGCGAAAAGAACAGCTTTTTGTCCCACGCATGAAGGGTTTCTGGGAAGTGGGATACGCAAAAGCAGATGAGGGAGCTGGAGGGAGTCTATATGTCAAACCAATGCAGGAAATCCTTCAGCCAGCAGCCAAAATAAAAACTAATAATAAGACTCGAAATGTACTTACAGAGAACACGGTAAGAAAGATTTTGTTTGTAGGAAATGATTATATTGGTACTGAGTATTTAGAAAAATATCAGGTGCTACCTATCGATCAAATTAGTGCAGGTAAGGGGATTACGCCTTCTGATGTTGCTGGTGGTGATGTTGACACCGCAATATTGCGATCGGGTGAAGTGTTTATTGCTTCTCTAGATCGAGAGAGGGCACAATTGCTTAATAATAAACCAATCAAAGAGAATTTCACCCTTGAAAGGCGAAATGGTCATTGGATTATGAGAGGGAGACTTTATTACAAGCAACCGATTGGTCTTAAGAATTATGAGGATTTCGATATCAACTTAATGGTCCCTTCGAAACTTATTAATTACGATGAAATGAACATCCCTTGGGGAGAAATAAAATCAAAACTGCCATGGATTATTGATGCCTATCTCTCACCAAATAAAGATATCGCACTACTTGTCTCAAAAGATGAATTATACATCTATGCAATTGACAAGGGGAATATTTCAGAAAAGCCATTAAAGGAAATCTCGCTAAAAACAGGGGATTCAATCGTAATGGCAGAATGGGCAATTGGGGATTATGTCGACAAGTGGGAGGAAAGTGTAAAGAAGAAGTTTACTCCATTAAAGGAGAAATAAATATGAAATAAAAACATCTTTTTAGTTCTTGTATTACTAGAAAGGTGTTTTTTTGTATTTAATAGCGTGTTTCATTGTGTAGAGTAAGCAGTATCCATTACTACAAAAAAATAATATTATTAAAAATGTCAGAATATATAGACTAGATTGAAATAATTTTGTACAATAACTTCAGAATAGTGGTATTATTATGAATAGTTCTAATATACTAGTAGTTGATTGAAGGGAAAATAATATTACTTTCTTCCAATCGCTAAGATTATGACTAAAAGGGGGCATGAAAAAGTGAGAAAGCTTGTAGGAATTTCGATGTCACTTCTATTGTCAGCAGGGATTATGGCAGGCTGTGGAACGGAAAAAAGCTCTGGTGAAAGTAGTAAAGGCGGGGATGAGATTTTAATTGGTGCCAACCTTGAACTATCAGGTGGAGTAGCTTCTTACGGTCAATCGATCCTTGAAGGAGTGAATTTGGCACTTGATGAGATCAATAAAGAAGGAATAAATGGAAAAAAAATCAAGATTATTAAGGTGGATAACAAATCTGATGCGGCAGAAGCAACAAGTGCAGCTATTAAGTTAGTAAATAAAGATAAGGTATCTGCCATCATTGGGGCTGCAACGACGGGAGATACTCTTGCGCAAATGCAAATTGTTACAGACAATAGAGTTCCAATCATTACTCCTTCTGGAACTAGTGAAACAATTACTGTGGATAAAGGAAAGTTGAATGAATATGCTTTCAGAACATGCTTTATCGACCCATTCCAAGGTACAGTAGCAGCGAACTTCGCCTCCAACGAACTAAAAGTAAAAACCGCAGCTATTCTAATCGATAGCTCTAGTGATTATTCAAAAGGATTAGCAGCTTCCTTCAAAGAAGCTTTTGAAAAGAATGGTGGAAAAATTGTAGGCAAAGAGGAAGCATATGTCCAAAAAGATACAGACTTCCGTGCTACACTTACACGTATTAAATCACAAAATCCAGAATTTGTGTATGTACCAGGATATTATGAAGAGGTTGGGTTGATTTTAAAACAAGCTCGTGAACTTGGCTTAAATGTTCCGTTTATGGGTGCAGATGGATGGGATTCTCCAAAACTGATTGAAATTGGCGGGAAAGAAGCAACAAATAACACATTTATTACAAACCATTATTCTTCCGGAGATAATGATCCAAAGATTCAAGAATTTGTAAAAGCATTTAAAGCAAAATACAAAGATAAAACTCCTGATACGTTCAATGCACTTGGATATGATACTTTGTTTTTCTTAGCTGATGCAATCAAACGTGCTGGAAGCAATGATTCAGAAAAAATTCAAAAAGCTCTAGCAGAAACAAATGGTCTTCAACTAGTTTCTGGAACAATGACTCTTGATGAAAATCATAACCCGATTAAATCAGCAACGATTTTAAGATATGTAGATGGCGAACAAAAATTCGAATCTAAAATTGATCCACAAAATTAATATGAAAGAGTAGGGGGCTTGTCCCCCTTTTTTCAATCGAATTATTTTTAAGACTCTTTTTGAAACGAAGTTAATTTTTAAATTGAAAATCCTAAAAAATTAGCATTCAATAAATATTTAACGGAATTTTACGAAAAGATGCCCAGAATCCTAGCTTTATTAAGTTGTTAGCCACTATATAAGAAAGAAATAATTTATGCGAAAACAACCATTTTTACAGGGAGAGTGAGAAAATGGAGATTATTCAGCAGCTAGTTAACGGGATCTCACTAGGCAGTATTTATGCACTAATTGCACTTGGTTATACAATGGTATATGGAATTGTGAAATTGATTAATTTTGCACATGGTGATATTTTCATGATCGGATCGTTTGTTGGTTTTTATTCCATTACTATGCTGCATTTGGGATTTTTTCCAGCCTTAATTTTGTCCATGGTCGTTTGCGCCATTCTTGGTGTTATTATTGAAAGAATTGCTTATAAACCTTTACGAAAAACCACAAGAATTGCCGCCCTTATTACAGCGATTGGTGTTTCGATGCTTATTGAATATGGGATGGTATATTTCCGAGGCGCTCAGCCAGAAGCATATCCTGCTGGGACACTCCTTACTAAAAATATTAATCTATTCGGTTTGACGATTAACAGTCAATCATTAATCATTCTTGGTATAGCTATTATCCTTATGATCGTTCTGCAATTTATTGTTCATAAAACCAAAACAGGAAAGGCAATGCGAGCTGTTTCACATGATGCCGAAGCAGCAAAACTAATGGGAATAAGTGTGGATCGTACCATTTCTGCAACATTTGCCATTGGTTCTGCACTTGCAGGAGCTGCAGGTGTTATTTTCGGAACCTATTATAGCAAAATCGATCCATTAATGGGTCTCATCCCTGGATTAAAAGCATTTGTTGCCGCTGTTTTAGGCGGGATTGGGATTATTCCAGGTGCAATGGTTGGAGGACTGCTTTTAGGTGTGATTGAATCATTTGTTAGTGCCATTGGATTTTCATTATGGCGAGACGGTGCTGCCTTTGTTGTTCTCATTTTAATATTAATTTTCCGCCCATCTGGTTTACTTGGGAAAAACATCAAGGAAAAGGTTTAGGAAGGGAGGGGAAGGAATGTCCATATTCAAACAATCAAAAGGTTTTTGGCTATCAATCATTGCATCCCTGATATTTTTTGTTGTGGTCCAATTCTTAATAAGTGGCGACATGATTAATCCGTATTATACGAATACCCTTTTCACGATTGCGATAAACATCATTCTAGCCGCAAGCCTCCACCTGATTATTGGCATAACAGGACAGTTCTCTATCGGCCATGCAGGATTCTTAGCAATTGGAGCATATGCATCGGCAATTATTACAATGAAATTTCAATTACCTTTTCCTCTTGCTTTATTGGTAGGAGGGATTGTGGCCGCCATTACTGGTCTCTTTATCGGGATCCCCAGTCTTCGTTTAAAAGGTGATTATCTAGCTATTGCCACTTTAGGGTTTGGGGAAATTGTTCGAATCGTTATGTTAAATATTGACTATGTAGGCGGTGCAAGTGGTATGCAAGTATCACACTTAACTACTTGGCCTTGGATCTACATTTGTCTCTTAATTTGCATCATTGCTATTGTTAATTTTACAAATTCTACACATGGACGTGCCTGTATTTCCATTCGCGAAAATGAAATTGCCTCGGATGCAATGGGAATTAATACGACTTATTATAAAGTAGTAGCATTTGCGATTGGGTCTTTCTTTGCAGGGATAGCTGGAGGTTTATATGCTCATCATTTTTATATTATCCAGCCAGTTAACTTTGGGTTCCTAAAGTCATTTGATATTTTGATTATTGTTGTTTTGGGTGGGTTAGGGAGTTTATCAGGTGCAGTTATTTCCGCCATTCTCCTAACGATTGTATCTACATTTCTGCAGGAATACGCTGAAACAAGGATGATCATCTATTCTCTTGTACTTATCATAATGATGCTTTTCCGTCCACAAGGCTTACTAGGAACAAAAGAAATTACTTCATTCTTCAAAAAAGGTAAGGATGTTGGCGGGGGGACACAGAATGGAAACAAACAAACCATTGCTTAAAGTAGAAAGTGTAAGTATTACATTCGGTGGATTAAAGGCAGTGTCAGATATAAATATTGAAATAAATAAAAGTGAATTAATTGGCTTGATCGGACCGAATGGGGCGGGAAAAACGACTTTTTTTAATTTATTGACAGGAGTGTACGAACCGACTGACGGAATAATTTTGCTTGATGGGAAACGTATTAACGGGCTTGCTCCTTATCAAATCACGAGAAAAGGAATAAGTCGTACCTTTCAAAATATCAGATTATTCAATGAACTATCTGTTTTGGATAATGTAAAAGTTGCCTATCATTCCAATGCTAAGCATGGTATTTTTAGCTCAATGCTTCGTCTTCCTTCGCATTTTAAAGGTGAAAGGGAGATGGAGAAAGAAGCCATTGATTTCTTAAAGATTTTTAATCTGGATCCTTATCTATATGAGAAGGCGAAAAATTTACCATATGGGCAGCAAAGAAGACTTGAAATTGCCCGTGCACTAGCTACAAAACCGAGCCTTCTTTTATTGGATGAGCCTGCCGCTGGTATGAATCCGCAGGAAACAGAGGAATTAATGAATTTAATTAGCTTTATTAGAGAAAAGTTTGATTTGACAATATTGTTAATTGAACATGATATGCAGCTAGTTATGGGGGTATGTAAGCGAATCTATGTTCTTGATCACGGCCAACTGATTGCGGTTGGGACCCCATCAGAAATACAAAACAATCCTAAAGTAATCGAAGCCTACTTAGGGGAGGAGGTTTCATAATGCTGAAAGTAGAGGATATTAATGTATATTATGGAAACATCCAGGCATTAAAAGAAGTCTCCTTAACGATTAATCCGGGGGAAATTGTAACATTAATCGGAGCAAATGGAGCGGGGAAAAGTACCCTATTAAAAACCATTTCCGGTTTGTTAAAACCGAAGCAAGGTGAGATTTTATTCGAACAAAGCTCTATTGCTGGTAAGCCTGCGCAAACCATTGTTAAGAAAGGAATCTCCCACGTACCTGAAGGCAGGCGTGTCTTTGCAAATATGACGGTTGAAGAAAACCTTGAATTAGGTGCTTTTTTACGGAAAGATAAAACAGGAATCCGGAAAGATTTCGAAAAAACATATCAGCTCTTTCCTCGCCTTTTTGAGCGAAGAAAGCAATTATCGGGAACATTATCAGGCGGAGAGCAGCAAATGTTAGCGATGGGACGGGCATTAATGGCACGGCCGCGTCTGCTCTTGTTAGACGAACCATCCATGGGGCTTGCACCACTCCTTGTAAAAACCATTTTTAAAATTATTGAAGAAATCAATCAATCAGGAACCACCATTTTGGTCGTTGAACAAAACGCGAATATGGCACTTTCGATCGCTAATCGTGCCTATGTAATTGAAACAGGACGTGTCGTCCTATCTGGTACACCAGAAGAACTAAATCAAAGTGATCAAGTGAAAATGGCATACCTTGGTGGCCGTTAAACTGGTGACTACACTAAAAACACCTATTTTTTCTATAGAATAGGTGTTTTTTAGAGGGGGAATTGGTTACTATGTCGAATTAATAATTCACATATTTAATATGCAGGAGGATTATAAGTATGCTAAATAGTATTCAATTAGATGATATTAAGAAACTTCAACTCGTTTGTGAACAAGAGGAGAATATACAATTAAAATTGAATTGGGATATGCTTGAAACCCGTAACGAGAAGGAAGTAAGAGATTTTTTCCATTATGAAAATGATCTTCTTATCGGATTTCTTGGTCTGTATGGATTCGGTAATAAGATGGAGTTGTGTGGAATGGTTCATCCGTGTTATCGAAGAAAAGGAATTTTTTCTAAGATGTTTACCGAAGCAATCAGCACAATTAAAAAAGAAAAAGTGAAAACAATCCTTTTAAATGCTCCATCTAATTCTTTTTCAGCGAAGAAATTTTTACAATCCATCCCATGTCATTTCTCTTTTTCTGAACATCAAATGAAATGGTCAGAAATTGATCTGGGAGGAGAGGAAGATATTATCATTAGAACCTCGACCCCGGATGACCTTGAAACTGAAATCCAATTGGATGTAAGCTGCTTTGATTTTTCAGAAGAGGAGGCGAAAGTATATAACCAGCGGATAAAGAAGGAAAATACTCAAGAATTCTATCTAATCGAAGCAGATCAACAAAAGGTTGGGAAAATCCGTGTTCAACATTTGAATGATGAGGCATGGATCTATGGATTTGCAATATTCCCAGACTACCAAGGACGAGGTTTCGGAAGAAAAGCTTTGAAAAAAATAATTAGAGATGAATATCAAAAAGGATTTCCTATTTTCTTAGAAGTAGAAACAACAAACTCTAATGCCTTAAGATTATATGAATCTTGTGGTTTCAAAACCGTAGTTTCACAGGATTATTATGAATATAAATGAGTTAAGGTCAGGCACGCTGTCGATGCGTGCTTGAATACTTAAGAGAATATTATTGTGGCTTTTTGTGATTGATTTTAAACATACTTTCCGTAATCTGGAATGGCTATTTTATCAAACTCATTCACTAATTTTTTTAAACTTCTTGATAGCCGTTCACCTGACATTGGTGATCCATGGCCAGTTACTGCAACTGATGGGTTTAACTCTTCAAGCCTTTTTACTGATTCCCAAGCTGATTTCCAGTCAGTTGTAAAATATCTTGGAGGTCCATTAAGTTCTTGTTCTTGGATTAATACCTTATATAATGAATCCTGTTTTACAGTAACAAAAGCATCCCCGGCAATTAAGGAGAGGTCTTCATCTTTAAATAGAGATACATGTCCTGGTGAGTGTCCTGGTGTATGAATCCAACGGTAGCCCTTCATAAACGGAACAGTTCCATCTTTAGGAAGTATTTCAATGGAATTCCCTAAATTTATTGGTTCATTTGGAAAAAATGGTGAGATTTTTGCGATTAATCCTCCTTCCACAGTTGGATCTGGTTTTGAGTAACTCATTTTTCCAGTTAAAAATGGAAGTTCTTTTTCGTGCGCGAATACAGGGATATTCCAATATTTCACTAATTCAATAATTGCCCCCACATGATCAAAGTGCCCGTGAGTCAAGATGATTGCTTTTGGTCGGCTATTTTTACCAAATCTATCTTCAGTGATTGAGATGATTTCATTTGCTGATTCTGGCATGCCTGCATCTACTAACACAAAGTCTCGAGTATGAGGATATCCTACCAAACAAATATTGACGATCTGAATAGTAAAGCAGAATAAATCTGGTAAAACTTCAATTCCAATTCCACTACCTATAGATGTCGCAGGAATATATTTATAATCACTTCCATATGAAATATCAATATTCTTATCCATATATTTTCCCTCCTTTAATTTTTTTGAAATCATAGATAGTTTTTCATTGAGAATTTTATTTATGAACAAAACTTTAATCAATTTGTTACCGGTTTTATTATTCACGAAATATAAGCATGTAATGATAAATTCTCCATAATCTCAAGTAATGGTTATCTTTTTATCTTCGAACTACAAGGATGGTCAAATGAATAAGAAAACTTTATTATGTACAACCTCATATTGAGATGTACTAAATGAGGTGGCACTATGAGAGCTGTAACATACCAAGGCAAAAAGCAAATTGAGGTTCGACAGGTACCAGATCCAGAAATAAAAAATAAAGATGATATTATTGTTCGTATTACTACCACAGCAATTTGCGGGTCTGATCTTCATCTCTATCAAGGGAATTTCCCTCTTCCGAAAGGGTATATTATTGGACATGAACCAATGGGAATTGTAGAAGATGTAGGACCTGAAGTTACTAAAGTGAAAAAAGGTGATAGGGTTATTATTCCATTTAATGTTGCTTGTGGTTCATGTTACTACTGTAAACATGAAATGGAGAGTCAGTGCGATCATTCAAATCCACATTACGATTCAGGTGGATATTTTGGATACTCCGAAAAGTTTGGTAATTATCCAGGCGGTCAAGCAGAATTCCTTCGTGTTCCGTTTGGCAACTTTACCCCTTTTGTCGTCCCTAAATCGTGTGAATTGGAAGATGAGTCATTGTTATTTTTATCGGATGTACTTCCTACCGCTTATTGGAGTGTTGATAATGCTGGAGTTAAGCAGGGCGATACTGTCATCGTATTAGGTTGTGGTCCTATTGGTTTAATGACTCAAAAATTTGCTTGGATGAAAGGGGCAAAAAGAGTCATTGCGATTGACTACTTGAAGTATCGAATGAACCATGCAAAAAAGATTAATCAAGTCGAAACCTTTAGTTTCACAGAATATGAAGATATGGGGGAGCACTTAAAAGAAATAACCAAAGGTGGGGCAGATGTTGTTATCGATTGTGTTGGGATGGATGGGAAAAAGTCTCCTCTTGAACAAGTAGGACAAACATTTAAGCTTCAAGGAGGAACACTTGGAGCTATTCAAATTGCTACAAAGGCTGTTCGAAAGTTCGGAACTGTTCAATTGACAGGTGTTTATGGTGGTTTATATAACTTTTTCCCTCTTGGTCCGTTTTTTGCAAGAAATATTACATTGAAGATGGGACAAGCACCAGTTATTCACTATATGCCTGAACTGTTTAGAAAAATTGAGGAGAGAGAATTTGATCCAACTGCAATTATTACACATAGGTTAAAGATAACCGAAGCCAGTGACGGATACCGAATTTTTAATGATAAAGAAGATAATTGCATCAAAGTAATCTTAAAAACGTAGTCTTTTTAAATTTTTATTATAGAGATTTATGATAAAAAAGAGGTATATGATGAAACATAACGGTTTATCAAAAAAGTTAATAGGATACATGATTTTGTTAGGTGCCGTCCTTATTATTGTTTCAACAGTGCTGCACCCACTTACAATTAATCCGTGGGATGGATTAACTGCATTTCAAGAAATAAAGCAGAATCCTTTGATGTGGGAAATTGATCATAGCATTATGCTGTTTGCAGTATTATTGTGGTTAATTGGGCTTTTTGTTGCGGAAACTGAATTATTATCTTCTTTTTCTATTTCACGGAATTATGGTAGTCTTTTTATTATTTCTTTAACGATCTGGGTATTAATTTTATGTATGGAGTTAACTGCTCTACCCATCCTAACAGCTGGATCCGTATTTAAAAACTCTGTTTTTATAGTCTGGAAGGCACTTTTTGCTTTTGGTCTTTTAAGCGGTTACATAGCAGTTATTCTTACTTGGATAGGGGTATCATTATTTTGCATGCAGCTAAAAATTATTGGTTTCGAAAAAATTCCAGTATGGATAATATTTATTGGTTTTTTCGGTGGATGGATTGGGGTAATAGGGATCATCATTTCACTATGTCTTCCTACCTTTGGTGTAATAGTACTTCCTATAACATCCGGAATTCCATTATTTTGGACAATCTTATTAGGATGGAGAATTATTGATTCAAATAAAATAATTTAGAGAAAGCCATTATATATGCAAAGGCAGTTTTCGTATAGATTGTTGCTTTTCGCATAAAGGGTGAATCCTGAATAAATATAGTGTCGTGCTCTTTTCAACATCTTATATTTCATTTTGATAGCGGAAAATAACCGTAAAAATAGCAACAAAGTTTAAGAAAAGAGCCTATGCAAAAAAAGACTTGAAGGCTGATAGTGGTTCTTCATCATTTCTAATCCAAAGTAGATAACACTGTTTCTTTTAATTAATCTTGTTTTACTAATATTTTTTCATAAACTACTTTATCTTTAATAAAGTAGTTTTATTCATTTTTAAGACCAATTGCTTTCATTTTCCAAATATATTATTTATCCTTAGTATAAATCAGTTATAGTTGAACTGAGAAATGAATTAGTTCTACATATTTTGGTGGGGGAAATAAAGCGTTAATTAACCCAATGTTAGATGGAGGTAAAATTTAATATGAAATGTAGATATGCAGAAAAAAACGATGCAAAAGAAGCGGCATATTTAATTCATCTTGCCATTCATGATATTGCAGAATCTCTAACAGGTGAATCGGAACAAACAAAAATTAGAGAAGTATTAGCTCAATTGTTTAGTCAAGAGGACAATCGTCTCAGCTATCAAAATTGTCTAGTGATGGAAGTTGATAATAACTTAGCCGGAATAATTATTGCTTATGCCGGGGATGATGCGGAGGCTTTGGATAAACCGATTCTTGAACGATTATACAGGAAATCTGACGAGAGTAGTATTAGTCTGGATAAAGAAGCAGATCATGGAGATTATTATCTTGATACTGTAAGTGTTAAACCTGAGTACCAGGGGAAAAGGATAGGCACCTTACTAATTCAAGAAGCTGAAAAGCTTGCGAGTAGAAAAGGCTACAACCGCGTTTCTTTGAATGTTGCAGAAGATAACCCTCGTGCAAAACAACTATACATAAAGCTCGGTTACAACAAGGTAAAGGTGATTGAGATTAATGGTCACGAGTATGATTATATGGTAAAGCAGTCCACTCCTGTCAAAGAAAGCTAATGAATCCCATCCAGACTATTTTTTCTGTTGAACGGTCATCAAAGAGAGTGAAAGACTCCTATCCAATGCTTATTTCTCAATTCACGGTCATCAAAAAGAGTTTATGAAGATTAATCATTTTACTCTTCCCCATTAAGTGTTCCATTTCCAGTTGTAAATTCTTTTTATTATCTATTCGCTGTTTTCTTTCAATTCCTTTTAGTGAATATTACTTATTGTTCATCCAATTATAAAAGCCGTGAATGAAAAGGCAATCCAAATATTTACGCTTAACAATATCGAAAAGGCCGTTTCCATTCGTCTTGTTTATTCATCTACTATGAATAGAATTAAAGATTGGATGTGTAGAAAGATGGAAAAAAGAAATGATTTTCGTTTTTCGTTTCTTACATGGAATCTGTATCTTGGAGCCGAACTGACATCTCTTTTATCTATTAGACAGGAACAAATTCCTAAGATGGTTACCAAAGTATTCAGGCAATTTCTTGCAACCAATTTTCCTGTTCGAGTGAAAGTTTTAGCCAATGAGATTGCTCGGAAGAAACCTGATTTTATCGGTCTACAAGAAGCTGTAAGGTGGCAGCTCGTAATTCCAAATTTTCGAATAGTCACCTATGACTATGTACAATGGTTGCAGTTTGAGCTGAAAAAGAGAGGCTTAGATTACGAAGTTGCTGCACAAAATAAAAATTTGTCGGTCGAGCTCCCGGATAACTGTGGTAATTTAATCCAGGTGTTGGACAGGGATGTAATATTAATTAGAAAAGCTCGTGGTCTCAAGATTGCAGAAAGAATGGAAGCGAATTTCAAGAACAATCTAAACGTACAGATTGCAGGGCACAGAGTGGAGGTCATTCGAGGGTGGTCTTCTATTGATGTTGAGTCAAATGGGAAAATGTTTAGGATGATCAATACTCATTTAGATACGGTTACCGATATTCAAGTGGAACAAGGAAAAGAGATTCTGGAAGGTCCAGCTGACACCATGCTGCCCCTTATTATTACTGGTGATTTAAACTCCAATGCTGAGGGTAACGGAATTACTTACAGAAACTTTATTTCAGCAGGTTTTCATGATGTATGGAGAGAGGTAGGTAAGGGACATCGGTTTACCTGTTGTCAAGATCCTGACTTATTGAATGCTGTGTCAGGGCTGGATAGTAGAATAGACTTTATTTTATTTAAAAATGGGTGGCGGCCGATACAATCTAATGTAGTTGGAGAAAAGCAGCATGATCGAACAGCCAAGGGACTTTGGCCATCTGATCATGCTGGAGTATCAGGAAGATTGATTTTATAGGGGATTAAACAAAGTAGGTACTGAAAAAAAGACACCTATATGTATAACATATATTAGGCGTCCTTTTTTTAAAGATAAGGAAGTATAAAAATTACTAAGGATATTAGATATGAAAAGTGTCTGCTGTGTCTAGCGCAAGCAGCCGTCGACTAGCGGATTTCTCCGTCTTCTCCCTACGATAAGTCAACATCGACTCTTCCCTCGCCGTGTCTCCTTTATCTCAGTCAAAGACTACGAAATCCGTACGTCGATGAGCAAGCCGCTTCCGCTTTTCTAATCAGCAGCAACGGTTTACCTTTCCGCTCTCATATCTTTCCTTTAATGCAAACATATAATATTCTTTTTCCGACATGATTGGCTCATTCGGATGCTTTCTTTTACGATGGTCAACATAATTTTGGTAGTTTGGTAAACCAAAGATCGTTTTTATATTACAACTCATATTTTTTATAGATTTAGAGAGTCTGTTCATCAAACTCACCTTCCAACTGAAATATTAGGATATTTTGATTGAACGAAAGGTGATTCATGTAAGACTACTTTTTTCTTTTTAACTAAAATGTTATACCAAACTTTAAATGAAGCAATTACCATTAAGAGAACGATGGCGATAAAAATAATTGTTAATACAGCATCCAACCTGTCATTAAAAACAATTTGCTTCATGACGCTCATATCGGTAGCAGGGGCAAGCACTTTTCCGGCATCTATCCCATCTTGATAGATTTTTGCATGGGCAAAAAATCCAATCGAAGGCACCTTTGAAAATAGTTTCATAAATGCTGCTGTGAGTGTTGTTACCGTAAGGAATACGTATGGGATAATCGTTACCCATGCATAACGGGCTTTGCCCATTTTGATAATAATTGTTGTTGCAACGGCAAGGGCAATAGCAGCAAGCATTTGATTGGAAATACCGAAGAGTGCCCATAAGGAGTTGATTCCGCCAAATGGGTCGATTGCTCCTTGATAAGTGATATATGCCCAACCGATTGTAATGATTGCAGAAGCAATAATATTAGCTAACAGATTATTTGTTTTTGCAAATGGTTTATAGAAATTTCCAACTAAATCCTGCATCATAAATCTTCCAATACGTGTTCCAGCGTCAATCGTAGTTAAAATAAATAAGGCTTCAAATAGAATAGCGAAGTGATACCAAAATGCTTTTGCTCCTGCCAAAAAGCTTGTGAAAATCTCTGCCATCCCTACTGCTAAAGTTGGAGCACCACCTGTCCGTGACATAATCGTGGATTCGCCAATCTCTTTTGCAGCATTTGTAATATCGCTAGCTGTTACTTGGAAGCCCCAAGAAGAGATGACATTTGCAGCGGCACTAGCATCGGTACCAATTACTGCTGCAGGTGCATTCATCGCAAAATAAAGACCTGGATGAAGTGAACAAGCTGCAATGAGTGCCATTATGGCTACACCGGATTCCATAAGCATTCCGCCATATCCGATAAAGCGGGAGTGTGATTCTTTTTCAAGCATTTTCGGTGTCGTACCCGATGAAACGAGTGAATGGAAACCAGATACAGAGCCACAAGCAATGGTAATAAATAAGAATGGAAACAGATTTCCGGCAAATACTGGGCCTGATCCATCAAAGAATCGGCTGATTTTTGGCATATGTAAATCTGGAAGTACAATTAAAATCCCTGCTGCCAATAAGAAGATGACACCAATTTTTAAAAAGGAACTTAAATAATCACGTGGTGCCAGCAATAGCCATACAGGCAAAATAGATGCAACAAATCCATAAATACCAATCATAATGGCAAGCTGTCCACCAGTAAATGTGAACATTTTTGCTAATTCTGGATCTGCAGCAACATATTGACCGCCCCATAATGCAAGCATTAATAGGACAAATCCAATAATTGAACCTTCAAGTACTTTCCCAGGGCGAATGAAACGCATATAAACTCCCATAAGAAAAGCAATTGGGATCGTTGCTGCAATCGTGAATACACCCCAAGGAGAACCGGCGAGCGCTTTCACAACTACAAGTGCAAGAACAGCTAATAAGATAATCATAATAGCTAGAATACCAATTGATGCAATAATACCTCCAAATGGCCCCACTTCCTCTTTGGCCATTTGACCGAGAGATTTCCCATTCCTGCGCATGGACCCCATTAAAATAACAGCATCTTGAACCGCACCAGCTAATACTACTCCAATAATGATCCAAAGAGCACCTGGAAGATAACCCATTTGAGCGGCTAAAATCGGCCCGACAAGTGGGCCAGCACCGGCAATAGCTGCAAAATGATGGCCAAATAGTACCCATTTGTTTGTAGGTACATAATCCTTCCCATCATCATTTACTTCTGCAGGTGTTGCACGTTGATCATTCAATTTGAAGATTTTATAAGCAATAAATTTACTATAAAAACGATAGGCAACAGCATAGGTACAAACAGCTGCAACAATAAGCCAAGCGGCAGAAATGGTTTCCCCATTTGCCAATCCAAGCAGTGCAAATGCAATAGCACCTAAAATAGAAATAATAGTCCAAATTAAAATAGAAAGTATTTTCTTATTCACTTTTCAACCTCCCCTTTCATATCAATCTTTTTGCTAGCAGATATCTTATTTTTTAAAGAAAGTCACCTCGCTTCTAAGACTTTTTTAAATATTTGTAATTTAAAGAAAATAATACCTTAGACGATCTGTTTTATCAAGATAAATTGATTAAAAACACTAAATTTTCAGTTAATATTTTTGGCGAAATTTTGGTATTTTCTAGGGGAACGAACCATGGCGAATTGAAAATATTTTTACTTGGCAATGTTTTTAAACCAAATAAAAGTTGCAGATCTGATAATTAATAACAATGAAACAAAGGTTTATAAAGTTTTCTAACTCCCACTTTCATTAAATTACTATTCAATAAATATTACATTGACACACATAGTAATATGTTTTATGATGCAATTAACGAGGTGAATAATTTTATGAGCGAAAATATAAGAAGTGATTTTATTCGAGGTCATATCGATACCATTATCTTGCGTGTGTTAATGGATAAAGACAATTATGGCTATGAAATTATTAAAGCCATTGGGATAAATAGTAATGGTCAATATGAGTTAAAAGAACCTTCTCTTTACACCAGTTTAAAACGATTGGAAAACCAGAAGCTTATAGAATCTTATTGGGGTGATGAAAGTCAGGGGGGAAGACGTAAATATTATAAAATTACACAACATGGCAAAGAATTTTATGAAAAATCACTTGCAGAGTGGAAAATAGCGAAAAAATTAATCGATCAGCTCATTGAAAGGAGTGCGGGGGAAGATGAATGAGTTAAAAATGTATGTCGATACCTTATTTAGTAAATATCCCGAGACCCAGCAAATTAAAGAATTGAAGGAAGAAATCTTCGGGAATCTTGAATCGAAAAAAGCTGATCTGCTAGCGAAAGGGCTCGATGAAATATCTGCTCTTCATGAAGCAAAACAAAGTATTACCAGTATCGATTATCTCATTGATGGAAATAAAAATGTATTTATTAATAAATTTAAGCTTGAATTGGTTCAATGGGGGTTAATTTATCTTCTCGTTGCATGGATTATTACCATTCCTTTACAAATAGGTTTGAGCGGTACATCTATTAATACACTCCTATTAATTGCCACAATCATTGTCGGTATTGGCTATCTAGTACTCTACAACAAAAAAGGGAAAACCTATTTAAATACGAAAAAGTTTGTAAATATTACACCCCTTTCAAAGCAGAAAAAAATAGTATGGATCATTTGGATTTTGTTTATAGTAGCAGTCACATTATCTACAACAGCTATTCATTTTGGAAGCAATATATGGTTTTTAAGGCCAATTCATATTGATGGACCTTATCAGTTTGCGATTATAGCGATTCGTTTTATTCTTCCAATCATAACCATTGTCGTCCCTTTAATGTGGAATACTGCTTTAAAAGTGATTGAAAAGTATGAGGTGGGTGACATGGATGAAAACTAGAAATAGAATAATTATTGGCCTAGTCGTTATAGGAATTATTTTATATGGAGTGGTTAACTATTGGATTGTCCCTCAACAGAATGTACGAGCGGATAAATATTTGGAAGAGCAAAAAGAACCGACAACTCATGACATAAAGAGTATATTAAAATTTAAGAATAAATATATGGGGAATGCTGGGAATCTCATAAACTTATTTAATCACCTTCCACTCAGTAATGTTGGAACAACATTTCAACTTTATAGTGATGACCTAGCACTGGAAGTGAACTATAAGGAGACGGTTTGGAATATCGGTGAAGTGAAGGTAAATCAATCATTGATTTATAATTCAACTGCTGCTTTTGCACTAATCGATAACTTGCAAGCGATTATATATAATTTTCCAGGGACATCCTATAAAGTTAAACGAACAGATGTTGAGAAATTGTATAGTAACTTTGGAGAAATACTAAAGGAAGATCATTGGAATAAAGAAGTACAAAATAAATTGAATGATAGCGAATTTGTTACATCTGCAGAAAAAGTACTAGTGAAACAATAGGAATAATAATAACATGGAGATTTTATTTAGGCTTTGTTCAACCATATTGTAGTACTTGTTGCCAACTGACATGGCCGCTAGAAATTTCGAAAAATTTACATACTATACGGTTGATACCCTTGGACTAGGTGTAAAAGTGAATGGAGATTTTACTAGAGTTGACGCTATATTAAGGTAGCGTATGTTAAGGGGGAAGAATGTTGGAAATCATCTATGAAGGTACATTGAATAATAAAAAGGAGCAATATCAAGTTTCTCCATTATCGATGTCTCATATAAAGCAAATATTAACCTTGCAGGAGCTGGTTGTTGATGCATTGGAAAACAAAGAGATTCTACAGCCGCTAAACACCCAGGAGTTTGAAAATATATTAGGTGGAAATGGATTCATGATTGGGGCGTTTGTTAAGAAACAGCTCATTGCCTTTCGTGCTCTTCTTGTACCCGAAATCGATCAGGACCATTTAGGATTGGATATTGGTTTAGGAGAAAACGATTTGTCAAAAGTTATTTACCAAGAAATATCGAATGTGCATCCTGAATACCGTGGCAATCGATTGCAGCAAACATTAGCTACACTTATTATGCAGGAACTCAAAAAACACACGAACAATTATGCTTATATTTGTTGTACCGTAGCTCCATCTAATATTCCTAGTTTAAAAGATAAATTTGCTCAAGACATGGAAATGGCAGCGTTAAAAGAAAAATATGGCGGCCGCCTGCGTTATATCTTTGTTAAGGGACTAGAAGAAAAAAGCGATAGGAAATGGGAAGAAACAGCTACACTTCGAATGGATGATATTTCTGGTCAGCAAGCTCTTCTAAAGAAAGGCTGGCGGGGGATCCAAATGCAAGTGAAGGATAGCGAGTATTGGGTTGAGTTTGGCAAAAGATAGGTATTGATAGTGAATTTTTTCGTTGTCATGAATAGAGTGTTTTTATTTTTTATATAAATAGGCTTTAATTGTACAATAAATTAGAATCGTGAAAACCATAATACCGATTGTGTGGGAGGTCAAAAAGCGAAATGATTACATTTTCTTTTTGACCACTTTTTAATAGTAGAAGCCGTTTGAAAATAAGCAAAGGTGTCATTGTTTAATCGTTTAGTTTGAGCAGAGTAAATTAAAAATAGATGAATATGCTTTCACGGATTGCATCTTTTGTTAATAAAGTTACATTCGAAAATACATCTAAAGTTATTCTACATTTTTGTCTCGATATTTATCGTTGTATTTATCTATCCATTCCATATCTATTGGGCCATTCAAAACCTGATAATAATCTCCTACTAAAATGTGAATAAAATTTTCTTTTGCATAAACGATGGCTGGGTTTGAATGAACATGTGTAATAGTAAATTCAAACATTTTATGTGTATCTAATTTCGCAAACTCGTTCTCTTTCACCCTTTTTACACGAAACTGACTAAGATATTCTATCAATTCATCTGTTGCCTCTCTGTCTTTCGTCCACCATTCAGATAGATGATCAGATGTTATGTTATTTGTAAATCTAATTGATAAAAAATCTTGCGGATTGTATCTTATTAATTCAGTTAAGTTCCTTTCCCGATAGTCATTCCAATAGTTAAATGAAAAAATGACAATGATTGGAATTAGAGCCACTATATTGAATTTTATTAGCGAAGAATGTCCCATTTTCTTGTATTGTTGCCTCATCTCCCATACTGCAATAATGACCACAATCCAAAAGTAGAAGCTGTCGAAAGAGATTCCGACTGATGATTTTCCTCCAAGTATATTCAACAAACCAATTAATAATATGAAATAAGATAACAGAAAAAGAGATCGCTTAAAGGATTCTTTCGCGTTGGAGCTTTTATTTTGATTAAATATCATACTGATTAAAAACACTGCAATGATGATCCATTTAATAGCTCCAAATGGAATAATGCTAATTAATGTTTTTTGTGGGAAATAATCAAAGACTAACAAAATAGTTAAACAAAGAAGAAAAACAGATTCTATTATGAAATTGGTTATTTGATTTTTCAGAATCATACACCTCCATTTGCGTTAAAAAAACAAGTGATAAGAAGTACTGTGAATTTTTAACTTTTTAATATAAAATTCCCTCAATCGATCATTCCGTATTGAGTTAACCTTAATTTTCGTTTAATTATGAATTTACTACCATTATAACTACAATTTTTCTTTCAATCTATTACTTTTCTGGATGTTAATGCAAAATACGTATCCAAATTAATTAATTGAATGTAAAAATTGGATTTTCAATAGCTTAGTGGATAATTTTGGGTGTATAATGGATAGTTGGATCGAAAATAGTAGTTATTTTTACCTATGAATAATAAGAGCTCATAGGAAAAGAATGTGAGGTTTATAGTGTGAAAAAAAGTATTCGTTTTAAAATGATGTTGATATTTTCAACAGTTGTGTTGTTATCTTGCTTGGGTATTTCCTATCTAAGTTATATTTCCTCTGTTAAATTAGCTAAAGATTCTTTAAGTGATGTAGCAGGAAATATCTCAAAACAAGCAGCTGGAATAATTGATATAAAAAGGTATCAACAAGAAATATCAATTGATACCGGAGAAACTGATTACTATAAAGAGCTTCGGTCGGAACTCAATGATATCAGAGAACGAACAGGTTTGAACTATTTGTTTACAATGTCACGTAAAAAAACTGACAATGGGTATGATTACTTTTATATGGTAGACGGAAAGCCTTTAGGGGATAAAGATGCGTCACAACTGGGAGATAAAGAAGATGTAAGTACTTTTCCTAGTATTGTGAAAGCTTTTGAAACTGGGAAGATGCAAATTTTGATGTCAAACACGAAAGAATATGGAGGTCTTATTACAACATATGTTCCACTGAAGTCCGAATCTGGTGAAGTGATTGGTATTGTTGGTGCAGATTTAAATGCAGATCAATTATATAGTGCAATGGGATCTTTTAAGAAAAAAATAATTATTTTAACTCTAATTATTTTGTTAATCAGTCTAATCGTTGTTTATGGCTTTACTCATTTCTTAATCAAACCGTTAAAGGATTTGACAAATAAGATTTCAAAAGTAGGTGATGGTGACCTGTCCATTACTCTTGAGACACAGAGAATGGATGAAATAGGAACTTTAACAACCGCATTCCAACAGATGATGGATGATTTAAAGCAAATTATTCAGGGGATACATCATAATTCTACTAAATTAGTGTCTACATCTAACCAACTTTTGCATGGCACAAACGAAGTGAAAGAAGGCAATCAACAGATTGCCATCACTATGAATGAATTATCAGATGGGGCAGATGGTCAGGCGAATTCTGCTAATCAAGTTTCTCAGACAATGCAAACTTTTTCTTACCAAATTCAAGAAGCAAGTGATAAAGGCGATGAGCTTAGTCATTCTTCAAGTAAGGTTATTGAATTAACTAAAAATGGTTATTATTTGATGAGTGAATCTGAGAAACAAATGGAAGTAATTTATCAAGGGGTCATGCAATCAATTGAAAAGGTTAAGGGCCTAGACTTACAAGCAAAAGAGATTTCTAAGCTAGTTCAAGTTATTCAAAATATTGCTGACCAAACCAATTTACTGGCATTAAACGCTGCAATAGAAGCGGCGCGAGCAGGGGAACATGGTAAAGGATTCGCAGTTGTAGCGGCAGAAGTTCGGAAATTAGCAGAGCAGGTATCAGGATCGATAGGAAATATAGTGAAAATAGTTGAAGGTGTTCAAAATGAATCAAATGATACGGTTATCGCTTTAGAACATGGCTTTACACAAGTAGCTGAGGGAACAAAGAAGATAAAAACTACAGGAGAAACATTTACTGAAATTAATCATTCAGTATTGAGCATGCAAACACAAATACAAAAAATTTCAGGGAATTTAAATGCGATTTCCAAGCAAAGTGAAGAAATTAATCATTCATTAGAGAATGTTGCCGCAATTGCAGAGGAATCATCGGCAGGCATTGAACAAACTTCAGCCTCTACTCAACAATCGACTAGTGTAATGGATGAAATAGTAGCCAATTCAGAATCTGTTGCAAAATTAGCGGAAGAGTTGAATCACTCTGTGTCCCATTTTAAATTAAGTAAATAAATAGATATGACAAACAATACCGTAGTATGGAAAATTCCTTACTACGGTATCGCTTATAATTAAGAAAGTCATAACTTCTCCTCTCTCTCTTTCTATGGAATTCCTCTTAATACCAAAGTGTCCACCTGGAGTGGAAAAAACATAGATTTGTCTACGAACGGTGCCTGACACCTCACTAAATTTTGGGGGATTTCCCCTATATATCCCGTGAAAGCGTTTTAATAAAATTTATATACAGCTTCACCAAAGGTTAATCACCACCACTATATAAGGAGGAAACAGAATGGCAAATATGCTTAATACAAAAATAGCAATTGTAGGAGCTGGTTCAGCGGGGATATCGATTGCAGCACGTTTATTAAGAAGTGCTCCGTACCTAAAGGACAAAATAATCATCATTGATCCATCTGAAAAGCATTACTACCAACCATTGTGGACATTAGTCGGTGGAGGCGCAGCGAATATTGAGGACTCTGTTCGTGACCAAGAAACCTTAATTCCCGAAGGGGCAAAATGGGTGAAGGAAGCAGTAGAAGAGTTTCTTCCAGATGAAAATATCATCCTAACAAGTAAGGGAACTCAAATTTACTATGAATATCTCGTCGTAACAGCAGGTCTTCAAATTTATTGGGATAAAGTAAAAGGGTTAAAAGAAGCGATCGGGAAAAATGGAGTATGCAGTAACTACTCTGTAGACTATGTTCAAAGTACATGGGAAGTTATTCAAAATTTCAAAAGCGGCACAGCTATTTTTACACAGCCTAGTACACAAGTAAAATGTGGCGGTGCACCGCAAAAAATTATGTATTTAGCAGATGATTACTTCAGAATTTCAGGTGTTCGTCATAAATCATCTATTTTATTTGCTTGTGGTTTGCCTACGATCTTCGGTGTAAAACGCTATGCAGATACACTAGAAAAAGTCGTTGAACGAAAAAACATTGAAACACAGTACCGAATTGACTTGATAGAAATAGATGCTGAAAAGAAAAAAGCGATGTTTAAAAATATCGATACAAATGAAATCATGACAAAGGATTACGATATGATCCATGTCACACCGCCAATGGGAGCACCTCAATTTATTTCCCAAAGTCCGCTTGCAGATGCAGAGGGATTTGTTGATGTAGACAAGTTTACCATAAGACATAATCAATACCGCAATATTTTTGCAGCAGGAGACAGTTCTAATCTTCCAACATCAAAAACTGGAGCAGCAATTCGTAAACAAGCTCCTGTTGTAGCGGAAAATTTACTTGCCATTATGAATAATAGAGAAATGAAAGCAAAATATGATGGATATACATCATGTCCATTAGTAACTGGCTATAACAAACTCGTATTAGCTGAATTTGATTATGATAAAAATCCAAGGGAATCTTTCCCATTAGATCAATCAAAAGAAAGAATGAGCATGTATCTAGTGAAAAAGAATCTTTTACCGATTATGTACTTTAACGGAATGCTTAAAGGTGTTATGTAAGAAATTTAAGGGAGAGGGGGAGCATAATGAACAATATGAAAACAGATACGGATTTTGATGTCGTTTTACAAGAGTTAGAGAAGAGTGAACAAATAGAGTCGCTTTCTTATCTTGTAAAGAAACTCCCTGAGTTTACTGCAGCCATTCAATCGATTGAAGATAAATTATCATTTGTTACAAATACATTAAACGATAAACAAGCTTTAAATAGTTTAGTAAATGAAGCGGAAGAAAAAGTAGAAAGACTGCATTTAAATAAGGATCACTTGGAAGCAATGGTGACACTCGTTCAATTTTTACCTAAGCTTGTCCCACTAACCAATAAGATGGAAGAATTTACAATTTTCATAACAAATATACTTGGAGATTCTAAATCAGTAGATTATTTAATTCGTGGAATAGACGATGTGATGCCGATACAAAAGGGTATCGAAATTATGAAGGAAACGAATAAACGTTATCAAGAAAATAAAGATACAAGTAATATATCAATCTTACGTTTGTATCGATTACTAAAAGATCCTACTATCCAAAAGGGATTTAAGTATTTTGAATCATTACTAGAAGTTATTAATATGAAAGTTAAATAGGAGGAATGAATATGTTCTTTCGTTCTTTTTTTGATGAAAATCTAGCTCACATGTCGTATTTAGTTGGGTGTCAGCGAACAGGAGAAGCGATTATTATCGATCCTGCTCGTAATCTAGAGATTTATAAAGAAACAGCTCGAAAAGAAGGGCTAAATATTATCGCTGCAACAGAGACCCATATACATGCTGACTTTGTATCGGGTTCAAGGGAAGCGGCAAAACAGCTCGGTGCTACATTATATTTATCAGATGAAGGCGACGAAAACTGGAAATATCAATATATTCATGATATCAATCATGTTTTGCTGAAAGAAGGCAGCATATTTACGATTGGGTATATTGAATTTAGGGTGATGCATACACCTGGACACACGCCGGAAAGCATTTCTTTCGTGCTGACAGATAAAGGCGGAGGCTCAACTGAACCGATGGGAATCTTTTCAGGGGATTTCGTTTTTGTCGGTGATATCGGTCGTCCAGATTTACTTGAAAAAGCAGCGGGAGAGGGAGGTACAGCTGAATTAGGAGCAAGACAAATGTTCAACTCTTTGAAAAAGTTCAAAGAGTTGCCGGATTATTTGCAAGATGGATTTACAGCATCGAAAACGATTCTATCTGAGGTGAAAAATACAAAAGTTATAGTTTTAACAATGCATGATGAAGAAATCTATGTAAGACGAGCTATTCAATGTCATATCCAAGGCTATTTATTGAAGAACAGTGATGCGAATGAATTGTACGATGCAATTCAAACCGTCCTTACAGGTAAACGATATTACAAAACAAGAATTCCGGATGAACAGCTAGAGAGATTAGTGAATGCAGAAGAACCGCAGTCTGTCTTAACACGGCGGGAGGAAGAGGTTGTTCGCTTAACCTCTTTAGGATATACAAATGTTCAAATCGGAAAGCAACTAGGAATTAGTCCTAAAACGGTCGAAAATCACAAATCAAATATCATGCAAAAGCTCGGTTTGAAGGATAAGCATGAGCTGATAAAATATGCATTTAAAAACAACTTTGTCGACTTATTTTAGTCAGAAAGGAATATTTAGATGGATTTTTCAATCAACTATATGATTCCTTGCTAAGATCATTCTATTAGTTACAATGATAAGTAGTTGTAACACAAAAAGTGAATCTCTTGTCATATCTATTTTTTAGATAAAGGATTGTTTATAAATGGATTGGATGCCGGATAGAAAGTTAAAAAAAGCAATTTATAAACAAATTGCTGAATATATAGAAAATGGAATTGCAAATGGTACGTTTCCGCTGGATAAACCCCTTCCTTCTGAAAGAAGTTTAGCAAGTAAATATGGAGTGAATCGCAGTACTATAGTGGCGACTTATTCAGAGCTAGAAGCAAATGGATTGGTCGACCGGAAGAAGGGAAGCGGTACGATAATAAGCAGGGATATTTGGGGCCTTACTAAAAAGCGTATCCCTAGTTGGAACAGGTATATTGAGGCGGGAACTTTTTTGCCAAACATCCCAGTCATACAGCGTCTGCGGAAAGAAATGGAAGAAGATCATTTAATTAATCTTGCCAGTGGCGAATTGTCGGAGGATTTATTTCCTAATGAATTTATACGGAAGACCATTTCTACTAAAGAATTTACTGGATATTTAGGTTATGATCATCCACAAGGAAATATTGATCTTCGTAAAACAATTGTCAACCATGTTAGAGACTATCGAAATATAGAAACAAATCCTGACTCTGTTCTTATTACTTCTGGAGCTCAGCAGGCTTTACAGCTTGTCGTTCAATGCTTATTGAAGCCTGGAGATGCAGTAGCCATTGAAAATCCCTCTTATAGTTTTAGTTTGCCTATTTTTAAAACGGCAGGTTTAAAAGTTTTTTATTTATCTGTTGGAAAAAAAGGCATTAATCCAGATGATTTGATTGACTTACATAGAAAACATCGAATCAAGATGCTTTTTTTAAATCCTATTTTTCAAAATCCAACTGGAACCTTACTTCCTTACCAGCAAAGAAAAAGAATACTGGATCTTTCATCTAAATTCGGAATTCCGGTTATTGAGGATGATCCTTACAGTTTAACTTCTTTTATTGAGGATGATGTTTCAACATTAAAATCTATGGATACAAACGGAAATGTTTTATATATCAGTTCGCTATCAAAAATTGCTGCACCTGGATTGAGAATAGGCTGGATTATTGGACCCACTTCAGTAATTGAAAGGTTAGCTGATGCCAAACAACAATTTGATTTTGGCCATTCAACAGTTTCACAGTGGATAGGAAATGAGTTTTTAAGCTCAAATTATTTCGACGAGCACCTGCCATTATTGAAGCTGCAGTTGAAAAAGAGACGAGACTTGATATTGAATGAGATTCATAAATATTTTGGTGATCATGTTGAATGCTTTACTCCCTTAGGAGGGATTCATTTGTGGTGCAAGTTTAAGAATGAATTTAATGAACTTCAGCTTTTAGAACAATCAATAAAAGCAGGGGTGATATTTGCACCAGGAACTACTCTTGGTACAGAAAAAGGTTTTATCCGCCTTACTTTTGCAAGAGTGAACGAAGAGAAAATACTTGAGGGAATTAAACGTTTAGCGAATGCAGTAGAAATGCTTCATTGAAGTAGAAAGAAACATTTAATAGATTTTTAAGTTAAGCCTTTGCAATTTCCAAGTCAATTACTCATATCATAATTGACTTGGAAATCGGGAAGCTCCATGTAATATTATCTCTAAATAACAGCTGATTGATCCTTTTTGGCAGGGGGCGGATCAATTACTTTTGTTGAGTCTGAAGGAAACATTTTAAGCATTTCATACATTAGAATCACTCCGGGAAAAACGATCACAATGATCAGTACACCAATTACTTCTATTAAATATTGCGTCATTTCATCATCCCCATATATCATTCTATTAATTAGCGAAGATGAATAAATTACTCCTGCCTAAATGTAAAATTGTTCATCTTTATAACAAATAATAAATGACTATATAGTGAAATGGACCATCCAATTGCTAAGGAAAATTACCATCCACTTTTTTGCCTGGTAAAGGACTTTAGTGTCTATTTTTGAAAGGGGAAAATCTAAAAAACACCGCCATTTTTATAGGCGGTGTAAATTTTATATATCTAGGCTAAGTAATTTTTCTTGTTCACTTACAGATTCTTTCTTAGTAGCTGTAATCTCTTTATAATTAGAGGTATTTGTCACAATGATTGGTGTAACAATTTGGTAACCTGCTTCTTTAATTTGATCAATATCAAATTCAACAAGAAGGTCGCCAGCTTTTACTTGATCCCCCTGTTTGATGTGAAAAGTGAAATATTTACCATCTAATTGAACCGTATCAATACCAACATGTATTAAAATTTCTGCTCCACTTTCTGAAACAAGGCCAATCGCGTGTTTTGTTTTGAAAGCCACTGTTACAGTTCCATTTATAGGTGATACTACTCTCCCGGAAGTTGGTTCAATAGCAATACCTTTCCCCATTGCTTCCGATGCAAATGCTGGATCTGGAACTTTAGAAAGTGCAATTACAGTTCCTTCTAGTGGACTTAATATTTCTTCGTCAGATTTTTCATTAGCATCTTTTGAAACTTTTGTAGGTTCATCTATCTCAACAGGATCTTCAAATCCTAAAATATAAGTTAATACAGCTGAGACTACAAATGCTACTACGATACCAATTATGAGCCCAGTAAATCCTTGACCACCAGGTCCGTAGAAAATTGGCAGTGTTAGAAGTCCAGGTGCACCAGAAGCAAATGCTTGTGTACCTGCTTGACCAATAATTGCACCACCAATTGCACCGCCGATAATACCCGCAATAAATGGACGTTTTAGTCGTAATGTTACGCCATATACGGCTGGTTCAGTAATACCAAATAGAGCAGTAATGGTAGCAGAACCTGCTAATGCTTTTAGCTTTTTGTTTTTGGTTTTAAGAAAAACTCCAAAAGTTGCACCTGTTTGTGCAAATACTGATGCTGTTGCTGCTGGCTTGATCCCATCTCTGCCGTTTACAGCAATGTTATTGATAAAAACTGGAATCAATCCCCAGTGAACACCAAAGATAACAAGTAATTGCCAACTAGCACCTAGAATAGCACCCGCTATCATAGGATTAAAAGCAAATGCTGAGAGAATGGCAGTTGCAATCCAGTTGCCCACATTGACTCCAATCGGTCCAAATACAATTAAGGTCAGAGGAACCATGACAACAAGAGAAATCAATGGTGTTAAGAAATTTTTAACACTTTCGTGGATGAAACGATTACATATCTTTTCAAGTTTGCTCATTACAATAACAGATAAAATAATCGGAATAACAGTTGACGAATAACTCATCATTGTTACAGGAATTCCCAAAAATGTTGTTGCCACACCCTCAGTCTTGAGAGCAATGATAGAAGGATAAAGTAGTGCACCTGCAATTGTTAATGCAGTAAATACATTTCCTTCAAATTTCCTAGCAGTTGTTACCGCTAATAACAATGGCAAGAAATAAAACAAACTATCAGCAGTCGCTGCTAAAATAGTATAAGTGGTTTCTGATGTATCCAGCCAACCTAAATTAGTTGCTATGAGTAACAAGCCTTTTAATATCCCTGCTCCAGCCATTGCACCGAGTAATGGAGCAAATATACTTGAGATTACATCTACGGCACGTCCAAAGATATTTCCTTTTCTTCCTTCATTTGAAGCATCTGCTTTTTTTGAATCGTTTAATAGATTTGATATTTTTCCAAATGCATTGTACACTTCGGGAACGGTATTTCCGATAACTACCTGGAATTGTCCTCCACTTTCTTTAACTGTGATGACACCTTCAGTATTTTCTAATTTTCCTTTGTTTGCTTTTGAATCGTCTTTTAATACAAAACGTAATCGTGTTGCACAATGGACGAGCGATATAACGTTCTTCTCTCCACCGACTAGCTCTAATATTTCTTTGGCTAATTTTTCATAGCTCATTCCAATACCTCCGAGTTTTGTATTTAGCAAACAAAAAAACCTAAGCCATAGAAAATAGTAGACAGTTCTGTTCAACTATTTTTCAAGACTTAGGTTTTGCCTGCATAATCAGTAACAATCCTAGATTGAAAGTTATTATATTTATATAACGTTAGTGTATATTGAGATGATTATTTTGTCAACGCTATCATTCGGAATTTTTTAAGTAATGTATATTGTCTACTTTTTTGTAAAAATAAAAGATATTCACTTATCTATTTACGACCCGTTCAATATGAATCGTTAAATAAAGCATTTCTTCATTTGTTAAAACGTGGTTATACGTATGTTTAATATAATCCTTAATCTTTTCAGTACACTTTGCTGCCTCTTTATGTTTTTGTTTTATCATAATATATAAATAATCATCATCATTATCATAATGTGTTCCTATAAAAATGCGTTGGGCGAAAAACTTTAAATGGGTAATAAAGCGAAAATAGTTTAATGAGTCCTCTTCAAATTCTACATTGAAATGATACTTTACAATATTAATGATCTGTTGAATGAACTTCGTAATATTCAATGTGGTTGCAACATTTTCATTCATTTCCGCATTAATGATATGAATGGCGATAAACCCTGCTTCATCTTCAGGAAGGTCAATATGAAACTTTTGATTTATTTGCTCTAATGCTTTTAAGCCGATTAAAAATTCTTCTCTATATAGCTGCTTTATTTCCCATAATAATGCATTTTTAATTTCTGCTCCTTTTTGGAAACGTTCCATGGCGAAATTGAGATGGTCTGTTAAAGAAACATAAATGTTTTCGTTTAACTTTTTACCCAAATTCGTTTTGGTGTAATTGATAATATCTTCAACGACAGCCATAAGTTCAATAGGAACTTCACGAAGCAGCATTTTAAAATTATCGGATGTTTGTTTATTTTTTAAGGCAAAGACTTTTTCGATCTTCTCCTGATCTACTTCTTCACCTATTTTTTTCTGAAAAGCAATTCCCCTTCCCATAATAACCAATTCCGAACCATCTGCTTGTAAAACACTAATGACATTATTATTAATGACTTTTGCAATTTTCAAGTTACTTTGCATCCTTTCTGTCGGTTTCTATGAATTCGATCAATAGTTTGATATCGAAATTTGGTTAGATGGGTGGCATCCCTATGTTAGAGAATATCTAAATAAAATAAATAACCTAAGCCACAATTAAATAAGACCACTTATGATCTGAAAAAATAGTGACTTAGGTTTTGCCTGCATAATCAGTAACAATCCTAATTACAATGATATATTTTAATCTTAGTATATATTTACTATAATAGTCTGTCAACGCTTTCATCTTAACATCTATATTCTTAAATAATAGTTGTAAAATGAAAGATATAAGAAGCGGAAATGATTAAATATCCGCTTTTGAAAATTCATTATTCTCCTAAATTTTCTCCGTTAGATTCAATAACGTTTTTATACCAATTGAAGCTTTTCTTATTGATTCTTTTTAACGTTCCTTTTCCATCATTATCTCTATCAACGTAAATGTAACCATAACGTTTTTTCATTTCGCCAGAGGAAGCACTAACAATGTCGATAGGACCCCAGCTAGTATAGCCAATAATTTCAACACCGTCTTGAATCGCTTCACCCATTTCTATAACATGTTGTTTTAAGTAGTCGATTCTATAATCGTCGTTGATTTCTTCTTGAGTAGTTACTTCATCTATCGCACCAAGTCCATTTTCTACAACAAACAATGGTTTTTGATAACGGTCATATAATTGGTTTGCAGTGATCCGAAACCCTTTCGGATCAATTGTCCATCCCCATTCAGACTTTGCTGCATAAGGATTTGAAACTGAGCCGAACACATTACCGCTTGTTATATTTTTGATTACTTCCGGATCTGTACTCGTTGTTCGACTTGAATAATAGCTGAAACCGATATAATCTACCGTATGATTTTTTAAAATCTTTTCATCTTCTGGTTCCATCTCAATTGTTAATTGATGATCTTTAAAGAAGCGCTTCGCATATCCTGGATATTCTCCACGTGATTGTACGTCAATAAAGAAGTAAGATTCACGATCTTTCTCCATTGCTTGGAAAACATCATTTGGATTACATGTATAAGGATAGAAAGTACCGGCAGCCAGCATACAGCCAATTTTGGCATCTGGAATTATTTCGTGACATGCTTTTACAGCTAATGCACTAGCTACAAGCTGATGGTGTGCTGCTTGATATTGAATTTGTTTTTTGTTTTCCCCATCTTCAAAGGCAAGACCCGCACCTAAGAATGGTAAATGAAGAAGCATATTAATCTCGTTAAAGGTCATCCAGTATTTTACTTTTTCTTTATAACGAGAAAAGACTGTTTTTGCGTATCTTTCAAATAGATTGACAAGCTTGCGATTTCTCCAGCTTCCGTATTTCTCAATTAAATTTACAGGTACATCAAAATGTGCAAGAGTTACGACCGGCTGAATACCATTTTTGATTAATTCATCAAATAAATGATCATAAAACTTCAATCCATTTTCATTTGGTGCTTCATCGTCTCCTGCTGGAAAAATGCGAGCCCAAGCAATAGAAACACGGAGTGCTTTAAAACCCATTTCAGCAAATAATGCAATGTCCTCTTTATAACGGTGATAGAAGTCAATGGCTTCATGAGATGGATAAAATTCATCTTCAAGAGGCATGAGGGAAGGAACATTTCCTTTCATAATATCTCTTCTCTTATCTCCGGTTGGTAATAGATCGACAATCGTTAATCCTTTACCATCTTCCAAATACGCCCCTTCAGCTTGATTGGCAGCAATTGCTCCGCCCCATAAAAAATGTTCTGGAAATGTGTAATTTGACATAGTAAAAACTCCTTTTTTAATTAATAGATAGAAAGACTATGAAAATTAAAATCCTCCTATGGTAAAAAAGGATTTGTTAGTGATGATGTTGATTAAATGATCTTTGAGGGCACGCTTGAAGCGATTTCTATACGAAGTATACCTAGCTGAAAGCAACTCACAAGAGTGTATCAAAAACACCAGCATTGTTTTAACAAATCCAAAAAACAAAAAAACCTGAGCCAATTTGTACACAGCTGTAGTGTAAACAAATTAGATCAGGTTATGCCCTATCGGTAACATTCCTTAAAAATAAAATATTTAAAGTTACTAATAAATCTAACAGTTCTTTTTTGTAAAGTCAATTTGGAGGTAGTTCTTACAGAATCTTTGCTTTTTATTTTTTCATTTCTTTCTTCGTCATTTCACTACGAATATTAACGTCTTTAGAAAACTCAGTATCTCTTTGCTTATTGTTTGGGTATTTATTTTTTCGTTGGCGGTTATCATTTTTATTTGTCATGGGAATGCCTCCTTCCTTAAAAGGGATAAAACTATTTTGTGTAGTAGGAAAATTTTTATGAATATTTCGTAGGAGGAAAAGTCATCGATTCCTTGATTGATAAGGTATATGGGATGTTGTAGCAGATATTTTTAGAATGGAAAAATTCTGCCCCAAAAATGCCTGTACCCTTTTACTTGAGTCCAGGCATCAATTTTTTAGTTTTTTGTTAAATGTATACAAAACAACATGAGAAATGAAATAACTATCATACTCCCCACCCATAGCCAAGCCATGTCCATATTTCCTGAATCAATGGCTATGTATATAGCTGTAGGGGTGGTTTGAGTTTTCTCAGGAATATTTCCTGCAAACATTAAAGTAGCTCCAAATTCACCAAGTGCTCTTGCAAAGCTCAATATCCCCCCCGAAATAATTGATTTAAGTGCAAGGGGGATAGAAACAGAAATAAATAATTTGAACTCACTTGCCCCATCCACACGAGCCGCATCCTCAATATCACTATCAATTGCCTCAAATCCCGTTTTTGATGACTGATACATAAGGGGAAAAGCGACAACCGTTGAAGCAATAACAGCAGCCCACCAAGTAAACATAACCGGTTGTTTAAAAATCCACTCGATTAATTGCCCTATAGGACTATTCCGGCCAAAGATAATAATTAGTAAGAAACCCACAACAGTAGGGGGTAAGACTAACGGCAAAAGGAAAACTGTCTCAACAAGGGATCTGCCCTTAAATTTTTTATTTGCCATTAGCTTCCCTAAAACTAATCCCAAAATTAACACGATTACACACGATACAGACGCTATTTCAATGGATAGTCTGATCGGTGACCAAAAGCTTGTTGTCATCTGAATTAATTTAAACCTTTAAATCCATACTTTTCCAAAGTTTGTATAGACTTATCATTTTGAAGATAATTATAGAATAGTTGGGCTTCTTTTGGATGGGAACTGTTTTTTATTACACCTACCGGATAAATAATAGGAGCATGTTTATTTTCTTTAGCTGTTGCTACAATCTCCACTTTTGGAGAAATTAATGCATCTGTTTTATAAACAATTCCTGCATCCACATTTCCTGTTTCTACATATGTAAGTACTTGGCGTACATCCTTGGCATATACTATTTTCTTTTCAACAGCTTTCCAGAGATTTAAATTTTCTAAAGTTTCCTTAGCATACTGACCCGCTGGAACTAATTCAGGAGTACCTATGGAAATTTTCTTTGTTTTTGAAATGTCTTCAAATGCGTTGATTCCATTATTTGAATCCTTTGGAACTACCAACACAAGTTCATTCCCAACAAGATCGATGCCATTTTTCTTTTCGATTAATCCCTCTTGCACTAATTTGTCAAATTTGTCCTCGGCAGCAGAGAAAAAGAGATCGACAGGTGCTCCCTGAGAAATTTGCTGCTGTAGTGCTCCTGAAGCCCCGAAGTTAAAGTTTAATTTCACATTCTTATGCACTTTTTCAAAAGATGATTTAATGTCGTTTAGTGCATCTTGTAAGCTTGCGGCTGCCGAGATAGTTAATTCCACTTTTTTATCAGACGAACTACTTTTTTCATTTGTTGAGCACGCTGACATTAGTAGCGCAAACAACATTATCAAGCTAAATACATAATAACGTTTTGTCATTATCCAATTTCTCCTTTATCTAATTATAATTAGTTATAATTAATTATAATTAGATATATTTAAAATAGAAGTGTAAAAATTAATTTTATTCGAAATATATTTTGTAAGGGGATTGGAGTAAAATATAAGAAAAACGCTGCATCCCTTTAAGGTCAAGGGGGGAGGTCGTCAAAGAGAGCGAATGACTCCCGTTCGGAGCAAAAATCAAGGTAAACGGTCATCAAAAAAGAGTCAATCGCCTATCAAAGGCAATTTAATCATCCGCTATAAATACTTTTTAAATAAGGGGGAATGAACATGTCAAAGGAGCTTTCCTATACGATTGAAGAAGTGTCACAGCTGTTAAAAGTATCGAAGTTAACAGTATATGATCTTGTGAAAAAAGAGGAATTGCCAGTATTTCGTGTTGGAAGACAAATGAGAGTAGATGCACAAGATCTGGACATTTATATAAAAAGTCATAAAACAACTCAAAAAAAAACAATCTCAGTTCCTGTTGTTGACCCTCACATGCCAATTACAAAGGATTCTCATAATATTGTTATTAGCGGACAAGATATGGTACTCGATATTTTGGGCAAGTATATTGAGAAAAATTCTACCTATAAAACATTACGATCTTATACTGGAAGCTTAAATAGTCTTATCTCTATGTACAATGGAACATGTGACATTGTAAGCTTACATATGTTTGATGGAGATTCTGGGGAGTATAATCTTCCATATACAAAAAAAATACTTACGGGCTACCCGTATATTTTAATCAATCTAATTTTAAGGAAAGCCGGTCTTTATGTAAAAAAAGGAAACCCTTTAAACATAACTTCTTGGGCTGATTTAAAACAAGAGCATGTAACATTCGTTAATCGAGAGAAAGGGTCAGGAGCAAGAATCCTTCTGGATGAAAAACTCAGGATAAACAATATTTCTTCTACCGAAATAAATGGCTATACACACGAAGAAACCAATCATTTTAGTGTAGCTTCAGCTGTATCTACCGGAATTGCAGATGTGGGAGTCGGAAATGAAAAAGCTGCTAAAATCGTTGGGGTCGATTTTGTCCCATTAATAACAGAACATTATGACCTGGTCATTCTAAAAACACCAGAAAACGAACCACTCATACGGATAGTGAAGGGAATTTTATCTTCCGATTCATTTAAATCAGAAATCAAGTCTTTAGGAGATTATGATATTTCGCAAATAGGATCAATTATTTATGAAGCTTTTTAAATAGACATCTGTCTTGGTGCCTGTCCCTTGCAGTAAAGCATTAATCTGCAGAGGAATAGGCAACTTTATTCTATTTTTAGATTAGTAGAGTAAAAGTAAACTATAAAGGTCTTTTAATACGTCAAAAACTACAAGATTATTTGTGAAATACGGACAAAAAGTTCCTTTAGATCTATTATTTTGCCTGAACACGCAATCATGCGAAAACCATCGAAAAATATATCTGATAATTAATGAGTGGGTTTTGTAAAATTATTGAAATGTGAATAGGAACCATGTTATTATTTTTTTAACGAATTATCGGAACGGCGTTTCGTAATAACAAACAAAAAGAATCTCCTTATAACGCCTTTCCAAAATTAATGATATTTTAAGGAGGAATTAATTGTGAGTGGATATGTAAAAAAAGGAAATTTACAAGTAGCAAACGAACTCTACGAATTTATTAATTCAGAAGCACTGCCAGGTAGTAAAGTTGATCAAGAAGAGTTTTGGGCAGGATTTGGTACCCTGATTGAAGACCTGACGCCTAAAAACAAAGAATTGCTTGCCGAAAGGGAGGCATTTCAAAATAAAATTAATACATGGCATCTAGAAAATAAAGAATTTGATTTTAATCAATATAAAGCATTTTTGGAAGATATCGGTTACTTAGAGCCTGAAGCAGAGGATTTCAAGATAACAACTGAAGGAGTCGATGATGAGATCGCTGTTCAAGCCGGTCCGCAATTAGTTGTGCCAGTTAATAATGGCCGTTACGCCATCAATGCAGCAAATGCACGCTGGGGAAGCCTTTATGATGCATTATACGGAACAGATGTAATTAGTGAAGAAGGGGGAGCGTATCGAGAAGGAGGCTACAATCCGATTCGCGGTGAAAAGGTTATTTCTTTTGCAAAGGATTTCCTCGATCAAACAGTGCCATTGAAGAAAGGCTCACATAAAGACGTCGTTCAATATAGCGTATTAGAAGGTAAAATAGCTGTTACTCTTAGCGATGGTCATACAGTTGGATTAGCAGATGAGGAAAAGTTTGCGGGTTATCAAGGTGAATCCAATAAGCCATCTGCAATTTTGCTAAAAAATAATAAGCTTCATTTTGAAATCCAGATTGACAGAGACCATCCCATTGGTAAAACGGATGATGCCGGAGTAAAAGACATTCTTCTTGAAGCGGCCTTGACCACCATTATGGATTGTGAGGATTCTGTTACAGCAGTTGATGCTGAGGATAAGGTTTTGGTTTACAGAAATTGGCTAGGATTAATGAAAGGTGATCTGTCAGCTACTTTTACAAAAGGCGGCAAGACAGTGACACGTATAATGAATCCTGATCGCAGCTATGTCTCTCCTGAAGGAAAGGAGTTTCAATTATCTGGACGCTCGTTAATGTTCATTCGAAACGTCGGCCACTTAATGACAAACAATGCCATTTTAGATATGGATGGCAATGAAGTACAGGAAGGAATCATTGATACAGTTATTACTAGTTTGATTGCCAAGCATAGTCTATTAGGGAATGGACAATATCAAAATACAGTGAAAAATTCCATTTATATAGTAAAACCGAAAATGCATGGACCAAAGGAAGTAGCTTTTGCGAATGAGTTATTCGATCGGACAGAAGACCTGCTTGGATTAAAAAGAAACATACTTAAAATAGGTGTGATGGATGAAGAACGCCGTATATCATTAAACTTAAAGACATGTATTCGTGAAGTAAAGGATCGTGTTGCATTTATTAACACTGGTTTCCTTGACCGTACTGGCGATGAAATTCATACTTCAATGGAAGCTGGTCCAATGATCCGTAAAAACGATATGAAATCTGCTAAATGGTTGCAGGGCTATGAGAAATCAAATGTGAATAATGGTCTTATATCAGGCTTCCAAGGACATGCACAAATTGGAAAAGGCATGTGGGCGATGCCTGACTTGATGGAAGAAATGCTCAAGCAAAAGATTGGTCATGTGAAGGCTGGAGCAAATACCGCTTGGGTGCCATCACCAACAGCTGCAACTATTCATGCGCTCCATTATCACCAGGTTGATGTATCAAAGGTTCAAAATGATCTACTAAAAGAAATTTCAAATTTACGTGATGATATTTTACAAATCCCTGTTTCAGAAAATCCTGTGTGGAGTCCTGAAGAAATTCAAGAGGAGCTCGATAATAATGCACAAGGGATTCTTGGATATGTTGTCCGCTGGGTAGAGCAAGGAATTGGCTGTTCTAAAGTTCCTGATATTAATAATGTGGCCCTTATGGAAGATCGTGCAACACTGAGGATTTCCAGCCAGCACGTAGCAAACTGGCTGCATCATGGAATCTGTACGAAAGAGCAAGTTTTAGAGACCTTGCAGCGCATGGCAAAAGTGGTTGATGAACAAAATGCTGGAGATGCCGCATATCGCCCAATGGCTCCGGATTTTGACAACTCAATTGCATTCCAGGCAGCATGTGATCTTGTTTTCGAAGGTTATAATCAGCCGAGCGGATATACAGAACCGATCCTTCACCGCCGCCGTTTAGAAGCAAAGGCTAAATTTGGGCTGTAATTACAGGAGAAATAAATAGCAAATAATTATGCTATAATAACGGAAAAATAGGCTGTACCAGAGGTGAACGTTTTGGAAAGAGAGAATATGGTTAAATCTGTAAGTAGGGCCCTGGATATCATTACACTTGTCAGTATGAAAAAAGGCGGGTTGGGTGTTACAGAGATTGCTAACCAAATAGATATTAATAAAAGCTCTGTTTATCGAATTCTTTCGACTCTCGTTCAATATGGATATGTTGAGCAGGATAGTGAAACAGGCCGTTACAAGCTAGGCTATAAATTTCTGGAGATAAGCTCGAAGTTGCTGGAATCAATTGACTTGAGAGCAGAAGCAAGACCATTTTTACAGGTTCTTGAAAATGAGACGAATGAAGTTATTCACCTTGTTGTATATGATCAGGGTGAAGTCGTTTATATTGAGAAATTAGAAGGAAATGAAATACTTAGAATGCATTCGAAGGTTGGTAAAAGAGCGCCTATGCATTGTACATCTGTAGGGAAAGCTATACTTGCCCACCTGCCAACAAGTGTTGTATTAGATATTCTCGAGCGGAAAGGAATGCCTGTCCATACCGATAAAACAATCACAGATAAAGAAACCTTTCAGAAAGAGCTTATCAAAGTGAAACAAAAAGGATTTGCTCTTGACCTTGAAGAAAATGAGTATGGTATCGCATGTATTGCTGCCCCTATTTTTGATCATAGCGGGAAAGTCATAGCTGCAGTCAGCATATCTGGACCGACAATGAGGATGACAGAAGATAGATTAAATCAACTGCAATCAACCATTGTGCATACTGGACAGAAAATATCAGCAAGGCTCGGCTGGGACAGAGGGTCTGGTCCCATGTCCCACTAGGGACAGGGACCCCCCCTGTCCCTACATTGGTTTAAGTGGTGGCTCAAGATGGTACTCTTTATTTGCATAAATCGCGTCAATTTCTTTAGATTGCAGCAATGTTTTAATAGCAGTCCCTGGGAGTTTCATGGAAACTCCGTTAAATGCAGTTGTATAGGTATAAGTGATGGCGTATGGGATATGTTTTTGATCTAAAAGTCTTTTTAAATCTTCCTGAAAACGGGCGTGACTCTCTTCTACATCTATTTTGGCTTTTTCTAATGTTAAAGGAACGCCCTTTGCTTCTGCTAATGCAACAGCTGCTTTGGCTGGTTGTGTTTTAAAGTGAATGATAATTGAAATTGTTTTTTCGCTATTCATATCAATCTTTGGGTCAATGTATAAAGCTGATTTCATCACTTCTTCCCCCTCTTTTTTTTGCCTCTCTGTTACATCCTTATGATCTTTTAAATTCATATCTCCACACCCTACTAGTACTAAAAGAAAAATGAACAATAAAAAACGGTACCTTCTTACCACAGCTATAACATCCTTTCTCATATAGGATAATTATAGGCTTTCCCTTTCTTATTTATGTTAAATGATTTTTTCGCAGGGATTGTTAAAATCGCAACTAAAATTACGAAAAGTGTCCTAATAAATAAATACTTCGGAAAGTGGCGGGATTCCTGCAAGGGTTTGTAAATTGAATATAATTACTTATAAGGAGCAAAGGAATTTTAGATAATACGAAAACTGAATACACTAGTGTGACAATCACTTTGAAAATAATCTCTTATCAGGATAAGATGAAAATAAAAAAAGGAGTGTACCAGATGAATTCAACAAAAAGCATTATTGAAAAATTAAATTTAAATAAATATCCAACTAAACTGATTCTTCATGCCCCTGAAGATATTCAAGACTTTAATGGAATAGAATATGATTCACAAATTAAAAAAGATAAATATGACCTTATTTTTATCTTTGTTTTCAGTTTAAACGATTATTCAAAGCAATTGCAGTCGGTCATTGACCAACAATTATTAAACGATAAAGGATATTTATTCTTTGCTTATCCTAAAAAGAACAATTCGCAATACCAAGAGTACATTGAGCGTGATAGTTTATTTAATGAAATACCGGTTAATGATGACGGGTATGTTCAAGGTAGTAGCCTTAAGTTTTCTAGAATGGTAAGCTTCAATGATGTTTTCACTGTGGTTGGGCTTAAATCAGAACGAAAAAAAGCGCCAAAAAATACTAGCACAAAAAATAGCCAGTGTGTTGATGACTATATTGAGCATGTTGAAGATATAAAGAAATATTTAAACAAAAATGAGGATTTATTAAATACATACAGCCAGTTAACCTTTGGATATCAAAAGGATTGGGCACGTTATGTATATAGCGCTAAAAGAAAAGAAACTCAGGAAAAGCGACTGCTAGAAATGGAGAAAATATTAGGAGAAGGCTATAAAACCATTGATTTGTATCGAAGAAATAAGAAATAATTGCGGGACAGTGGACCAGACACCGTGTCCCACTAAAGTTCTACATCTTTCTATCCGATATATACATTGAGAGAATGTGAAAGCTAAGAAAAGAGGATAGGAAGATGAGATCAATTAAAGGGAAAATCATTAGTACGACATTATTACTTTTAGCCATTCCTGCACTAATTGTTGGTCTGGTAGGTTATTTTCAAGCAAAACAGCATCTGACAGAGTTAGGGGAAACTACATTGAAAAATGGTGTAGAAATGAGCATTCGAATGATAGATGGTCTAGATAGTGAAGTAAAGGCTGGGCATTTAACTTTAGAAGAGGCACAAGAAAAAGTGAAAACAGTCCTTATTGGGCCAAAGGGTGCTGATGGAAAAAGGGAAATTAATAAACAAGTGAATTTGGGCGAAAATGGTTATTTTTTTGTCCTTGATGAAAAAGGTTTTGAAATTGCTCATCCATCATTAGAAGGTCAAACCGTATGGGATAAAAAAGATACAAAAGGAAAGTCTTTCTCACAGGAGATTATTAAAATGGCCCAATCTGGTGGAGGATTTACTTCATATTATTGGAATCTTCCAAATGATGAATCAAAAATTGCTGAAAAAATTACTTACAGTCAGCTAGAACCTAAATGGGGCTGGGTGATCATTGGCAGTACGTATTCGAAGGATTTCTATAAGTCTGCGGATATTGTCTTATATTCGTTAATCATTACATTAGCCATTTCTATAATTGTTGGAGCAATTATTACTTTATTATTCTCAAAACATATCGCAACTCCGCTAACAAAGATGACTTATGACTTAAATGAAGTCAAGGATGGAAATCTATCGATAGAAATAGTTCGTAATAACCGTAAAGATGAAATTGGGCAATTAAATAACACGTTGAATCAAACGAAAGATAATTTACAGCAAATGGTGAAAAAGATTGCCCATGTTTCAGAAACTATTTCAAATCAAAGTGAAGCATTGACGCAAAATACTGATGAAGTAGGAATAGGTGCAAAGCAAATTGCAACTACCATGCAGGAAATATCTAACGGAGTTGAACAACAAGCTAATTCTTCTACTACTTTACTGGAACAAATGAGCGATTTTTCTCAAACGATTATGAATGTAGCTGTTGAAGGAGAAAATGTAAAAGAAGAATCCTCTCAAATGTTAAAAATTACCGATGAAGGTAATGAAAATATGATGCGCTCCACTGAGCAAATGAAGGTGATTGATCAACAAATCAAACTTTCATTAGAAATGGTAAAAGGATTAGACAATAAAACGAATAAAATTACAGAATTAGTAAAAGTGATCAAAGAAATATCTGATCAAACGAATCTATTATCTTTAAATGCAGCAATCGAAGCTGCAAGAGCAGGAGAAGCAGGAAGAGGATTCGCTGTTGTTGCTGAAGAGGTTAGAAAATTAGCAGATCAAGTCAGTGCATCTATTACAAATATTACTTCTATTGTGCAAGATATCCAAAATGAATCGAATCAAGTAGTAAGTACTCTTGAAGACAGCTACCAAAAGGTAGTATATGGAACCGATCAAATGGATACAACTGGAGAGGTTTTTGCAAAAATAAAAAATACAATTGATTCAGTGAATCATAAAGTAGAAAACATGGTCAGCTCAATGTTTAATATTTTGGATGGTTCGAAAACCATTAATGAGTCGATAGACACGATTGCTGCGGTATCAGAAGAAACAGCCGCAGGAGTTGAACAAGTAACTGCTACGATTGAACAATCAAGTAGTGCAATGGACGAAGTGGCAAGCAGTGCAAAAATGTTAGAAGAACAAGTAACAAACTTAAACAGTGTCGTACAGAATTTTAAATACTAGGGATAGGGCAAAAGCTAGCAGAGTCATTTTCCCAGTTGTTTAATCAATAAAAAATGGAAAGGGACGGTTCGACCGTCCCTTTTAATCTACAAAGATTTCTTTCCATTCATCTTTTTTAGCAAGTAATTCACGAGCGAGCTCTTGTGCTCCTTCAAGGCTGTGACTAGCTGCCCACCCACATTGCACCTCATTGCAAGCAGGAACTTCCTTCGCATTTAACACATCCTGTAATGTTTTTTCTAATGCATCTAGAATTCCATCATAATCATCATGGTTAATGACTGCTAAATAGAAGCCAGTTTGACAGCCCATTGGACTTAAATCGACAACATGATCAAGATGATTCCGAACATTTTCTGCAAGTAAGTGCTCAAGGGAATGAAGTGCAGGCATTTCCATATGCTCTTTATTCGGTTGTTTTAATCGAATATCATACTTATGAATAACATCTCCTTGTTGACCGTGAGTAACACCAGCTAAACGGACATATGGTGCTTTTACTTTCGTATGATCGAGATTAAAGCTTTCTACATTCATTTTTTGTACCATTTGATTTTCACTCCTAAATAATGTTTTTTGAATTATACGGATTTAAAAAAATTCTTCTTCTATTAACATATCATAAAGATTTTTCTTTTAAAGAAGTATTTCGATTTACTATTTTTTCTTTGCTTTGAAGCTTTGGATAACCAATTAGTATAGCCACTATCCCGCAAATTCCCATTAATATCGGATAGAATGAATAAGGGATAATGCTAACAGGCGAAATGGAAGCTAGACCTGCTGCAGCTAGCAGTTGACCGCCATATGGAACGATTCCTTGCCAGCAGCTGGAGAACAGATCGAGTATACTTGCCGACTTTCTTAAATCAATTTCATATTCATCTGCGATATTTTTCGCTAAAGGGCCGGTAATGACAATTGAAATTGTATTATTAGCTGTTGCAATATCAGTTACACTAACTAAGCCGGCAATTCCAAATTCGGCACCTTTTTTGGATTTGATCTTACTAGTTACGAAGTTTAATAGAAAATCTATTCCACCATTATGTTTAATCAATTCAACCACCCCGCCAATCATAATGGCTACAATGGCAAGGTCCTCCATACTCATGACACCTTTGGCAATCGTTTGTAAAAAGCCGAGAAAATCATATGAGCCATAAATCATTCCAATTATGCCAGCAAAAATCGTTCCTCCGAGTAATACAATTAATACATTCACACCTAGGAGTGCCGCAATTAGGACACCGATATAAGGAAGAACTTTAATGATTTCATAAGGATGTTCCCCACCTATATTTGCATGATTTCCATGTGTAATGATTCCAAGAATAATAGCTGTTAGAATGGCTCCAGGGAGAACAATAAAGAAATTAACTTTGAATTTGTCCTTCATTTGTGTATTTTGTGTTCTTACTGCTGCAATGGTTGTATCTGATATCATTGACAAGTTATCCCCAAACATAGCGCCGCCAATAACAGTAGCCATTGCCAATGCCATAGGAATATCTGTTTGTCCTGCAATTCCTATTCCAATGGGAGCTAGTGCAACAACTGTTCCCATAGAAGTTCCCATAGAGGTGGAGATAAAGCAGGCGATGACGAATAGTCCAACCATTAATAAATTTGCCGGAAGTAAGGATAATCCAAGATTGACTGTCGATTCAACAGCACCCATTTCCTTCGCAACACCCGCAAAAGCTCCTGCCAGAATAAAAATTATACACATTAAGATAATATTCGAATGCCCAGCCCCTTTACAAAAGATCTCAATCTTTTTCGATAAAGTTTCTTTCCTATTCATTAAAAGAGCAATGGCACCAGCAATGATAACCGCAACACTTAGTGGCATTTTTGAAAAGTCTTTTGAAAGAAGCCCTGTACCGATAAAAAGCAGTACAAAGATAAGCAAGGGTAAAAGAGCAAGCGCACTTCCTTTTTTTTCTTTTTGATTAGTCATTTCTCTTCCCTCCATTTTTTGATCATTAGTGCATCGTCATTCCACCTGTTACATTAATCCCTTGTCCTGTCATATAATCAGAGTATTTCGATGCTAGGAAAACAACGACATGAGCGATATCTTGAGGAGTCGCTGTTCTTCCTAATGGCACTTGTGAAATATCCTCATCTTTAATGGCTTCCGCGTTTAATCCTCTTAACTCACCTCCTATAATTCTTTCATTTTTTTTCATATCTGTTTCAACTATTCCTGGACAAACAGCATTTACATTTATTTGGTCTTTTGCTAATTCGATTGCCATTACTTTTGTAAAACCTAATACTGCATGTTTAGACGCAACATAGCTTCCCATTAATCGATAGCCATTTTTTCCAGCCTGTGAGGAAATATTAATAATTTTTCCACCTTCACCTTGTTCTTTTAAGTAACGTGCAACAGCCTGGCTGCATAAGTAAACTCCTTTTGCATTTACATCCATTACACGATCCCAATCGCTTTCTTTAATATCAACAGCATAATCCATGGAAGAAATTCCGGCATTATTTACTAAAATGTCTAATCTTCCAAAGGTTTCGATAGCTGTTTGTATCATTTCATTGACCTGTTCACTTTTTGTTACATTTGCCTGGTGGTATAGCAATTGCTTAGTCGATTGTTCAGGGTCTACGTTTAAATCAACCGCCACTACTTTCGCTCCGCAGTCTAAAAGTGCATGGATAATTGCTTTTCCAATTCCTTGTGCCCCTCCTGTTACAATGGCTACTTTTCCAGTTAAGTCCATACAATACATAATGATTGCTCCTTCTTTGAAATGTATTATTCATATTGGAATAATCGGATTAAAATGTAGGATAATTTCGATTTTGCCCTCTATTTTGTACAAAGCGAAGAAGAAAGTTAAAAATGGGACTATCTTTTCTGTTAACGATGGAGAAAAAGAAAAGGCCACTCAAAATAGAGAGGCCTTGGATAAACAAGTTCGAGTCCTCTCTTATCTTTCAAAACAAATGTTTTGCAGGATTTAGCACCAAATCACGATGAACATGAAAGGTTGCCGAGCTTCATAGGGCCAGTCCCTCAGCTACTCTTTATAAGAGATACAATATGAAATTAAATTTACATCCTATTTATATAAATTACACAAAGGTTTAAAAAAAGTCAATTTTATTTTAGTATGGATTTTATTAATACTATCACTATGCAATCGTAAGCAGATGAAAAATTGATTAATTAGACTGGGTTAATACTAAGATGTCAATAAAATAATGCTAAAAAAATTTATTTTGGGAGTTGACAATAAACACCTTATCAATATATAATTCAAAACAATAAATATTCGTTAATATAAGATTCGGCTATGAAAGGAAACAAGTAATGTTTTATCTCCCTGTTATAGAGAGCTGATGGTGGTGAAAATCAGTACAAAGATAAGCATGAATTACAATCCTGGAGCTTCTTTTTCGTAATAAAGAGATGTCTTTATGAAGGGAAAGACGGTCATTCGATCGTTAACAAGGTCAAGAGGTGAACGATATTTGTTCACAACTAGGGTGGTACCGCGAAAATATTCGTCCCTACTGGAAAACCAGTAGGGACTTTTTGTTTATAAAATAAATAAGATTAATAGCATTGAAAGGAAACAAGTAATGTTTTATCTCCCTGTTATAGAGAGCTGATGGTCGGTGAAAATCAGTACAAAGATAAACATGAATTACAATCCTGGAGCTTCTTTTTCGTAATAAAGAGATGTCTTTATGAAGGGAAAGACGGTCATTCGATCGTTAACAAGGTCAAGAGGTGAACGATATTTGTTCACAACTAGGGTGGTACCGCGAAAATATTCGTCCCTACTGGAAAACCAGTAGGGACTTTTTGTTTATAAAATAAATAAGATTAATAGCATTGAAAGGAAACAAGTAATGTTTTATCTCCCTGTTATAGAGAGCTGATGGTCGGTGAAAATCAGTACAAAGATAAGCATGAATTACAATCCTGGAGCTTCTTTTTCGTAATAAAGAGATGTCTTTATGAAGGGAAAGACGGTCATTTGATCGTTAACAAGGTTAAGAGGTGAACGATATTTGTTCACAACTAGGGTGGTACCGCGAGAAATTCGTCCCTACTGGAAAACCAGTAGGGGCTTTTTTATTAGGCAGCAGATGGTCATTGATCAGATTAAAGATACGGTATCAGAGCTTTTGGTTTAAAGTGATCCGTTAAAGCAGATAGTTTTTCATTTAAGGAGGTGATAGGTGTAAATATTTTAATTTTAATGATAACTATATGTTCGCAATTATGATGTTTCACACATCTATTTAACCTTAATAAATTTTAGTCAACTAAATTCTTAGGAGGATTCAAAATGAAAACAAATGAATTAACCCAATTACGAAACAAAATAGATGAAATAAACTTGGAAATTTTAAAGTTACTAAATGAAAGAGCTGAAGTTGCAATAGAAATTGGCAAACAAAAGAAAAAACAAGGCCTAAACAGATTTGATCCAGTTCGTGAGCGTCAAGCGTTGGATTTAATTATGCAACACCATCAGGGGCCATTTGAAACATCGACTATACAACATATTTTTAAAGAAATATTTAAAGCAAGTTTAGAACTTCAGGAAGATGACCATCGTAAAGTGTTGCTTGTATCAAGAAAAGCTCAATCAAACAATACGATTGTGAATATCAATGGAGAAACATTAGGTGACGGAAAACAGAGATTTATTATGGGACCATGTGCAGTTGAAAGCTATGATCAAGTGAGATCGGTGGCAATTGCCATGAAAAAACAAGGTTTAACGATGATGCGTGGAGGAGCATTTAAGCCGAGAACATCTCCGTACGATTTTCAAGGTTTGGGAGTAGAAGGATTACGCATTTTGAGAGAAGTAGGGAATGAGTTTGGCTTATCGATCATAAGTGAAATCGTAACCCCTAATGATGTAGAAGCTGCGCTTGAATATGTTGATGTGATCCAAGTAGGTGCGCGTAATATGCAAAACTTTGAATTACTTAAAACAGTGGGGAAAGTAAATAAACCAATTTTATTAAAACGGGGACTTGCAGCGACGATTGAGGAATTTATTCATGCTGCTGAATACATCATGTCTCAAGGAAATGACCAAATTATCTTGTGTGAACGGGGAATTAGAACGTATGAAAAAGCTACAAGAAATACATTAGATATTTCAGCGGTGCCAATTTTGAAAAACGAGACCCATTTGCCGGTTATTGTTGATGTGACACATTCTACTGGAAGAAGAGATTTACTGCTTCCTACTGCGAAAGCAGCAATGGCAATTGGAGCAGATGCAATTATGGCAGAGGTTCATCCAGATCCGGCAGTTGCTCTTTCGGATTCAGCACAACAAATGAATATTCCTCAATTTAATGAATTTATGGATGAATTAAAGGAGTTACGTAATAAATTAGCCGGAAAAACGGAAGTCGGAATTTTCTGAGTGAAAAATTCAATCCTGCTGATAAATTATCAGCAGGGTGCTAAAAAAACGAGGAGGATATAAGATGAGATATTTAACAGCTGGGGAGTCACATGGTCCAAAGCTTATAACCATCATAGAAGGTTTGCCATCGGGTCTGCCATTATCAAGTTCTGATATTAATCAAGAATTATCACGCAGGCAGCAGGGGTATGGGCGTGGGAGAAGAATGCAAATTGAAAAGGACACAGTTAGTATCGCTAGTGGTGTTCGTCATGGATTCACATTAGGCTCACCTGTATCACTTATTGTCGAAAATAATGATTGGAAGCATTGGAAAACAATCATGGGAATTGAGCCTCTGGAAGATAGTGATGCAGAAGTAAAACGTAAAGTGACAAGACCAAGACCAGGTCATGCAGATTTAGTTGGTGGAATAAAGTATGGTCATCGAGATATGAGGAATGTTCTTGAGCGTTCTTCTGCAAGAGAAACCACTGTTAGAGTTGCTGCAGGTGCGGTTGCAAAAAAAATACTATCCCTTTTAGGCATCCGAATAGCCTCACATGTAATTGAAATTGGCGGAGTAAAAGCTGCTCCTCCTAGTTATCAGGATCTTAGTGAGCTACAGATTGTGACAGATAAATCTCCTGTACGTTGTTTTGATGAAGAGGCGGGAGTTCGAATGATGGAAGTGATTGATAGTGCTAAGCAAAAGGGAGATTCCATTGGCGGTATTGTTGAAGTGATTGTAGAAGGAATGCCTATTGGAATTGGGAGCTATGTACATTATGATCGTAAGCTTGATGCGAAACTTGCGAGAGCTATGATAAGCATTAATGCATTTAAAGGTGTTGAATTTGGATTGGGCTTCGAAATGGCAAGAAAACATGGAAGTGAAGTCCATGATGAAATTATGTGGAACGAGGACAATGGATATCATCGAAAAACTAATCGATTAGGCGGGCTCGAAGGTGGAATGTCAACAGGAGAACCAATCGTTATTAGAGGTGTAATGAAGCCGATCCCAACATTATATAAACCTTTAGGCAGCGTAGACATTGAAACAAAAGAGCCATTTTTTGCAAGTATCGAAAGGTCAGATAGCTGTGCAGTGCCTGCTGCCTGTGTTGTTGCAGAAGCTGTTATTGCTTGGGAATTAGCTGCAGCTATTACTGAACAATTTAATAGTGATCGCTTCGAGGGGTTGAAGCAATCAATTGACGAACATAGAACCTATTCAAAAGGATTTTAAAATGAATACAATCAATATTTCAACAAAGTCTAAAAACTACAATGTTTATTTAGGTGAGAATATTTTAAGTAAAGTAGAAGGTTTGACCAACTATTCTAAACTACTAATTATTACGAATGAAGATCTTAAGGAATTGCACTTAGATACTCTTAAAAAGCATCTTCCAAATATTGAAACGCATATTTACATCGCCCCGAATGGTGAAAGTGCAAAAACATCGGAAGTATATAACGATTGTATTTCATTTGGAATAAATAAAGGAATTGATCGAAAATCAATGATATTAGCGTTTGGAGGAGGATCAATTGGAGATTTAGCTGGATTTGTTGCCGCAACCTATATGAGGGGATTGCCTTTTATCCAAATTCCAACTACGATCCTTGCTCATGATAGCGCAGTCGGAGGAAAAGTAGCAATCAACCATCCATTAGGAAAAAATATGGTTGGTGCTTTTTATCAACCTGAACAGGTTATTTTCGATACTCAGTTCCTATCAACCTTATCAGATAGAGAAATAAGAAGCGGTTTTGCGGAAGTGGTTAAGCATTTATTAATAGCTGATCCTCATTTTTTACAAAAAATAATGAATGAAATCAGATCGCTCGACGATTTAACAAATAATCAATTACAGAGCTTTTTGAAAAGAGGCATTGAAATAAAGGCGAATATCGTAAGTATGGATGAAACGGAAAATGATATTCGAGCTCATTTAAATTTTGGCCATACGCTGGGTCATGCATTAGAAGCCCATTTAGGCTATGGAAATTTACCTCATGGAGAAGCGGTCATGATTGGAATGATCTATGCTCTACATTTGAGTAAGCATATTCATCATTTAGAGATGCCATATGAGAAGTTTATTCATTGGATAGAAAGCCTGGGGTATCAATGGAGAATCCCTAAAAATATTCATTTCGATTCCATTTTTGAACGGATGAAGAAAGATAAGAAGTCTTCGGGTCATACACCTGTATTTATTTTATTGAAGGAATTAGGGAAACCGGTTATTCAAAAGATAGACCAGCAACTATTACGTGAAAGTTTTTACTTACTACAGGAAAGCTAAGCAAAGGAGTATTGATAAATGAAATGGAAGGACCAAATTCATAATCTACAAGCCTATCAACCTGGTAAATCAATTGAAGAGGTGAAAAATGATCAATTACATCCAATCATCAAGCTTGCCTCTAATGAAAATCCATATGGTTATTCTGCCAATGTGGATAAAGCATTGAAACAATATCATTTCAATTTTAGTGTTTATCCAGATGCAAGTGCAGCTAAATTAAGAGAGTCTGTATCATCTTTGTTAGGTGTGAACAAAAAACAATTAATCTTTACAAATGGTACGGATGAATTAATTCAAATCATTTCTAGAGCTTTACTTGAACACGGAAAAAATACCGTCATGGCTACACCAACTTTTTCACAATATAAACATAATGCCATTATTGAAGGTGGAGAAGTTCGTGAAGTTCCCTTAAAGAATGGAAAGCATGATCTGAATCAAATGCTAGCAGAAATTGATAAGGATACAGCTGTGGTATGGATATGCAATCCTAACAATCCGACAGGGACATACATTCCAAATAATCAGCTGTTAAGCTTTTTAAGAAACACACCAAAAGACGTGTTGATCGTCCTTGATGAAGCCTATATTGAATATGTAAACCAATCACATAATACACTCGATTTTATAAAGGATTTTCCTAATCTATTGATTATGAGGACTTTTTCTAAGATTTATGGTCTTGCTAGTTTTCGTATAGGTTATGGTATCTCGTCGGAAGCAATTATTCAAAAATTAGAACCGCTGCGTCTACCTTTTAATACAAATGTACTTGGCCAAACAGCTGCCGCTACAGCTGTACAAGATCAAGAATTTGTCCAAAATTGTCAGAAGAGAAATGCTGAAGAAAGGGAGAAATATTATACGTTTTGCTTAGAAAATCAGCTTGAGTATTTTCCTTCAGAGACAAACTTTATTTTAATTGATTTTAAATGTGATAGTGATGAAGCGACACAGTTTTTGTTATCAAAGGGGCTTATCGTACGTTCTGGAAGGTTACTAGGATTTCCAACCTGTGTGCGGATAACTATTGGATTAAAAGAGCAAAACGAAAAAGTAAGAAATGCAATAAACGAATTTATTCATATACATCATGAATAGGCTATAGTTCTGTGGAGGTATTTTTATGAAAGGCAATGTATTTGTTGTAGGCGTAGGTTTAATTGGAGGCTCAATAGCACTTGCTATTAAAAAGCAGCATCCCAATTTTATTATTTACGGTTATGACGCTAACATAGATGCATTAGACAAAGCAATCACTCTCAATATTATTGATGAAAAGGTAACTTCCTTTAAGGAAGGAGCCGAAAATGCGGATTTAATCATCCTAGCGACACCTGTATTAGAAACGAAAAAAATAGTTACACAATTGTCGAGGATGACTTTAAAAGAAGGTGTAATTATTACTGATACTGGTAGTACGAAAGGTGAGATTATGGAATTTGTCAGTGAGATGTTCCCAAAGAGTATCGAATTTATTGGGGGACATCCAATGGCAGGTTCACATACGACAGGAGTTGAAAATGCAAGGGGAAATTTATTTGAAGATGCCTATTATTTAATTACTCCACTTCCTCATACTCGTTTGAAAAAAATAGAAGAATTAAAGAATTGGTTGAGTGGAACAAATGCAAACTTTCTAATGATCGATAAAGATGAGCATGATGTAATTACAGGCATGATTAGTCATTTTCCCCATTTGATTGCTGGCGCTTTAGTCAATCAAACAAAAAAGCAAGCAAAGAATAACCCGCTTATTCGGTTACTAGCCGCTGGTGGATTTAGGGATATTACTAGAATTGCATCTAGTAGCCCTCAAATGTGGAAGGATATTGTCATACAAAATCGCAGGCATCTGGTTAGGTTATTGGATAATTGGCTAATTGAAATGCATAAATTGCACAATGTTTTGCACAGCGGTAATGAACAGGAGATTTATCATTTCTTTGAAGAAGCGAAAGAGTATCGTGATTCATTACCTGTAGGCTCGGAAGGAAATTTAAAACTTATGAAGTAGCATAAGGAGGGAGTAAATTGGCTTTTAACGTGTTGGAAAAAGCAAAAAAAGGACTTATAGGTACGATTACAGTCCCGGGTGATAAATCAATTTCCCATCGAGCTGTTATGTTGGGAGCAATAGCAAATGGAAAAACAATCATAGAAGGCTTTTTACCTGGAGAGGATTGTATGAGTACCATTGCCTGCCTCAGACAACTTGGAGTTCATATTATGCAAGACGGAGATTATGTGGAAATTGATGGAAAGGGATTAGAAAATTTATTAGAGTCTGAAGCTGTACTTGACGTAGGGAATTCTGGAACAACCCTTCGACTATTATCCGGAATACTAGTAGGACTCCCTTTTTACAGCTGTTTGCAAGGGGATTCATCTATTGCGAAAAGACCGATGAATAGAATCGTTGAACCGCTGCGATTAATGGGCGCTAAAATAGATGGACGCAAATCAGGTAGTTATACACCTATCTCCATTAGTGGGGGAAACATGGAGTCCATTGATTATCAACTCCCTGTTGCTAGTGCCCAGGTGAAATCAGCAATATTACTTGCAGGACTTCAGGCTAATGGAACAACATCAGTTACAGAATTACAAGCAACAAGAGATCATACTGAACGGATGTTGAAAGCATTCGGTGTTACGGTTCTTCAAAACGGAAATAAAATATCTATTAAAGGAAAGCAAAGCCTACAAGCAACAAAAGTATGTGTTCCAGGAGATATTTCTTCTGCAAGCTTTTTCTTAGTAGCTGGTTCGATCGTTCCTAATAGCAAAATAATATTGCAGCAAGTTGGGGTAAATCCAACAAGAACGGGAATTATAGATGTACTTAAGAAAATGGGGGCTAAACTAGAGGTTACACCAAAAAGTGGAGAAGCTTTCGAGCCTTTAGCAGATATACAAATCCAAACATCTCCGTTAAAAGCCGTTGAAATTGCTGGTGAAATCATCCCCAGACTAATTGATGAAATTCCAATTATTGCGTTAGCTGCTACACAAGCAGAAGGAATAACCGTTATTAGAGATGCACAAGAATTAAAGGTGAAAGAAACGAATCGAATTGATACAGTTGCTTTAGAATTGAAGAAAATGGGTGCACATATTGAAACAACAGAAGATGGAATGATTATTTATGGAAGAACCCCTCTAAAAGGAACCCGCGTAAATAGCCATGGTGATCACCGAATTGGTATGATGCTAGCCATTGCAAGCTATATAGCTGATGGTGAGACCATTATTGAAAATAGTGAAGCCATAAATGTTTCGTTCCCGAGCTTTTTTGAGACACTAAATACACTAAGCATAGGATGGGACGCGGGGTCGGGTCCACTGTCCCAATAACCATTGTCGCTATTTTGCTTTGGTGGAAAATTAGAAGAGGGTGAGCATAAAACACCCTCTTTTCTCTAAAGAAATATTATTTTACTAGTAATACTGGAATTGGAGATTGTTGAACGACGACATGACTTACGCTTTCTAAAAACTCCTTAATTCCCTTTAGTCCTCGGTTTCCCATAATAATTAAATCGTTTCCGTTTGTTTCAACATGATTAAGAATAGCTGAGATGGGCTGACTATCAACAACATATTTATGAATAGGATTTGGAAGATCTTCTAAGTAGCTCATTGCTTTATTTAATACTTCTTCGGCATATTCATTTAGCTTATCTTGTGTGTCCTGGGTAAATACACCTGATGAATAAGTCGAAATTGGGAGCTGAAAAGCAAATAAAATATCGATTTCAGCCTTCGGACTAACTTTTGCTAATTCTTTAGCCGTTGCTAAAGCTTTGTTTGATAGATCCGTATCATTATAAGGTACTAATATTTTAGAGTATAACATCATATACACCCTGCCTTCTAAATGATAATAATTGGATAAATTTGTTATCCTATTATTATTATACCTCCGTTCTCATTGCTTTTTTATACTTTCTATATTTTTGTAAAAATATTGTCATATCTTAGGACAGAGGGTCTGGTCCTTTGTTCCAATACATTTACTACGATGCGGGTGGTTTTTCTTGTTATTTAATTTTACTCAATTCATCTATAAAATCCGGACGTTTCTTATATAAATCACGCAGCTCATTTAATAGTTCTTCTTGATTTTTACTGTCAGCTCAAAAATTGGTACTTACTATTTTGATATAAACACAAAAAAGTGTACAACAGGACAAGGAATATCGTGATGTTGTAGGGAATTTGTTTGAAGAGAATGTAGCGGAAGCAAAAACAACTAGGCGAACATCTTAAAACTATTCTTATTCACCAGATGGAATTGTCGAAGCGGTGGAGATTACATTAGATCAATATGTAATGGGTGTACAATGGAATCCAGAGTGTATACAAAAAAAACGGCACCCTATTCACTTAAAAATATTCAGTTATTTCATTCAAGAATCACATAAGTATAAAGAGAAGAAAGCATTATCTCATACTAAATAAGGAGTGACTTTGTTGAAATTATTTATCAGTGCAGATATTGAAGGTGTAGCGGGAATTGTGAATTGGGATGAGACTGATCCAGCAACTTATTATAGTAAGTATTTTCTTGAACAAATGACCAAAGAAGTAAATGCCGCTTGTGAAGGTGCTCTGGAATCTGGGATAACAGAGATCTTTGTTAAAGATGCACATAATACTGCAAGAAATCTAATCCCATCAAAGCTTCCTGAACAGGTGAAAATCATGCGGGGGTGGGCAAGAAATCCTTATATGATGATGGCTGGGTTAGATGAATCTTTTGCTGGAGCTATGTTTATCGGTTATCATTCAGCAGGGGGAACAAATGGGAATCCACTCGCACACACAATGAATATGAAGAATGAATATGTGAAAATCAACGGACAGATCGCTAGCGAGTTTTTAATCAATGCCTATACTTCGTCCATGTTTAATGTTCCTGTTCTTCTCATTACTGGAGACAAGTTGCTTTGTGAAGAGGCCAAAAAACTAAACTCAAATATAATGACCGTACCGGTAAGTGAAGGTATTGGGAATGCCTCAATATCGATTCACCCAGAGCTAGCTGTAAAAGAAATCAAACAAAAGGTGAAGGATGTTCTTGGGGATGATCTATCAAAATATCTTATCGAGCTACCAAAACATTTTAAGGTAGAAATCTCTTTTACAGATCATTTTGCTGCTTATGGGGGCTCCTTCTATCCGGGGGCGAAACAAATTGGTGCGAAGGAGGTAGAATATGAATCATCGAACTATCTTGATGTACTGAAATTTTTGTTCTTTGTTCTGTAGGATGGAACAAGAATAAAGAAAGGGAGTTCGTAATCTGAAATATATAGATTACAAACTCCTTTTTTCTATATTTATTACAAATCTAAAAAATAGAATAGATGATCGATTCATATTTACTATTTTTTAGATAAGCCTCCCATTTTTTGGTCAAGTTCAAAAACTCTTTAATATAATTTAGTAATATAGGTATTTTTAACTTGAACTTTATAACTAAATACTATAATAGTATTTTTTAGATTTCAATACAGTAAGTCGGAAAAAATATAATATTAAAAAAATACATTGAATAAAAAGGGACAGATGGTCAGTTCCCGAACTAGATTCCTAAAGAGCTAAGGTATAATAAATTACCTTTTGAAGCAGTTTCTTTTTTGGTTCATTGTGACATCGTGTCATAATTTTGTTGACATATGACACGATGTCACTTATTATATACGGTATAGAAAAGCTGACACGATGTCATATTGAGGTGAATACCAATTTTGAATAAAAAACATATGCATCTGGAGAAATTAAAAAAATTAATATATGAATTACAATTACAAGGGATTAATGTGTCATTATGTAAGAGACCTATTTTAAAAGAAGGAAAATCTTAATGATCAATGTTCCTTAGTAAAACAATAGATGAACAGAGACAGAGGCTATTAAAAAAGGAGATAAACAATGGAAGTCGAAAAATTAGTTAGTGTAAAACAAATGCAAACATTAAAAACAGATTTAATCCGGTTTATGATGTCCTATAAGTTCGCGTTAGCTGAAATGAATACGAAAATCGATATCTTAAAACAAGAATTTCAATATATTCATGATTATAATCCTATTGAGCATGTGAATTCTCGCATTAAGTCTCCTGCAAGTATATTAAAAAAAGTTCAAAGGAAGGGGTATGACTTCTCACTTTCTTCTATAAAAGAAAATATTCGAGATATAGCTGGAATTCGTATTACTTGTTCATTTATCTCTGACATTTATGAAATAAGTAATATGTTGCAAAAACAAAGAGATATAAAAGTGATTGAGTGCAAGGATTACATTAAAAACCCTAAACCAAATGGTTATCGAAGTCTTCATTTAATTACCCAAATACCTATCTTTATGTCAGATAGAGAAGACTATATCAATGTTGAAATTCAAATTCGCACCATTGCAATGGATTTCTGGGCAAGCTTGGAACATAAAATTTACTATAAATATAACAAGGAAGTTCCTCAAAAAACATTAGATGAATTAAAAGAGGCAGCGGATTCTGCAACACAATTAGATATGAAAATGGAGAATATTCATAAAGAAATGAATAAGCTTAAGGAAAACGCTAGTATTCAGGAGGACATGCAAGAACTTTTCATTAATAATGAAAGATTCCATCTCCCAAATGACTTTTTAGCATTAGGCAATAATGGGAAAAGTTAATAATAACTAAATTAGGAGAGTCTAAATTGCCAAAACTAACTTTTTTTAATTTACCAGAAGATAAAAAACAAATGCTTATTCATGCATTGCAAAAAGAATTTTCAAGGGTGCCGTTATATGAAGCATCGATCTCTAATATTGTAAAATCAGCAGGCATACCAAGAGGCAGCTTTTATCAATACTTTGAAGACAAAGAGGATGCTTTTTTCTTTTTATTAAATCAACTCGTAAAAGAAAACAAAAACAATTTCGTTTTCATCCTAAATAAAAATAATGGTGATATATTTGATACGATGCTCGACTTTTTTAAATTAATTATAAAAAAAGAAGATAATCTCCATTTCTTAAGAAATACTTTTTTAAATATGACGTATAAAATCGAAAGAACATTTGCAGGAAGCATTAGCGATCAGGAAATGAACGAAAATTTTAAGAAAATCAGCTCATTAATCAATAAATCCAACTTGAACATTTCAGATGATAAGGAATTATTTCATGTCATGCAAATCATTACTTCAGTAACCTTTCGTAATATCATCGACAAATTTTCACGTGAATTAACTTATGATGAAGCTGTAAATAATTATATAATTGAACTGAACCTTTTGAAAAAGGGCCTTATCCGGGGATAAGGGTTCCGTGACCAATTAATAACTTTAATAAAGAAACGATCAAAAAATTTATTTGTTCTAAATAGAGAGAATCGAGCACTGATGAAATAATGATCAGTGCTTTTTATTATAGTTAGTTTGTTTCATAATTTTTTATTGCATACGTAAAGTCCTGTGATAAGCCATTCTATTCCAGAAATAAATAATGTTTTCTTAACAAAATCATTTACTTTTACTAATGAAATTTTTTTTGTATTATATAACTATAAATTATCCTACTTGTACAGTACTGAAAAAAATGATTTATTGATAGATTTTTCTTGCTAAAAAAATGGACTTAGTCCTCCAAAAATAACCTATCGGCATCATTAATATTCTGAATATACAGAATAATGATATTCAAAAAACTTCGATGTGATAAGAGTACAACTACATTTATTTATTTGGAGGAATAGCTATGATAAATAATTTAAATGCTCTAGATAAGTATACTAGTCCAAAGTTAGAAAAAATAAAGCTTGAACGTGAGTGGGAAAATTTCATTTCTGGTAATAATACTGCACCAACAATCCGTGGTTTAATGTATGATTCATGGAAACGTTGTTTGGATCAAGGAATCAGTCCGCTTCAAAGCAGGACTTCTATCAACCTCGATGAAGAACAAATTAAAGACTATGTATCTATGGATCCATTATTTCGTATCGCAAAACCAGTATTATCTCAATTAAAAGATAAATATATGGATGCGGGCCAGCTGGTAACGTTTAGCAATCCTTCCGGTGAAATCGTTCATTTAGAAGGAGATCTGTCAATCATGCTTAAAGCTGAGGATATGAATTTTGTCGCTGGCTCATCTTGGGCAGAAAATAGTGCAGGGACAAATGCAATTGGAACTGCTATAGCTACAGGTTCTCCAATTCAAGTGTTTGCCGGGGAACACTTTTGCCAAGAGGTACAAAATTGGACATGTGCAGCTGCTCCTATCCGGGATCCTGCTACTGATAAAATTATAGGAATCATTGATATGACAGGGCTATGGGCTTTGAACCATCCCTATTTTTTGTCAGCAGTAACTTCAGCAGCACAAGATGTAACCGGGATACTGCTAAATCAACTTAAGTTAGAACGCTTTAAGCTGCTTGAATATTTCCAAAGTCAAAATATTTCTCTGCAGTCAAATTCCTTTCTAGTCGTCTTAGATCGAGGATGGAAAGTAGTTAAAGCATCACCAATACTGTATGAGCAAAAATTGATTGATTCAAATCATTTTTTGGTGGGCATGCCATCATTATCGTTATCTTTAACTTCAAGAACACAATGGGAATTTGAATATGTAAAAGGAATTTGGCGTTTTGAGTTAACACCTTATATCTATGGAGGAATGCCGATAGGCTCCATTATTCACGTTATTCCTCCAAATTTACCAAGTTTTAATAAAATTTCCATTACCTCTGAATGTATTTTTTCAAGTGTAAAAGATCAGTCCTTAACAAAGAGCAATAACGTAGATTCAGCTCGCAATGTTAACGAAAAGAAGCATGCTTTGGTGAAAAACATGGTTAAATGTGATGATTTTTATAAATCCTTTTTTGATCATAATCCTGACGGAATCTACTCTTGTGACTTGAAGGGAAATTTATTGGATGTGAATCCTGCTTTAGAGAGAATGGTTGGATATACGGCTGAAGAGCTGCAAAATTTAGATCTACCATTACTCTTTTATCCAGGATATCTAGAAATTGCAATGAAATATTTTGAGAAAACAATAAAAGGAAAGCCTCAGGAATATGAGGCGGCGGTTATCCACAAATATGGATACCGAGTAGATGTAAAAGTAAAAAATTTCCCGATATATATAGATAATGAAATAGTTGGGGAATATGGAATTGTAAAAGATATTTCTGAAAATAGGAAAATGGAAAAAGATCTGCAATCGACTAAACAACAATTGGACCTATTTCTTAAAAACACAGTGGATTCTATTATCATATTTGATTTACAACATATCATAAAAGTGAATAAAGCATTTGAAGAAGTATTTGGCTGGACTGAACAAGAAGTGATAGGAAGACCAATTCCGATTATTCCCGATTTTTTAGTTGAGGAGTGTACAAAGATCCTTCAACAAGTAAAGAATAGTAAGCATGTGATGTCGTTTGAAACGATTAAGCAGCGTAAAGATGGAAGTCTCGTAGATGTAAACAGTTTTGTTTCCCCAATTGTAAATGAGAAGGGAAATGTTACGGCAATTGTCAGCATCTTAAGAGACATTACAGAACATAAACAAATGGAAAAAGCATTAAAAGAAAGTGAAATGAAATATCGTCTTCTATTTGAACAGGCAGCTGATGCGGTATACTTAGTAGAATTGAATGCAGAGCGACTTCCCACTCGATTTATTGAAGTAAATCCGGTTGGGTGTGAAAGATTTGAGTGCAGCAGGGATGAATTTCTCTCAATGCCTTTTACCGAAATTGTTCCCAAAGATTCGACAATTTATATAAAAATGATGGAGAAAATTCGACAAGGAGAACGTTTATTCACTTTACAAGACGAATATGTTTTTAAAACAGGCCAAAGAATAGATGTTGAATTTAGTCTCCAAGTTTTTAACTTGGGTGGAAAGGACATGTTATTGGCTATCTCTCGAGATATCACTGAACGTTTAAAAACAGAAGAATTGTTACGGAAATCGGAGAAACTTGCTGTAGTTGGACATTTAGCCACTGCAATTTCCCATGAAGTTAACAATCCTTTAACCACAATGAAAGGATTTATCCAATTATTGGGGTCAGCAGAAAATGAGAATAAAAATCGTTATATAGATCTCGTGTTATCAGAGATTGGTCGTATAGAAGGGATTACTAATGAATTTATGGCGGTTGCCAAACCACAGGCGGTAAAGGTTCAACCCAGTGACATATATAAGTTAGTAGAGCAGGCTACACTTTTATTTGAGCATCAAGCTACGATGAATAATGTCCAGATTAGAACTAAGTTTGAATCGGGTATTCCATTGATCCCTCTTGAAAGGAACCAATTAAACCAAGTGTTTATTAATATCTTGAAAAATTCCTTTGAAGCGATGCCGCTGGGGGGAGAAATTTTGATTCAAGTCAATAAATCTAATGATCAAGAAGTTTGTATTAGCATTATCGATCAAGGATGTGGGATTCCAAAGGATCGCTTACCATATCTAGGAGAACCATTTTATAGTATTAAAGAAGAAGGAATCGGCTTAGGATTAATGATCTGTTACAAAATTATTGAAGCTCATCAAGGGAAATTATTTATTGAAAGTGAATTGGATAAAGGAACGAAAGTTGAGGTCATTCTTCCTATCTGTGGTAATCATTCATTTTCTTATACTGAAGCGGGAGAATAGTCACTGTATAAATCTATTGTTCAATTATAGTGCGCTTTTCTTTTATAAGAAAGCGGCTGGTCAGAATGTTTCAAAGCGATAAGTTGATTTTGCACATATCTTTAAATAGTTATAACAAAAGAAGAAGTGAAGAAAAAATGATTTCATGCTTTTTTCTTCACCTTCTTTACAAGCCATACAAGAATTAATAGTGAGGGAATATAAATATAAGCAACAAGAAAGGATAGATTTCCTACTAAATTGCCTAATGTATTAATTTGGTTACGGCTTTTAAAAAAAGGTACTGCCATTAATGCAATAACACTTATTAATAAAGCACCATTTCTTTGGGAAATATGAAAGGTTTGTTTTATTATTCGGCTTCCACACCAAAGGGCAAGAGCAACATTCGGTATGACGACTAGGAACCAATTGGAAATTCCGATATATTCAAAACGTTCAACAACAGGAAGTTGTACAATTTTCCATGTTGTTAAGGTAGCCCAAATAAGTTGATGAATTTCTTCCTCACTATAATAGGCAAATGAAATAACTGCTATATATAAGAAGAGAAGGCATGATACTGCTATGGCCAAAAAAGCCCATTTTTTAGATTTTTTCGGATCTTTAATAAAAGGATAGTAAACAAGAAATGTTGAATATCCACTATACGTAAAAATCATTTGATGTGAGGCCTTCATGATATCTTTAGTCGAATGATCAAAAAGAGGTAATAAGTGTCTAAAGTCGGCATAAGGCAGCGCAAAACCAAATAGTATCACAAAATATGCTGGGAGAACGACACTAAAAAACATCATCCCGGTAACCGTTCTAAATCCTCCGTTAACGATATAAAGACAAAGGAGTAAAAGGAATAAACTGAACCAAATAATATTTATATCTTCAAACATCCAAACTTGAACGATTTCTATATAAGAGCGGATATAGGTAATTATATGAATTGTAAAATAAAGGATAAAAGCAGTATTGAAAAGTGCACCAATCCATTTTCCAAATACAAATCGATGTGTTTCAAAAAGATCTTGTTTTCCAATTTCTACTATTTTATAAATAATCCACATAATCATTGCGGTTCCTATCCCTGCAATGATTACAGAAATCCAAGAATCATATCCAGCGGTTTGTGCTATTGTTCGCTGAAAACCTAAAACACCGACACCGAATTGTATCCCATGCACAGTGAAAAAAACGAGCGATGGTGATATTTTTCGGTTTTCTGGCACTGCCTGCATTGTAAAACCCCCGGACAATACTGAATACAACAACGTATTTTTAATTGTTACTATATTAGCAAACCCCAATATTTGACATTAAACTTAGTGTTTACCAAATAGTGATATCTATGCTTCTTAATATTATTTTATTTTGCAGGAACTTTTAGGAATCAACTAGAATTTTACATAACGAGGGGGAGTTGGAGTGAGAATAGTAGAAGTAACACCATATAATGAACAATGGGTTTCATTATTTGAAGAAGAAGCCGAAAAATTAAAAAAAGTCTTTGGCCCCGAAATTATCCATATTCATCACATTGGCAGCACTTCAGTAAAAGGACTAAAAGCAAAGCCAATTATTGATATAATGCCTGTAGTTAAGAATATTAGTTTGATAGATAAGTTCAACAAAGAAATGGAAGCTTTGGGGTATGAACCGAAGGGGGAAAATGGGATATCCGGACGTCGGTATTTCAAAAAAGGGGGAGATTCTCGAACTCATCATATCCATATTTATGAATTCAAAAATCCTCATATTAAACGCCACCTTGCCTTTAGAGATTACTTGAGAGCACATCCCGATGCAGTGAAAAAATATGGTAACTTAAAAGAAGTGCTGTCTAATAGATATCCGTTTGATATTCAATCATACATTAAAGGGAAGGAGCATTTAGCTATTGAGATAGAACAAAAAGCAATGGCTTGGTATCAAAGTTTAACTTCTATAAATGAACTTTCGCAATGAAAATCATTTTTTTGAAAGGAGAACATCGACTTGAGTGAATGAAAGGAATTGGTAAAAGATTCTCAATCTAAATGGCAAGAAAATGCCGAATTTTGGGATGATTATATGGGCGAAAGCAGTAACCGATTTCATCGTGAATTGATAAGACCATATACCGAAAAATTATTAGACGTTAAAAAAGGTCAAATGATTTTAGATATTGCTTGTGGCAATGGGAATTTTTCAAGGAGACTTGCAGAATTAGGTGCTATGGTTACCGCTTTTGATTATAGTCCTAAGATGATTGAAAGAGCAAAACTAAGATCTGAAGAATACTTAAATTGTATCGATTATAAAGTAATGGATGCTACAAATTATCATTCATTAATTGAACTTGGGAATGAAAAATTTGATAGTGCTGTAGCAAATATGGCTTTAATGGATGTTGCTGAAATAACTCCATTAATTAAAGCTCTTCAAAAGCTGTTAAAGCCCAATGGTTCTTTTGTTTTTTCCATCGTACACCCCTGCTTTCAAACACCTGGAATTAGAAAAATACATGAAACCGAGGACATGAATGGCGAAGTAATCACTAGGAATAGTATACAAATTTCCAGCTACTTAACTCCTAAACCTTATAAAGCAATTGGCATCAAAGGCCAACCAACTCCACACCTTATGTTTCACCGGTCTTTATCCTTTTATTTAGATCTATTTTTCTCATCAAACTTTGTATTGGATGGAATAGAGGAGCCTAGTTTCAAAAAGGAAAAAGAGGATCATAAATTCGATTGGTATGAGATCCCACCTGTGATCATTTTGCGATTTCGGAAACTATGATCATTCTATAGCTAGAGTAGTAGGAGAAGAGAAGCCCATAGATAATAAGTATTTACAAAGGAGTAGAAATTTGCTCCTTTGTAAATACTAATCATGTTTTCCTAATGGTAACTTTCCCCTCTTGATTTTTTTCATTATCCCATTCAACTTGAATTTCAAAAGTTCCTTCCTCAAAAAACAAAGGGAATCTTCTTCGTATGGACTTTTGCATAGGAAGATTGTGGACTTCATCAATATGAACCCAAACAGGTTTCCCTTCTTGAGAATCTTCCAAAAGCGTTCCTTTAAAGTCTTTAGTGATATAGTTAAAAATCATATATCTGTCATTTTTTTCGGGATTCACATATTCATAAAGCCCTTTATAATTGAGGTTGCTTACTTCTAATCCTGTTTCTTCCTTAACCTCCCTAATGGCTCCTTCGACAAAACTTTCGGGAAACTCAACTTTCCCGCCAGGAGGAATAAATCCTTTAAAATTGTCGTGTTGCCGATCTAATAATAGTACTTTATCTCCGTCTTGGACCATACAGACAGTCCAGAATTTATAATTCACACCTTCATTCACTTTGTCTCACCCTCAAATTAAAAATATCCGTTAGTCTATGTATGAGTATAACTAACAAAAACGTATGATAATGATCATCGAAGCTAAGTAAATTCTATATTACTATCATTTTAGCGTAAAAATTGCAAAGTCTAAACTACGAATCTGAATATTTACATAATGAAATGTTCATAAGATTTTAAAAAAATGGGTGTCACAAATTTGCGTTTCATACGACTGATTAGTTAAAGAGGGAAAGTAGGTGGGGAGGAATTTGAATATAGATAAAAGGCAACTCGTTATGGAGTGGTATGAGCTGTACTATGAAGACATTTATCGATTTATTTTATTTATGATCGGCGATAAACAGTGCTGTGAGGATTTTGTCCATGATACATTTGTCCGAGCGTACACAGCATATGATCGATTTGATCACCGATCCAGCATCAAAACATGGCTGTTTAGTATTGCGAAGCACTTAGTCTTAGACGAAATTCGAAAACGAAAAAGAAACAGATTCATTTCATTTGATCGTGAGATATCATCTTCCTTTAACCTCGAACAGTATATAGAAAACAAAGAAAGTGTCAACCAACTATTTACAGCTATTCAAAAACTAAAGCCTAATTACCGCCTAGTCATAATATTGAAAAAGGTTGAGGAATGTTCAACAAAGGAAATTGCGAGAATTCTTGACTGGTCTGAAGCAAAGGTTCGAAAAACATTATCAAGAGCACTGCAATCACTTAGAAAAAAGAATGCGATAGAAGGTGGTGAACATGTTGAGCAAACATTATGATAACCAATGGAAACTGCTGCAACACCTTAAGCCAACGATCGAAGAAAAAGAAGTAACAAGATCAAGGATTTGGAAATCAATGCAAGATTCTCCTGAGAGTTCCGCTTCCAACACACCATTTTTTCTATGGAAAAGTATATTAGCAACTTGTTTGTTCTTTTTTATATGTGGAGGATTTTGGTTGTTCTTTCAGCAGGAAAGTAAGGTGCAGCATTCAGGAAACGAGTCGACAATTGAATTTACTCAGTTCAGTTGGAAATTAAGTGATGTATATAGTAAGAAATCAGAAGGCGGCTTGGCTCTATTTCAAATAAATAAATCTATGCAAGTTGGTTCTGTTAATGAAGTAACGGAAAAAGAAATGAATGAGATCATTAATAGTTTGCCAATGTTTGTAGAGGAAAAACTTGAACATTTTCCTTATCCGACATCGATGTATATCGAGCATGTAAAAATGATGGATGTAGTTATACGGTACCATTTTTTTATCACACTACCGGAAGGAAAGTACCTTCATTTTACATTCGATTATCCTAAACTGGAGTATGCTGATATTTTTACAGCGATTTCAACATTGCGAATCAAAGGTATGGAACCTTATATTTATCATAACCAGCTATATGTTACCCACGGTTATGGGAAAATGATTTTTCCTGTAGGCATACAGCCAATTTCTATTTCTTCAAATAAAGAAGTATATCATTGGGAAAATGTATCTTCTGAGTTATACAATTCATATTTAGAAAAAATCACAGAGGGGCTAGGAAATTGGAAGAAAAAATCTACAAAAAATGGCTCTGATACTTTTGTATCTAGGGACGGAAACGAGGTAGTCACAATCACCAGGGAAGGAAAAACGATAACATATGAGTTTTTCTACCCTTATCGTGACGAATAATTCCTATAAAAAGTATCGTGTTACAAGAACAAAATAAATAAGCTTGTCGAGAAAAAATACCCCTTCTCGACAAGCTGAAAACGTAATGATTTACTTTCACTCTGTTTGAAGTTGTTTTACAATATGTTTTAAAAACATCGCTGTTTCCTCAGCGGAAAATTGTCTATATCCGTGTTCTGGAATCATCTCTATTGCTATTGCCAAATCCCCATCATTCAAGACTTTTTGCAGTTCAACCAGCAACGACTTTTGAACCGTTGGATTTTCGCTTTTTTTAAATTGCTCGATTGCCTCCCATACCTCTTCCGTCTCTAGGCCAAGTGTACAATACGCTTCTAAAAAATATTGAAATTCCGGATACATTTATTTTCCTCGCTTTAAATTTGGATAAGAAGTGATAATCTTATATTTTAGTTGACTAGATGGATCTTTTGCTAGGACTGTGATTGTATCATGTATATCTTCATGTACACTCATGTCTGATTTGAGCACTGTTTTTCCCACTGGAAAAGAATGATGGGTATTTAGCACAATACGGTCTCGATTTGATTCATCAAGCCATTTTTTGATTTCATTATCATGAATACTTAAGCTCTCTCGGACTGCCTTAATCGCCGTTTCTTTGTCATAGTATGTACTGGCAGCTGTCACATGGTCCCTTTTAATCCGTTCTTCTAGTTCACGATCTGACTTGCCTACATGCCTTTCCAAAGTATGTCCATTCTTTGGAGGACCTTCCATCTCATCAAGAATGGTGTCACTTACTTGTTGAGTCTTAGAATTTTCATTCTGTTTTTCAACAGATAGACTACATCCCATAAGTATTACAGCTGTAAATAATGCAGCCAAAAATAACCGAATCCATTTCATTTCTGTCACCTCGTGAAACAGTATACAAGAAAAACGAAATCTTTCCAAAGAAATGATAGTGCCATATGATGGTGCCTGACACCATCCGTGGACATTTTAAGCTTTTTTCCATCCACGGTGGACAGAAAGGGGAAAAATTCCACCAAAATAAAAAAGTGTCCATATGAGGTGGAAAAATTAACGAAAAGTCCACAAGCGGTGCCTGACACCAAAGGATATAAAAAAGGAATCCTACTCATAGGACCCCTTTTCACTTAAAATCTATATTATTGTTGAACACTGTATTTTTTGTCGATTTTTCTCTCTATTTTTTCTAAAGCTTTCTGATCTTTTTTTATTTCTAATTTATTTTTATCAACGAGTTCTTTTAAAGAAAAAGTTTTTCTCATAAATGACACATCCTTTCTTCTTATCATTATACCTGATAAAACCACTAATTGAATGAAATAGTATGAATATTTTGTGAAGTATTCGAATTCTACTGAGAGAGGGAAGTCATATTTTTCTAAAGAATGTATAATTACTTTAATAAATTTATTTTTTTCAATTCGGAGGTATCTTTAATGGGGGCATGGGCTCCTGAATTATGGGAAGATGATTATGTGAGAGAATGTGTACAGTATTTTAGGAGGAATGCTTATTGTTTTCCGATTTGGAGCTTATGGAGATTCATGTAAATGTTTTGTTTAATTCTGATGAGCAAGGGCGAATAACACATATAAACGAACCCCCATATGATGCTGCACCAAGATTTTTTATCGGTGGTACAAGGAAAGGTCCTATAGTTAGATATCATAAAGGTCTTAGTGATGATGTTGTAAAAAAATTAGAAGAAGTTATTGGAACAGATCCAAGTTCACGCTTGGCGGAAATAATCTATATTTTAAGCCAAGTCCAACCGATTCGTAGTGTTTGGATAGGACCAGCATTTATCTTTCCGGAAGTGAGAAATAGATCAACGAAGGCGATACAGGTCACTCAGTCAAATAAAAAACTCTTATTGCCTCACTTTCCCTATACATATGATGAATTCGAATATAAGGAGCCGTGTTTTGCTATTGTTCAAAACGATATGGCTGTTTCTTTATGCTGCAGTGCAAGACAGACATCTAAAGGCGATGAGGCAAGTTTATACACACTTGAAGAGTTTCGGGGAAAAGGGTATGGTGTAGATGTTTCAAATGCATGGGCAAGAGAGGTGCAAAAACAAGGAAGATTGGCATTGTATAGCACTTCATGGGACAATTTTTCATCTCAGTCTGTGGCGAAGAAACTGCAATTGATTCAATATGGTACGGATATTCATTTGAGTTAATAGGCAAGAAGCATTTAAAAATATTAAATTAATATAGTCAGTAGGGATTAGTCCCCCACAGTTTCGTCAGGTTGGAGGACTAATCCGCTTTTCTTACATAAGTAGAACCAAATATTGTAACTGTTTTGTAACGACTTAGATATGCAAATGTAATATAAATAAAATGTAGAAATTACTTAAATGTTAGAGAGGAAGATTTTAATGAATAAGGGTACTGTAATTAAAACTACAATTGCTTCTGCTGTTTTAGCAACTTCACTTTTTGCAGGTGTGTCAACTTATGCTTCTAACCAAAAAAGCAGTCAACAACAGGTTACACATGTTACCAAACAAAAAGAATCTTTTACGATTATTCGCAGTAAATGGAATAAAAGCTATTACGGTGCTACGGTAAAAGCTAGCTATCCTCAATTGAAAGATATAAAAAATGTAAAAGTGGAATCGAAGATCAATGAATTGTTCTTAAAAAATGCAAAACTACTTCACGAGCAAGCAAAAAAGGATTCGAAGGGCTTAAAAAAGGCGGAAAAAGTAAAAAATACTTATACATCTGATTACAAGGTCAAACATAATAAAAATGATATACTAAGTGTCGCTTTTACAAATTACTCCTATACAGGTGGAGCACACGGTATGACTGACCAAATTGCTTATACAATCAATATGAAAACTGGAAAGCAACTTACTCTAAAGGATGCTGCCAAAGGTGATTCAAATTATAAAGAAATAATTAATAAAGTAATTAAAAAACAAATTAAGGAAAGAAAAATAGATTTAATTGAACCTTTTAAATCAATTAGCAAAAACCAAAAGTTCTATTTACAAGGGGATCAAATAGTCGTTTATTTCGATTTATATGAATATACACCATACGCTGCAGGTATTCCCGAGTTCAAAATCCCATTAACTGCTTTTACTAAACCGAATAAATAAAAAAGTAGCAGTTCATTCCTAAAGGGTTCAGTTGACTGGAAGAAACAATACATTTAGCAAATAAAATAGATGACCACTTCGCATAGCGATTTGGTCTCTTTTTTTACGTTACTGTGAGTTTTCTAAAACTTCAGTTGAATATTTCCTAAATTGAAAGAATCCAGTCTGAAATGTCATTGATAACTTGTTTGTCTACTCGTTGTGCCACCTTATACTCTTTTTTCGCTTTTAGTATCTCGCCATAAACAGAAGGCATAAACAAATGATTTAAGTTCGGATATAGTTTAAATGTTACATTTGGCATATCACCTAATAAATTTTTGTAACCATTATAATCTTTTTGTACAGATACTTGGAAATCTTTATCACCTTGCAAAATGAATACAGGTTTATCCATTTCTTTGAGATATTGAATAGATGGATGTTCACCCATTTCTTTGAAGTAGTATGCTCTAACATATTTCCCTAAAACTAAGGTCGATTTAGCTTCTTCATCACTCAGGTTATAGATGTTGCCAAACTTGGATGATAATGCTGCTATTTGTTTTTTAGCAATCATTTTCAAAAATTTATTTAACGAGTTTAAAACATCGTTATTTTGGTCCATCATAATTTCCTCTAATTTACGTGGAGAACCGCCTAAAATGATAATTCCAGCAAAATTTCCACCTTCTGAATCAATTCGTGGAGCTAACATCCCTCCTAAACTATGACCTACAATAAAGATTTTATTTGAATCAATACGTGAATCTTTTCGTAAGAAATCGGCAGCAAGGATGGCATCTTCAATGGTTTCTTCTTTAACTGATATTCCAGTATCCTTTCTCATTTCTTTACCATATACGAATGTTCTCTTGTCATATCGCAGCACGGCAATTCCTTTTTCTGACAAACCTTCAGCAAGGTCTTTAAAAGGATAATTATTGCCTATTTTTTCATCCATATTATTTGGACCAGAGCCGTGAACTAATACAACCGCAGGAAACAATTTTTTAGTTTCATTAGGAGTGGTCAATATTCCATTAAGCGGGTACTTTGTTTCGGAACCTATAACAACTTTTTCATCAGCCATTTTGTTTACCTCCATTCAATGCATAACATATAATAAATATTTTTTTCTTCATATATTCCCTTTTTATCTAGTACAAAAATACTATCATTTATAAAATATTAAAATAATATTACGTTTAATCTGCTGATTAATATTTAACACGGAGTACATAAAGGTAAACATTAAAAATCCCATTTCGTTGAAAAGAATGGGATAAATTTTTACTATCTGTGATTTGATTGGTATTTATGAGTATATTTAAAGTGCTATTTGTACATCTTTTTCCGCTTTAAAATAGATTTTTAAGTAACCTGCAAACGGCAACTAAATGTGTACCTAAGCCTGCTCCTTTAAACCGTTTTTCTCGTTCAAAACCTACAAATATCCAGCTATCCCTAGTCTTGAGATAAGTTCAAGCTCGAACATTATGTACATCTATTCATAGCATACGTTTTATCTCTTTTCCTATTATATTAGAATATCTAAAAAATCGCTTGAGGATGACGGGGGTGTTCGGAAAGAGGATATTTTCAAGATACGAGAAGGAGGATAGAAAAGTATTATACCTATCTATCATTTCTAGTTAGTGGCACCTACAAACGTTAAAAACGGAATCTCTATCTATTTTCCAGAAGCATTCCTTTTATATAAACCAGTTTCTACTTTGTATACTTATTTGCATAACTTGAAGCAACGAATGCATTCGGTTTAATTTTTGGTTCAACCCCTATAGATTCAATCCTAGCTACCATTTCTTTTGCAAACTCGCTAGTTTTGTTGCGTTTGCCAGCACCGATATCAATATGTCCTTCCATTGTGAATGTTGCTCTTTGATACACATAAGGAAGAACAATATTAATTAACTGATTTTTTCTATCTTCTGTAAACATGGAAACAATCTCTTCAGTTAAAGAAAGTTCATAAGAAATACGTTCATGCAATTGAGTCATCTTTCTTGGGATAATCTTTTTTCTTATACATGCCCATACACCATTTCCTACTTGTTGAATTACAATCCCGGTAATAAAAACGGTATGAGTACTATGAACTTGGGAATCGGTCCCCACCATTAATCGGTAGTTGCCACTTGGATTTAATTCCATGAAATTCACAATATGTGTAAATACATCTTCAAACGACATATTATTTTCTTGCAGGTTTTGAAAAGGATAGTTAAAAACGGGATAAAGTGTCATATTGCTCACCACATCTTTCTCACAATTATGTTCCTTCGCATTTTTTTAATACATCTTATGGAAAAAGCTTTTTTGTCGTGCAACGGAAGAAAGATATAAGTTATAAGTACAGGTTGTCAGTTTCATTAATAAAATGATGTAAATATATTATAACTAGGAAAAATCAAATGGAAATTGAACCAAGCTTAAGGAATTAAAAGGAATAGAGAAACAATGTTAGTATAAGCAGACTATGCAAGGAATTATGGTGATTTTTGGCTGAATTTTTTTATTTACCTATTAATTTTTATCGTGTAGAATAATATCTTGTAAAACATATAAGAATAGTAGGATTTAATTACATAAAATCTACCATCCTTTTATTTTACAAAATAACATCTAGGGGGAATAATCAAATGGGTCGTAAACATGTAAATATGCTTGCAGCAGTTTTGCTAAGTATTTTTCTTGTGTTAGCAGGTTGTTCATCAAAATCATCAGATAATGCAAGCTCAAATAATGGATCAAGTAAACCTGATACTTTTGTTTATGGGATTGACGGGGATCCGGGGAACGCAGTAAACGTTATCACAACAGGGGATCGATACGGATTAATGGAGATCAAAACAATTTATTCTCCATTATATATGTATAACGGGAAAGACGATATTAAATACTTCCTTGCAGAAAGTATGACACCATCATCTGATTTCTTAACGTACACAGCTAAATTAAGAAAAGGGGTTAAATGGCACGATGGAAAGCCATTTACTGCAGATGATGTAGTCTTTACTTATGATCAAATGTTAAAAGAAGAAAATGGCGGATGGGCAAGAAGTCAGCTTATCTTTAATAATAAGCCGGTTAAAGTTGAAAAAGTAGATGACTATACAGTAAAATTCACTCTTCCAGAGGTAAGTATGGGGGCAATGGAAGCTTTAGGGAACATCTTCATTATGCCTAAACATATTTACGAAGGAGAATCCAACATTGCGAATAGCCCTAAAAATGCTACTCCGGTAGGTACTGGACCATATAAGTTTAAAGAATATAAAGCTGGGGAAAGCGTTACCTTTGAAAAGAATGATGATTATTTCCTAGGGGCACCGAAAATTTCAAAAGTAGTTTACCGAATTATTATGGATGCAAATACAGCTACAATGGCTCTTCAAAAAGGTGAAATTAATGCTTTTGCGATTCAGCCTTCAGAAGCAAGCAAGTTCAAAAACAATTCTAATATTAAGATTATGCCATATGACGAAGGCAGAATTGGTTATTTAGCCTTTAATCTAAGTTCAAAAGCTGTTCAATCAAAAGAGGTAAGACAGGCGATTGCCTATGCAATGAATCGTGATGAAATCAATACAGCAAGTTATGTTTCCAAAGAGTTTTCTGAGCCTGCTTATTCTATATTACCTAAAAAAGCAACTTACTTTACTGATAATGTAGAGAAATATTCTTTTGATACAAAGAAAGCAAAAGACCTATTAGCAAAAGCAGGGGTTCCTAACTTAAAATTAAAGCTTGCGTTTACTTCTAATAATCCGATTCAGCAGAAGCAAGCAGCTGTTATTCAGCAAAATTTAAAAGACGCTGGCATTAATGTTGAGCTTGTGGGAATGGACGCAACGGCATTAAGTAAAAAAATGCAAAGCGTGCAAACGGACTTTGATATGTATCTAGGCGGGTACATTATGGGAATAGACCCAGATACATTTAATTCCTTATTTGTGACAAATAGCAATGCAAACTATATGCATTACAGCAACAAAAAAGTTGATGAACTATTTAATCAAGGTCGTGTAGAGAAAGATGATGCGAAGCGTCAAGCGATTTATGAAGAAATTCAAAAAATCATTATCGATGACGCAGCATTCTATCCTCTTACAGAAAACAAACGTATCCTTGCGATTGATTCAAGAATCAAAGGCATTGATGAAGCTGGATTAGTACCTGTTTATACGTTTGAGGATATGTCAAAACTTTCTTATTAAAAGTTGTTCAAAAAGTCCGGGGAATATAGCTGTCGAATTTCTCGGCTCTTTTTGTCCTCCTTTTTGAAACCTATTTGAGAATAGTAGATAAAGATAAACAGCTCGTTCTGTTTATCTTTATTTATATTAAAGTTAAAAGTTACAGAATGATTGTTTATTAGGAAGTGCAGTCCCCCATGCATGGAAACGGAAGGAGTGGGATTACTTTTGCTAAAATATATTTTTAAACGAATTTTGCAGGCAATTCCTTTGCTGATTATAATTTCGATTATTTGCTTTGGACTTATCCAATTAGCTCCATATGATGCTGTGGATACGATGACGACACCAAATATGTCGGAAAAAACGGTTGAACTCATAAAAGCAAGATATGGATTAGACAAACCTGCTTATGTTCAATATTTTTATTGGGTAAAGGGAATTTTGAGCGGTGAATGGGGCTATTCTATTGTCACTCATGAAAGTATTTCAAAGGATTTATCTGCTAGAATTCCGAATACGATTATGCTCGTTCTTCCTGCCTATATTCTTGCATTAATTTTATCTATTATATTAGGACTTTTTGCCGGATCAAAAAAAGGAAAGCTTGCGGATAAAATTGTTGATGGTTTAAGTTCATTTGGAATTGCGATTCCAAGCTTTTGGATGGCGATGATCTTAGTATTTCTCTTTGGTCATCGACTTAATATTTTCCCTATTCTAGGAATGCATACAATTGGAAACGAAGATTCGTTTTCTGATTTAATGATCCACCTTGTATTGCCTTGTACTGTGTTAACACTTTCATTCATGCCGGAGCTTGTTCGATATGTACGATCATCAACCATTGGGCAGCTGTCTGAAGACTACGTTATGGTCCAGCAAGCTTATGGAGCTTCCTCTGGATGGATCATGTTTAAGCACGTACTTCGAAATGTCTTATTACCAATAATCACGATTGTTGGAATGAGTCTTCCGATGTTGGTAACTGGAACAGTGGTAACGGAAACGGTGTTTGGCTGGCCGGGTATCGGAACGTATTTTATTAAAGCGATTCAAGGGTTTGATTACCCAATTGTTATGGCTATTATGCTTCTATCGTCCAGTCTTGTGATTCTTGGTAATTTGGCTTCTGATATTTTATACAGCATCGTAGACCCAAGAATTAAAGGAATGGGGGAATAAAAGTTGGCTGGAAATAAAAATAGAAGAATAGAAAAATTTAAAACAGAACTAAAACGAAATAAAACGGCTGCTTTTGCACTTCTATTCCTTGTTCTAATCATATTATTATCCATTTTCGCTTTTCTATCGCCATATCCTCCTAATAAGGTGGATGTAACGAATGTTCTTCAGCCGCCAAACGGCAAACACCTATTTGGTACGGACGAGCTTGGCCGGGATTATTTAACGAGAGCACTATACGGCGGTCGAATTTCCTTAACTGTTGGGATTCTGGCGATGCTCATTTCCACTTGTATCGGTGTTTTAATAGGAACGATAAGCGGTTATTTTGGAGGGCGAATTGACAATTTTCTCATGAGAGTAGTGGATGTGATATCTTCCATCCCATGGATGATCCTTGTCACTGTCATAAGTATTTACCTTACTCCAGGGCTAAAGGCAATTATCCTTGTTATTGGTCTTTTCACATGGATGAGTACGGCAAGGTTGGTTCGTGCCGAGACCCTTTCGATTAAAGAAAGAGAATATGTTTTATATGCGAGATCGTCGGGGCAATCGTTGAAAAAAATCATTTGGAAACATATTATTCCAGCTATTTTTCCAACAATTATTGTTGCCTCAACGGTAAGTATTGCTAATGCAATATTAATGGAATCAGCCTTAAGTTTCCTAGGCATCGGGATTCAGCAGCCATTATCCTCATGGGGAAGCATGCTTCAAAATGCGCAAGGAAATCTAGGAAATGCACCATATATGGCGATTTTACCAGGTCTTTTCATTGTACTTACGGTTTATTCGTTTAATAGATTAGGAGATATTCTCAGGGCTGTTGTTGAGCCAAAAATGGGAGGAAAATAGGAAGGAGGTTATCTGTGAAATGGATCATTTGCTAGATGTAAAAAATCTTCGAACTCTCTTTCATGATGGAGATTCTAAATTGGAAGCGGTACGTGGAATCGATTTAACCGTTCAAAAAGGTGAAATTTTAGGGATTGTCGGTGAATCAGGAAGCGGAAAAAGTGTCATGGTGAAATCGATTCTTGGCATTCTTCCGGAGCATGCGAAAGTGGATGCCGATGAAATCATTTTAGATGGAAAACATATTGAAAACTTATCGAAGAAAGAAAAAAGAGGGATTCGCGGCCGGGATATCGCGATGATCTTTCAAGATCCGATGACAGCTCTAAATCCGTTAAAAAAATCCGGAGATCATTTAATAGAGATTTTAATAAGAGTAAGAGGCATGAAAAAAAAGGAAGCGAAACTTGAAGCCATCGAGCTATTGAAAATGGTTGGGATTCCTTCACCAGAAAAAAGGGTCGATCAATACCCGCATGAATTTAGTGGAGGGATGCGGCAAAGAGTTCTGATTGCGATGGCGTTAGCGTGCCAACCAAAGCTTTTAATTGCTGATGAACCAACCACGGCTCTTGACGTAACAATTCAAGCTCAAATTTTGGAGTTGCTGAAAAAGCTACAAAAAGAAAACGATATGTCGGTCGTGTTCATTACGCATGACCTCGGTGTCGTAGCGACGATTTGCAGTAGGATTGTGGTGATGTATTCGGGAATGGTGATGGAAGAGGGGCTGGCAGAAGAGATTTTCTATTCACCAAAACATCCCTATACAAAAGCATTATTGAACTCAATCCCTCGAGTAGATGGAAAAAAAGAACGTTTAAAGCCAATTAAAGGATCGGCACCTTCATTGAAAAATTTGGCGAAAGGATGTCCGTTTGCTGATCGATGTGAAATGGTTATGGATAAATGTTACTCTGAGGTTCCTGAATATAAAAGCTTCTCAACCACTCAGAAAAGCAGATGCTTTTTAGCAGGGGAAGGAGATCATCAAAATGACAGAGACTCGTGAAAAACTCATTGAAATAAAAAATCTAAAAAAATACTTTCCATTAAAATCATCTATGTTCAAAAAAGAAAAACAAGTGGTCAAAGCAGTTGATGATGTTTCTTTTCATATTTTTAAAGGTGAAACATTTGGCCTTGTCGGTGAGTCAGGCTGTGGTAAATCGACATTAGGACGTACATTGAATCGCTTGTATGAACCGACAGCAGGAGAAATCATTTTTGATGGACATGATATTGCTTCATTAAATAACAAAGAGCTTCAACCTTATCAAAAAAGAATGCAAATGATTTTTCAAGACCCATATTCTTCACTTAACCCATACATGAACGTTGAGGAAATTATTGATGAACCACTTGAAATTCATACGAAACTATCAAAAAATGAGCGAAGAGAAATCATTATTGATATACTTGAGAAAGTAGGGTTGAAGAAAGAGGATATGGAAAAATTCCCGCATGAATTTAGTGGCGGCCAACGTCAAAGAATCGGAATTGCGAGGGCACTTGCCATTAATCCTGATTTCATTCTTTGTGACGAAGCAATTTCTGCTTTAGACGTTTCTATACAAGCACAAGTAATTAATATGTTAGAAGATTTACAGAGTGAGCTGAATCTAACCTATTTGTTTGTGGCACATGATTTATCTATGGTACGCCATATTTCAGATAGAATAGGCGTCATGTATCTTGGGAAAATGGTAGAAATATCAAAAAGTGATGAATTATATAATAAACCTTTGCATCCATACACTCAAGCACTATTATCGGCGATCCCAATACCAGACCCTATCAAGGCAAAGAACAATAACCGTGAAATCATAACAGGCGAGCTCCCAAGCCCAATCGAAATGGAAAAAGGATGCCCATTTCGCTCAAGATGCCCATTCGCCAAAGCAATATGCGCAGAAGCAGAACCACAAATGAAGCAAATAGACAACAATCACTCAGTCGCCTGCCATCTTTACTAGGGACGCGAAGTTCTATAGGGACGAGGGGTCAGGTCCCTTGTCCCGCTTTGGGACGCAGGGACGGTTCTTCCGTCCCATATCCAACTGTACAATTTCTATATAGTGTAGAGTCACTGTGTAAAGCTATTTTCATGTACGGAAAAAAGTGTATATATGAAGAAACATATGATGATTCGAGGTAAATAACCGAGTAAAAAGGAAAAAGACAGTGGGACGAGAGAAACGTCCCTCTGTCCCGGGGGTGGATTCTAATGGAAAAGGTTATTTTAGCACAAAATTTTGCACTTATGTTTGAAATGATGAGGGCGAAGGGTTATAATCACACAACTATTGTTGCATTGTTGGAAGAGAAGAAGGAAGAATTACTTGAAAGCATTGGAGAGGGGATTCCTTCTTGGGGAACCATGATTGATTTTTATCATAAAAATAAATCTAAATTTTACCAAGCAATAAAAGAAGGGTACGAAATCGCCTTCTTAACAAAAGGTGCGTTAAAATCATTATTATCCATAAAGTTCGAGATGAAGGAAGGCGAAGAGTTCTTCGATACAGGGGAATCTCTTGAACAAGTGAAAATAACGAAAGATAATCTACAAACCCTTCGAGATATGATTTCTAAAAACTGGACCATTCTTGCTCTCGAAGAGAACATTGATGATCCCGATGTACAATTAATTAATATTGAGCTTACACATAAACCTGTAACCAAGTAATAAACAATTTGAAAGCCAAAGAACCTGATGATAATCACAAAATGGTTCTTTGGCTTTTTAATTTGGGACGCAGGGTCTGGTCCAATGTCCCAGACTTTGTAGATCTTTAGGGAGCAAAGTAACAAATCTTAGCAGTAACGAAAAACTCATTTGGCAATCCGGCATCATATTTTTCTTAGCTTATTTCTTTTTATTCGGTTACCCCTAATGAATTTATAGAATACTCAAAATCACTAAGTGATGACAAATATAAGGTCCCCATTTATAATTAAATAATAAAAAAATTCAGATATAGGAGGGGCCGCATTGCCGATTAAAATCCCCAAACAATTACCTGCACGAGAAATTTTAGAGAAAGAAAATATCTTTGTGATGGATGACGAAAGAGCGAATAGTCAGGACATTCGTCCTTTAAATATAATTATATTAAATTTAATGCCGGAAAAAGAAAGAACAGAGGCGGAACTGTTACGATTGTTAGGAAATTCGCCGCTTCAATTAAATATTATGTTTCTCCATATGGCGACTCATGAATCAAAAAATGTAAGCAAGTCTCATCTTGAACAGTTTTATACAACATTTACAAATGTGAAAAATCGTCGATTTGATGGAATGATTATAACGGGAGCTCCTGTAGAGCTTTTACCATTTGAAGAAGTTGATTATTGGCCGGAAATGATGGAAATTATGGAGTGGTCGAAAACGAATGTTACTTCTACCCTACATATTTGTTGGGGGGCACAAGCCGCTCTTTATTATCACTTTGGAATAGATAAATTTGAACTTGGGCAAAAATGCACTGGTGTATTTAAGCATCAGATTATGGATCCTACAGTGAAACTTGTTCGCGGATTTGATGAGGAATTTTTGGCACCCCATTCCCGATATACAGGTAATTTAAAAGAGCTAATTACAGCTTGTGAGGATATTTTATTGCTTTCCGAGTCAGATGAGGCAGGTCCATTTTTGATGATATCCAAAGATGAAAAGCAGATTATGGTTTCAGGTCATCTAGAGTATGAAGTAGGAACACTTGCAGAGGAATATGCCCGTGATAAAAAGAAAGGCATAGAAGCTTGTATGCCAAAACACTATTTTCCAAATGACAACCCAGAAGAAAAGCCAATACATAAATGGCGCTCCCACGCACATCTCCTATTTTCAAACTGGCTTAATTATTACGTCTACCAAGAAACACCTTATCAATGGGAATAAGGTCGCGGGGTCAGGTCCCGTGTCCCACTTCAATTTCAAGATTTTCGGTTCAACAAGTAGATAATTCAAGGATTGCTAAAAAAGTGTTCACTTGAATAAGCAATAACTACTTTCATAAATGTTTAGAAATTAAAAGAAGTTTGGCATCTAAATTTAGTAGATTGCCAAACTTCTTTTTTACGGGACATTTTCAGTGGATGTGGACTAGTTTATGTTCGAGCTTATACTCCATTATTTACAGATATAGTTTAGTAGAGCAGTATCATTATCGAGGAAAAAACTGAAATAAGAAATTGCTGTTCAGTGGGCATTACGAAAGTGAAACCTACCTTTTTTCTCTTTTTCTAGTAATACCAAGCAAGTTAATTTCGAATAAACGGAGTCAAGGAAGTGGGACAAACCCTACTTCTTGAAATATTTAAGTAACATTGTAACAGTAATGTAACATTGTAACTTTTTTGTAACGATTTTTCTTAGGCATTGCATTATGATAATTGTAGTTGATCAACGATATAACAATGAAACTTGGAGGAATTTCGTATGAATTTTACAATTCGTAAGTCTCATATTTTAGCAGTTATCTTATCATCTTTTGTACTAGCAATTTCTCTGATTTTGGCACCTTTTGGTAGTTCTGCATCTGCTGCCAAAGCAAGTAAAGGTAACCAGGTAGTTACTTATGCTAAAACACTGGAAGGGAAGCCTTATAAATATGGAGGCACAACACCTAAAGGATTCGACGCTTCTGGTTATACACAATATGTATTCAAAAAATCAGTAAAGGTTTCTATGTCTCGTACCACAGTCGATCAATATAAAAAAGGAACATCTATCGATAAGAAAAATTTAAAAGCCGGTGATCTAGTTTTCTTTAAAGCAGATGGAAAAAAAGTATCATTTGTCGGTATTTATGTAGGTGAAAACCAATTCATTGCTGCCACTTCAAAAGGAGTTAAAACCCAATCATTGACAACGAAATATTGGAAAGATAGCTATGTTGGCGCAAAACGTATTCTAGAATAATTACGGTGCCTGACACCATTTATTCTTTAGGAATTGGCTTCAGTCCCCCCATAACTTTTAGTTATTGGGGGATTGATCTATTTATTTGTAAAACTATTAAAAGATAGGATATTTTAGCACTGTATCATACGCTTTCCACGAAAATATTCCAGAATCGGTTGGGACGAGGGACCCGTCCCTCTGTCCCGCCTATTTAAATAAATTAATACTTGTAATAATAATTGGCATGGCAAATACATCAATAAGGAAAGCGCCTACAATTGGAACTACAAGAAAAGCTTTTCTAGATGGCCCAAATTGATCTGTAATGGCTGACATGTTAGCCATCGCATTTGGAGTAGCTCCTAAACCGTGACCTAAAAATCCTCCGACCATAACGGCTGAATCATAGTTTTTACCTAATAACTTAAATAAAACAAAGATGCCTAATAAAACAATGAAAATAACTTGGACTAAGACAATCACTAACATCGGCAAAGCTAAACCGGCAACTTCCCATAGTTTTATGCTCATTAGAGCCATTGAAAGGAAAATCCCAAGTGTAACATCCCCAATTAGATTGATGCTTGTCATATCTACTGTTTCTTTATTAATGCTATCCAAGATGTTTCTGACGATAACGGCAACAAACATTGCTCCTACATAGCTAGGTAAGACAAAGCCTGTAGCATTTGAGAAAAGCTCTCCTAAGTAAGAACCGGACGCCATGCAGAATGTAATAATAAGGATTTGAGTCATGAATTTTTGAGAGGAAATCCCAAAAGAATTTTTCTCTGTCTCGCTGGTAGCAGCTACTTCATCCATTACATCCACTTCAGTCGGCTGTAATTTATATTTAGAGATTAAGTATTTTACTGTCGGACCACCTACTAGACCACCAGCAATCAGACCAAACGTTGCTGCAGCAAGACCTACAGATAATGCTGAATTGACGCCAAGACCTTCTATTGTTCCACCAAAGGCAGTTGCTGCTCCATGGCCACCTTCCATAGAAACTGCTCCGACCATAATTCCTAATAAAGGTTCTAATCCTAGCACTTTTGCTAACGATATTCCGATTAGATTTTGACATAAGGCTAATACGCCGCAGGCGAGCCAGTAAATGATAAGTAATTTCCCACCAAGTTTAACAAGTTTAAAGCTTGCTCCTAGACCTACTGTTGTAAAAAAGACCAGCATGAAAAGGCTCTGTAAGGAAGTATCTAATGTAATGTTTATAAGTCCTGTTTGTTTAAAGATTGTTACAAGGATTGCAAATAATAATCCTCCTATAACGGGAGCTGGAATACAAAAACGTTTTAATAAATTTATTTTCTTTATCAACAATCCGCCGATCATAAGAAGGGCAACTGCAAGAAAAACAGTTGTAACTTGGTTTAATTCTAGGTTCATTTTAACCCTCCATTTTTATATGAATGAAAATTCATTAGTACTTCATTGATTAATTGTGCCGCTAATACAACTGTTTTATTATTTTCGTCAACGGCTGGGTTTACTTCTGAAATATCAAAGGAAAGGAGCTTTTCCTTCGCAACTATATGCCTGATTAGTGTACGTACTGCTTTTGGATCAAGGCCAAAAGGGGAAGGAGCACTAACACCTGGTGCATACGCTGAATTGATAACATCTGTACATAATGTCAGGATGATGTAATCATGCTGTTCGATAAAATGGTCAATCTCGTTCAATGCATGATTTATTTCCAAACGTGATAAATCTTCTTCTAAAATATATTTAACCTGATATTGCTTTGCAGTCTCAAACAAGGACATCGTATTTCCTTGCCTTTGAATTCCTGCACAAAGATAATGACAATGTAGATCTTGATCCAATATTTGCTTAAACATAGTACCAGAGGAGGTTTTTTCATCATATGGTCTCATATCAAAGTGGGCATCAATATTAATGATTCCTAATTTAGCATCAGGGCCGATAAACTCTCTTACCCCTAGATAGTGCCCATAGAATGTTTCGTGTCCTCCACCAAGAATAATTGGAGTTACTCCTTTATTAAATAAAAAGGTTATTGCTTCTCCTAATTTTGTTTGTGCTTCTTCTAGCTGATCTCCTTCACACTTGATATTTCCCATATCGAACACATCAGTATTAGTTGGTAAGTGCCACGATAGCTTTGCCAAAGTCTGCTTTATTTTATCCGGTGCCTCCGCTGCCCCTGGCCTACCTTGATTTCGTTTCACCCCGGCATCACATTGGTATCCTAAGATTCCAAAGGTTTGGCTTTTATTACTATTAATTTGAACATTAGATAAATCGGCTATTAGAACATTTTGATGAAAACGGAAGCTTAAAGGATCATTATGACTATCAATTCTCCCGCTCCAGTTCTCTTTTGATGGTTGAACGTACATAAGCCCCTCCTATAAAAAACTTATTTATTAAAATTTTAGATGAGTTAATATATAATTACTAATACTAAATTTCAATAAATTAATAGTTTTAGACTATAAGAGTAGGGGGATTAGAGATGGATCTGCGCAAACTTAGATATTTTGTTACAGTTGTTCAAGAAAAAAATTATTCAAAAGCGGCAAAAATCCTCCATATATCCCAACCGTCTTTAAGTAATGCCATTATGAAACTAGAGCATGAAGCCGGTATGAAGCTTTTAGAAAGAAATACACGAGGTCTTTCATTAACGGAAGCGGGAAAAATATATTATTTGAAATCCAAGGACTTATTAAGAAAATTTGATAATACTCTTAAAGAGTTAGATGAAATGAAAGAAATTGGCAATGGTAAGATCAGTGTTGGGTTAATCGAATCCTCTAAATTTTGGTTTCCAAAAGTAGTTAAGGATTTTAAATTAATTTATCCAAATGTTCATTTTCAATTGAAAGAAATTCTAGGTTATGATCAAGTAATCAATTCACTTATTCATCATGATGTCCATTTTGCTGTTACGAATCAACTAATTTACGATGAAGAGATTATTCTTGCTCCTCTATACAAGGAAAAATTAATTCTTCTGACCCCTGTTGAAGATACTCTTAATGAAAAAGATTCTATCACCATCCGTGACCTGGCTGAAAAGGATTTCATTATTTGTACAACCGGATTTCAAACTAGAGAGAATGTGCTACAAGCATTTAAAAACGAAAATATAAATCCCAATATCATGTATGAAATAGAAAGATTTGAAACAGCATGCAGTCTAGTTGAACAAGGACTAGGGGTTACCATATTGCCAGAAAGTTATATTAAATACAACCACAATCCAAACATAGCGACCCATACGATTCATTCTGATTTTCTAGTCCGAAGCGTATATCTTGCTTACTTAAAAGAACGTTATCTTTCTCCTGCTATCTTTCAACTAATTGCCATAATGGAAGAGTTTTTTAGGAATGAGTGAATATTTTTGGCCAAAAGGGAATTTTTCAAAAGGAAGCTGCTCCTTCCTTTATGTATTATAGTAAAATAAATGGGCAAGCATTAGTATAATGTGTGTTTGAAAAAGAGAGAGCACTAGAAAGTATTCACGTAAAACAATATGATCTAGTATTTTGGGTGGAAAGAAAAATTTTTCTCACTAACATATACATCAATAGAAGAAACAAGATTGTATAAATTCAGGAGTGAAAGAATGGAGTATAAAAAGATTCAACCTAAAAAGATTTATGAACAAGTGGCTAGTGAACTAGTTGATATGATACGCAGTGGCCAATTAAAGCCAGGCGAAAAATTAGATTCTGTTCAACAATTAGCAGAAAATTTCTCAGTTGGAAGATCTGCCATTCGTGAAGCACTAACTTCTTTAAGAGCAATGGGACTTATTGAATTGAAGCAGGGGGAAGGAACCTTTGTAAAAAAATTTGAAGCAAGTGATATAACTTATCCCATTGTTCAAGCGATCTTAATGAATAAAGAAGATATTGTCAACCTCTTAGAAGTCCGTAAAATATTAGAGACAGGTGCAGTTATTGCAGCGGCGGAGCGCCGTACCGAAGAGGATTTAGAAAATATGAAAAGGGCTTTGTTGGGAATGAAGAATGCAGCCATAAATGAAGAATTAGGTGAAAAAGCGGATTTAGATTTTCATTTGGCCATTGTAAACGCTTCACATAACCCATTACTAATCAGTTTAATGAGCCATGTTTCCGATTTAATGGTTAAAGCAATGGAAGAAACGCGAAGAATTTGGTTATATTCAGAAGTTTCCACACTTGAAAAGCTTTATGAACAACATGCACGAATTTGGGATTGCATAGACAAAGGCGATTCGGAACATGCAAGATCTGCCATGTTAGATCATTTGAACAATGTAGAAGAAATGCTAGAAGATTATTTAAAATAAAGATGGAAATCCTCGTAAATGAACGAGGATTTTTTATAAGAGGATGTTTATATACATCCCATTCAATAAATATTATTTAAAAGTTTTCAACTAATTTCGTTATCAATGTTTTAAAATAAACAGAATTTTTATAATATAATAGTGTATTAGTCTCAAAAAGACTGTATTCATTCACTATTAATTGTAAAATGGTAGTATAATATTAACAGGTCATCTGATGACCTTATGAATATTCGATTCCCTATACTTAAAAGAAGGTGGCAATCTTGAAAGTAAGTTTATTTATTACTTGTCTTGTCGATATGTTTAAAACGAATGTCGGCAAGTCGATGGTTCAATTATTAGAAAGGCTTGGATGTGAAGTCGATTTTCCTGAAGGTCAAATTTGTTGTGGACAGCCATCATACAATAGTGGGTATGTAGAAGATACAAAACCGGCCATGAAAAAAATGATTACCGCATTTCAGGATGCCGATTATGTCGTAGCTCCATCCGGATCCTGTGCATTTATGTTTAAAGAATATCCGAAAATCTTTGCAGGAGATCCAGAATGGGAGCCTAAAGCAAAGAAACTTGCTGATAAAACATATGAACTAACGCAGTTTATTGTCGATGTGTTAAAAGTGGAAGATGTAGGTGCAAGCCTAAATGGCAAGGCGACCTACCATCCATCTTGTCATATGACACGGCTTCTAGGTGTGAAAGATGCCCCTATGAAACTATTAAAACATGTAAAAGGACTTGAAGTAGTTCCATTACCAAATGCTTATACTTGTTGCGGTTTTGGTGGAACTTTTTCGATAAAAATGGGTCCAATATCTGAACAAATGGTGGACGAAAAAGTTCATCATGTAGAAGAAACAGAAAGTGAATATTTAGTCGGAGCGGACTGTGGCTGCTTAATGAATATTGGCGGTCGTATCGACCGAAAAGGAAAATCAATTAAGGTTTTGCATATTGCTGAAGTATTAAATCATCAAGAGAAATGAGGTGGAAAAATTGGGAATAAAAATTAGCGAAGAAAAATTTAAAAACCGAATGAATGATGGACTGCAAAACGATTTTATGCGGGGGGCTGTTCGTAGTGCCCAACAACGATTACAAAATAATCGATTAAATGCTGCTGATCAACTTGGAAATTGGGAGGAATGGAGATCTCTTGGTGAAGAGATTCGCCAACATGTTCTCGCTAATCTCGATTATTATTTATATCAATTAAGTGAAAAAATCGCCAAACGCGGCGGGTATGTCTTTTTTGCGGAAACGGCCGAAGAAGCACGTGAGTATATAAAAGATGTTGTCATCAAAAGGAATGGAAAAAAAGTTGTTAAATCGAAATCGATGGTGACCGAGGAAATTAGTTTAAACGAATGTCTTGAAGAGGCTGGATGTGAAGTAGTGGAAACCGATTTAGGAGAATATATTCTGCAAATTGATGACCATGATCCTCCATCCCATATTGTTGCACCTGCCTTACATAAAAACAAGGAACAAATCCGAGACGTGTTTAAAGAAAAAATTGGCTATACAAAAACAGAGAAGCCCGAAGAACTAGCTGCTCATGCACGGAAAATGCTGCGCAAGGAATTTTTATCCGCTGATGTTGGAATCACTGGCTGTAACTTCGCGATTGCAGAAAGTGGCTCCTTCGGTCTTGTGACGAATGAAGGAAATGCCCGGATGGTAACGACGCTTCCGAAAACACAAATTACGGTCATGGGAATGGAAAGGATAGTTCCTACTTATGAGGAATTTGAAGTACTGGTTAGTCTTTTAACAAGAAGTGCGGTAGGACAACGGCTTACGAGTTATGTTACTGCATTAACAGGTCCAAGAGAAGACGGGGAAGTAGATGGTCCAGAAGAATTCCATCTGGTCATTGTTGATAATGGCCGGTCCGAAATTTTAGGGACAGAGTTTCAGCCAGTATTGCAATGTATTCGCTGTGCGGCATGTATCAATGTCTGCCCTGTCTATCGCCATATTGGTGGACACTCATACGGTTCAATTTATCCAGGTCCAATTGGTGCAGTATTAACCCCACTTTTAGGCGGATATGATGATTACAAAGAACTCCCATATGCATCATCATTATGCGGAGCTTGTACAGATGCTTGTCCGGTTAAAATTCCGCTTCATGAGCTGTTGCATAAACATAGGCAAGTGATTGTTGAACGTGAAGGAAGAGCACCTATATCAGAAAAATTAATGATGAAAGCCTTTGGGTTAGGTGCTGCATCTAGTGGTTTATATGGGGTCGGTTCAAAAATTGCTCAGACAGCGGTTAAACCATTTGTGAAGGATCATCGGATTACAAAAGGTCCTGGCCCTTTAAAAGCCTGGACGGAAATTCGCGATTTTCCAGCACCGAATAAAGAGCGGTTCCGAGATTGGTTCAATAATCTTAATGAAGGAGAGGATCACCATGACAGGAACAATTCAAAATCGTGAAGCATTTTTAAATAAAATAGCTAAAAACCTGGGGAGAGATAAGAAAATAGATAGGGTAGAGCCTCCAACCTACCAATTTCAACCTCAACATCAAATTTTACAAGGAGCTAGCCATGACGAATTAAAGCAAGTGCTAAAAGACCAATGTGTCAATATTCATGTTGATTATTTAGAAACGAATTTGGATGAATTACCATCTACAGTCGATAAGGTTGTCAATCAATACGGGGGCGGTCCTGTTTCAGTATGGAATGATGAGCGGTTTGCCCAATATGGATTGCAGCCCTTTATCGAGAATAAACAATACGATATCCATATTTGGGATCCTGTTAAGGGTGAAGAAAATATCGAACGTTGTGAAAAAGCAAATGTCGGTATTACGTTTAGTGACATTACATTGGCCGAATCTGGAACAGTTATTTTATTTAATGATAAAAATAAAGGACGATCAGTGAGTCTGCTACCAAGAACATACATCGCTATTATTCCAAAAAGCTCACTCGTTCCAAGAATGACACAAGCAGCTATCCAAATTCGTAAAAAAATTCAACAAGGTGAAGCTCTTCCTTCCTGTATTAACTTTATTACAGGCCCAAGCAACTCTGCTGACATTGAAATGAATCTCGTTGTAGGTGTTCATGGTCCTGTAAAAGCAGCTTATATTCTTGTTAATGATAAATAAAATAGGCATCCGTCGGATCCACGACGGGTGCCATTTTTTTAGATAAAACGCACCAAAATATTAAAGTAACGTCCTAAAAAAGATGAAAAACAATCCCAAAAAACAAAGAAACGACCCCAAATAAATGAAAGTCGTCCCAATTTAAATTAAATCCATTTAATTCCTTTTTCTTATTTCTTCAACAACAAATACATAAAGTAAGGTGCCCCAATTAATGAGACCATAATCCCTGCAGGAATTCCGTCCGGGTCAGCGATATTGCGTCCGATCGTGTCAGCCAGTAATAAGAGCCATCCACCAATAAGTATAGAGAGGGGGATAAATAATTGATTTCTAGGTCCTACTAAAGCTTTTGCGATATGTGGTGCCATTAATCCGATAAAGGCAATTCCACCTGTAACAGAAACGGCAGAGGCGGCTAAGGCAACCGCGGTCAATAGTAAGACGATCCGTTCCTTTTCAATTGAAACACCAACACCAATGGCAACTGGTTCACTTAATCCTAAAAGGTTCAAGCGGTTTGCTTTATATAGAGTAAAAGGAAGAAGTATTACGAGCCAAGGAAGCATAGCCCAAATAAATGGCCAATCCGCTCCCCATATGTTACCAGCTAACCACTTGGAGATGAAATCTACTTTTTGCCGTTCAGCAGAGGATATAAGGACTATCATAATACCTGAAAGTGCCATTGAGAATCCAACCCCTACTAATACTAATCTTACTGGCTGGAGACCAACCCCTTTTTTATACGAAAGCAAGTAAATGATGCAAGCAGTTAGTAAAGCACCAAGAAATGCAACAAGAGGCAGAAAATAAACAAACGACCCTACATCAATTGGAAAAAATAAAAAGAAAATAGCAATAGCAACCCCTGCTCCAGAATTTATTCCAATAGTACCTGGGTCTGCTAGATCATTTCGTGTAATTCCTTGTAAAATAGCGCCAGATAAAGCAAGTGCCATCCCTGCTAGCAAGGTAATAATGATTCTTGGTAAGCGAATAGAGAATAAAATAAAGTTTTCCTTAAAAGTACCTTGACCGAGAATGGTTGGAAGCAATCGATCATAAGAAAGTGAAGAGTACCCCATTCCCATCCCAATAACAAATGTCAAAATAATAAGACCAAGTAATATAGAAAAAATAATGCGTTGTTTTCTAATTAAAGCGGGTTGAATCATGAGAATGTTTTGCCTCCTTTATGTACAATAATTAGGAAAAAAGGAAGGCCCATCATCGCAACAATGGCTGCGACAGGTGTTTCATAAGGAGCATGAACGATTCGACCAAGGGTATCTGCAAAAAGCATGAACGTGGCACCGAAAATAGCTGACATCGGTAAAATGAAACGATAATCTGTACCAACAATTGCACGTACGATATGGGGGATCATTAAACCGATAAAAGCCATATTTCCAACAAGTGCAACTGATGCCCCAGCTAGTAAAATATTGATAACAAAGAGAATTCCTTTTACCCGTGTAATTTTTTGACCTAATCCAACAGCAACCTCTTCGTTTAAGCTAAGAATAGTCAGCTGTCTAGAGAGGAGAATAGCAACAAGAATACCAATCGTTATAAATGGAATAATGATTTGAAGCTGACTCCAGGAAGTACCAATCAGTCCACCTGCTGTCCACATTGAAACATCCTTTGATATTTTGAAGAATATGGCAATACCTTCTGCTACCGCAGTCAAAAAGGCGGAAACAGCTGCTCCAGCTAATACAATTCGAAGAGGAGAAAAGCCGCCTTTTCTCATTGCTCCCATCCCAAATACCAAAATTGCTCCAAAAGCAGCTCCAATAAAGCATGCAATCATAATACCAATATAATTAGTAGAAGGAATAAGTGCGATTGTAATGGCAAGAGCAGTATTAGCACCAGCAGTTAATCCAAGTAATCCCGGATCGGCAAGAGGATTGCGCGTCATCCCTTGCATGATGGATCCTGAAACGGCAAGTGCCGCTCCGACAAAAATTCCTGCAATTTCACGAGGCAAGCGGATTTCACGAATGATCGATAAAGTCTCATTTTTTGCATTCGAAGTCATGGCTAGCCATACGTCTTTTATAGATGTGTTTGCCGCACCAAGTACCATTGCAATACCAAACATGATAACAAATATAAGTAACCCAATTATGAGTTTATAGGTGAATGGAATTAAACGTTGATTTTTTTTTATCATCTGTCACTCATCTTTTCTTTTATTGAAATGGTTATTGTTGATAAATTTGCACGTGAGGTGATTTTAGAATGTATAATCACCTCACATTTGCCTATGAGTCTAGTATTCTGGGAACAAGAATACTAGTTACCGAGAAAATGTTTAATAAAGAAGTCTAGCTGATAATCTAATGTAAGCGGGTCATTAAAATAGAATTCTTCCATATTCGCTTCAAATACATGATGATTTTTTACAGCTGGTAGGTTTTTGTAAGTATCCGTTTTTTGGAATGAATTGTCTTGATTTTGACTTTTACTTAAAATGACATAGTCTCCTGCAAATTGTGGAAGAACCTCTGTTGAAATTGCATAGTAACCATTTTTTAGTGCCGTTTCTTTTACTTTATCAGGCATTTTTAGGTGCATTGCTTGATAAAGAATTTCTGTTCCACGTCCCCAGTTATCTCCATACACATAAAGCTGTTTATTAAAATTTTCGATAACTGACACTGTTGAATTCTCGCCAATTTTCGCTTTAATGTCGTTGCCGGCTTCAGTAGCACGCTTTTTGAAGTCATCGACCCATTCTTTTGCTTCTTTTTCTTTATTTAATAGTTTTCCAATTTCTAAATGTTGTGTTAAATAGTCAACCTTTCCGTAAGTAAATGTAACTGTAGGTGCAATTTGCTTTAGTTTATCGACGTTTTTTACTGTTGAAAGTGCAATTATTAAATCTGGGTTTAGTTCAATAATTTTTTCAAGATTTTCATCTGATACTTCTTGAGCATCTTTTAGTTGATCTGCAAAACGGGGATTCATTTTAGACCATGAATCCACACCAACTAGATGAACACCAAGAGCCATTACGTTTCCAGCAAAAGAAGAAAGGACGACCACTCGTTTCGGATTCGCTGGCACTTTAACTGGTCCATTTTCAGATTGGTATGTAATCGTTCCAGATTTATTCTCTTCATTCTTTGTGTTGTTTGTTTTATTTGTTGAGTTATTTCCGCAGCCACTAACTACAAGAGCAATTAATAATAAAAATGGAATAATTAGTTTTTTCATTTTTTAAACTCCCTTTAGTAAGTTATATGTGATACACATAGGTTTATTGGTCCGTGGATCTCGGCCGATTTCCGTATCGATTTGAAATACTTTTTTTAGTACGTCATGAGTAATAACATCTTCACAATCCCCAGCCTTTACAATCTCCCCATCTTTTAAGGCAATAATATAGTCAGCGAATCGTGCAGCTTGGTTTAAATCATGTAACACCATTACAATTGTTCGTTCCTGTTCAATATTTAGTTTTTGCAACAGTTCAAGTACTTCCAGCTGATGGGCCATATCTAAGTAGGTAGTCGGTTCATCTAAGAAAATAATTTCTGTTTCTTGGGCCAGTGCCATGGCAATCCATACACGTTGTCTCTGGCCGCCAGATAAGGCATCGACGGGGCGGTATTTAAAATCTATCGTTCCCGTTTTCTCAAGAGCCCAATCAATTACCTCGATATCCTTTTTAGTTAACCGTCCAAATCCTTTTTGATAAGGAAAGCGTCCAAAGGACACTAGTTCTCCAACTGTTAATCCACTTGCGCTCTCGGGTGTTTGCGGAAGAATCGCCATTTTTTTAGCGAGTAGCTTTGTGTTTTCTTTCGCAATATTTTCTCCATCTAAAATGACTGATCCAGATTGATGGGAAATAATACGGGTTATTGCTTTTAAAAGTGTAGATTTCCCACAACCATTTGAACCGATAATCGTTGTAATTTTTTTATCAGGGATTTTTACACTTAAATCTTTGACAATTAAGCGATCTCCATATCCTATGCTTAAGCCATCTGTATATAGGCGAACCATTATTAACCTCCAATTCATTTGAGTAATGGATTGATGAAAATGATAATCATTATCAATGTCATAAGTTACTATAATTTGATATTTCATTGTTGTCAACGATTTTTTAGTATTTTTTTATAAATCGAAATCTAAGGTTCTAAAGGTTTTCTATTTGGAATATACGTCCATAAAAGATTCGGTAACGTAAAATAGAACTCTTCGTGACAACAGTTTTTGTATAGAGAATGGTGAGTATTGTTTGTTCAGATTAAAAAATAATGACATTGCTAAAACAAAAAATTTAATGTATAGTCAAATGAGAATGATAATCAATTGCAAATAAATCTGAGGAGTGATGGAAATGGAACATCAGGAATTGTTTGATGTGACCGTCATTGGGGGAGGGCCAGCAGGACTTTTCTCCACGTTTTATAGTGGACTTAGAGAAATGAAAACGAAAATTATCGAGTTTCAGCCACAATTAGGTGGAAAAATTCATGTATATCCAGAAAAAATGATTTGGGATGTTGGAGGGATTACTCCCATCTCTGGAGCAAAATTAATCGAACAGCTCGTGGAGCAAGGATTAACCTTTCAGCCAACAGTTGTGTTAAATGAGAAAGTGGTATCCATTGATCGAGATAATAATGGGATTTTTATATTACATACAGCATCCGGACAAAAGCATTATTCAAAAACGGTGATTTGTGCAGTAGGTAGTGGAATACTGAATCCACAAAAGTTAGAGATAGAAGGTGCGGAACGATTTGAAGTGACGAATCTGAATTACACAGTGAAGTCATTAGCAAATTTCAAAGATAAGACTGTGATTATTTCTGGTGGAGGAAATGCCGCAATCGATTGGGCTAATGAGTTAGAGCCTATAGCGAAAAAGGTTTATTTAACATATAGGAAAGAGAATTTGACTGGACATGAAGCACAAGTGACACAATTGCTGGAAAGCTCTGTAGAATGTTTCTTCCATACGTCCATAACGAAGCTCATTGCTTGTGAAAATCATGAAACAATTGAATATGTGGAATTGACCAATCATGAAACAGGGGACATTTCCACATTGTATATAGATGAAGTGATAATTAGTCATGGATATGAACGTGACTCCACTTTACTTGAAAATAGTCTCATAGATATTAAAATGATTGATGATTTTTATATTGCCGGAAAAAGTACTAGTGAATCGTCAATACCAGGTCTTTATGCTGCGGGAGATATTTTGAAGCATGATGGAAAACTGCATTTAATTGCAGGTGCATTTCAAGATGCTGCAAATGCAGTCAATAAAGCAAAGCAATTCATTCAACCAGATGCGGATGAAATTGCGATGGTATCTTCCCATAATGAAATCTTTAAAAAACGGAATAAAGAACTAATAAAACAAAAGCTTTTTTCTTAATTTTAAGGTTTTGAAAGCAATAGATTAGAATTGTACCAGATAAAAAGGGAAATCGGCTATAGCGCCGATTTCTTCCAATTAATCTTTTACTTTTAAAAAAACGCCGCATTTCTCTTATTGAGCCGTATACCCACCATCAAGAACAACCGCCTGCCCAGTCACACCGCCAGCTTTGTCGCTAGCTAAGAAAATCGCATAATCAGCAATCTCTTTCACATCTAATAGACGGCGTTGAGGGACAAGTGGGTAGATGACATCCTCAAGAACTCTTTCTAAAGGAACGCCTCTCGTTTTAGAAAGATCCTCTAGTTGACCTCGAACAAGTGGTGTATCCACATATCCAGGACATAAAGCATTTACAGTAACACCATAAGAAGCGCTTTCTAGAGCAGCGACTTTTGTTAAGCCGATAACACCGTGCTTGGCACTATTATAGGCAGCTTTGTTTGCGAAGCCAATTAAACCATTAATAGAGGAAATATTAATAATTCTTCCAAAGCCTTGTTCTTTCATGATAGGTAACACATTTTTAATGGCGATAAATGGAGCAGTTAGCATGATCTTAATCATTAATTCGAATTTTTCTGTAGGAAATTCTTCAATAGGAGCGACATGCTGTAACCCTGCATTGTTAATAAAGATATCCACACGTCCAAATTGTTGCTTTGTCTCATGAATGAGATGAATAATCTCTTCTTCTTTTGTAACGTCTGCTTTTAAACCAAAAGCCTCTAGCCCCTGATCTTTTAATTGTTCAGCCGCTTCTTTTACCGCTTGTTCATTAAGATCAGATAGTACAACTTTCGCACCATTTTCAGCAAAGATTTTTCCGATTTCAAAACCAATGCCTCTTGCTGAGCCTGTAATAATTGCTACTTTATTTGTAACCATTGTTCATACCTCCAAAAATCAAGTAATGGCTTATGGAGTGATGTCTAGGTGCTATAAGAAAATTTAGAAAAAATTTATGGAATGTAAGTATAGGGAATGGGGAGTTTTAAGGTAATGAAAAAAGTTTAGCATAAATTTTATTACATGCAAAGAAATAATATTTAGAGATCAATTTCTTTAAAGGTAAGAAAGAATAAGATTTACTAAGGATATAAGACAAGAAAAGTGTCTGTTGTGTCTAGCTCCAGCGCCTATTGGCTAGCGGATTTCTCCGTCTTCTCCCTACGATAAGTCAACATCGACTCGTCCCTCGTCGTGTCTCCTTTATCTCAGTCGAAGACTACGAAATCCGTACGCTAATAAGCAAGGCGCTTGCGCTTTTCTTAATTCTGTTGGCATGAAATATGCATGTAATTATGAATGAGCGAATACATCAAATTGAATTAATACAAAAAGGAGAGATCATCATGATAAAAAATGTAACCATTATTGGCTCAGGGGTGATGGGAAGTGGGATTGCACAATCCTTTGCCATTCATGGATATTCTGTAGTTTTAAATGATTTAACAGAAGAATATTTAATTAGGGCTGAAAATCGAATAAAGGAAAATTTAGAATTACTTGTTGAGGAAGGCGTTCTCACATCTACAGGCAAGCAAAAAGCAGTACAAGCTATTACGTATAAAACAGATTTAAGTGAAGCAATTCAAGCTGCTGATTTTATTATTGAAGCGATCCCTGAAGTCATAGAAATGAAGTGGGATCTATATCGCAAGATTGAAAACTTAAAGAAAGCGGATACAATTGTAGCGTCGAATACATCAACATTTCCGATAACAAAATTAGTTGAACATGCTTCATTTGCACAAAAGATGGTGATAACACATTTCTTTAATCCTGGACATTTAGTTCCATTAGTAGAAATAGTGAAGCACGAACAAACTGAAGGCGAAGTAATAGAAGCAACTCTAGAGTTAATGCGCAGTATTGGAAAGTCTCCAGTTCTACTAAATAAAGAGATTTCTGGATTTATTGCGAATCGACTGCAAACAGCTCTAATGAGAGAAGCTTTCTTTCTATTAAAAGAGGGGATTGCGAGTGCTGAAGATATCGATACCGCAATTACGGCAGGACCAGGATTTCGATGGGCTTTTACAGGACCAATTGAGATTGCTGATTTTGGTGGACTAGACACATGGCAACGGGTATTTGAAAATGTTGCTCCAGATCTTGACCAAAGTATAACAGCACCAGAAGTCATTACCGATTTAGTAGCTGAGAACAAACTTGGTACGAAGATAGGAGAAGGAATTTTTAAATATGAGGCTTCCACTGTTTCAGAGAAATTAAACGAGCGTGACCGTTATTTTATTCAACTAGGAAAAATTAAAAACAAAGGAGAGATGACACGATGAGAGAAGTTGTTATTGTTGGGGCAGCAAGAACCCCGGTTGGTTCATTTGGAGGAAGCTTAGCAGGTGTTTCTGCTGTTGATTTAGGAGTAGTGGCAGCAAAAGAGGCAATGAAGCGTGCAGGTATTCAACCAGATTTAGTAGATGAGGTTTTAATCGGGAATATTCTTTCAGCTGGGTTAGGTCAAAACGTCGCTAGACAAGTTGCTATTCATGCTGGTCTACCTGAAACGACAGCTGCATTAACGGTTAATAAGCTATGTGGTTCCGGACTCCGCACGGTCATTATGGGTGCGCAATTTATTGCACTTGGAGATGCAGATGTGATATTAGCTGGTGGGATTGAGAGTATGAGTAATGCTCCATATGTTCTACCAAATTATCGGTTTGGACAAAAAATGGGCAATGCCGAAGCAGTAGATACGATGATTCAAGATGCTCTAACAGATGCATTCAATCATTATCATATGGGGATAACTGCTGAGAATATTGCGGAAAAGTGGGGTATTAGCCGTGAGCAACAGGATGAGTTTGCGCTAGCCAGCCAGAAAAAAGCGGAAAAAGCTCAGCTTACGGGGAAATTTGAGGAAGAAATTGTTCCCATTGAACTTACTAAAAAAAGGAAAACAATTGTAATTAATCAAGATGAGCATCCGCGTCATGGGATGACGATCGAGCAATTAGTTAAGCTTCGTCCTGCCTTCAAAGAAGGAGGATCGGTTACTGCTGGAAATGCTTCAGGCATTAATGACGGCGGAGCAATGCTTGTCCTTATGGCAAAAGAAAAGGCTGAAGAGTTAGGATTAGAAATTCTTGCGAAGATTACCTCATACGCAAATGCAGCACTTGATCCGAAAATTATGGGATACGGCCCTGTGCCGGCGACAAAAAAAGCTTTAGCTAAGGCGGGATTAACGGTAGCTGATATCGATCTAGCTGAAGTGAATGAGGCATTCGCTGCTCAATCACTGGCCGTTCTTCAAGATTTAGAACTTGATAGTGAAAAGGTTAATGTAAATGGTGGAGCGATTGCACTAGGACATCCAGTCGGTGCCTCTGGTGCACGGATTCTAGTAACACTGTTATATGAAATGAAACGTACAAATGCAAAGCGAGGCTTAGCTACAATTTGTATTGGTGGGGGGCAAGGAAGCGCTCTAATTGTAGAACGACCATAATAGAATAATAGGAGAATATAGCCATTACGGGGAAACTAAACTCGTGATGGTTTTTTTCGTACACTCTTAATTGGGTGTTTATTTTTATAGTTAGTGGATGATTTATCCCTAGAGGTACTTTTGCGTACGCTTTCATTTCCTATGATATAATTAAACGATGACATAGGGTAGAGGAGAATGCTTATGTTTAAAGGTGATCGCTCTAGTCAGCTTGAGCTGTTAAAAGCATTAGTAGAGAGTATGCCATTCGGGGTGATGGTTACAAACCAAAAGAAAGAAGTTATTTTGTGCAATCGGATTTTAACAGACATCTTTGATAGTAATATAGATGATTTAATAGAAATGATTGATAAAGATACTATTCCAGGAACAAATATTAATCTCCAAATTCATGGAAAGCAAGTGATTGTCAGAACAGAAGAAATTTCAGGATTCGAAGAAATATATCGTATGTACATTTGTTCCTTTTCTAATATGGAAACAGTGGATTTTTTACAAGAGGATAAAGATGGAGAAATCCTTCTTAAAGATATTATTGAATTTACATATGACGGTATCGTTATTGTGGACACAGAAGGATATATTCTTATGCTTACGCAAGCCTATGCCGATTTTCTAGGTGTTGATCAGCAAAGTGCTATTGGTAAACATGTGACAGAAGTAATCGAAAATACGAGGATGCATGTGGTGGTGAAAACCGGAAGGCAAGAAATAGTAGAGCTACAGGAAGTTAATGGAGACTATATCATTGTTACTCGTTCGCCAATGTTTAAGCAAGGAAAAGTTGTTGGTGCTGTCGGAAAGGTTCTTTTTAAAAATGTTGGTCAGTTTACCGCCTTGTTTAAGCGTCTAAAATCACTAGAGAAAGAACTGAAGAAATATAAAGGGGACTTTCGCGAAAGCAATAAAGCTTCATATACATTTGATCAATTAATTGGTAAAAGTGATTCCTTTATTGAGGTTAAGGCTAATGCTATAAAGGTAGCAGAAAATGATTCCAATGTTTTACTATTGGGTGAAAGTGGGACCGGCAAGGAGTTATTTGCTCATGCGATTCATAATGCCAGCAGACGAGCAATGGGTGTTTTCGTAAAGGTAAACTGTGCAGCAATCCCTTCCGAGCTTATTGAATCTGAACTTTTTGGTTATGAGGAAGGTTCATTTACGGGTGCGAAAAAAGGGGGTAAGGCAGGTAAATTCGAAACAGCGGATGGCGGCACTATTTTTCTCGATGAAATCGGGGAACTGCCGATGCATATGCAGGTGAAATTATTACGTGTTTTACAAGAAAAAGAAGTAGAGCGTGTCGGTGCTTCAAGCAGTAGAGTCATCGATGTACGCGTGATTGCAGCTACTAATCGAAATTTAGATGAGATGGTAGATAAAGGTGAATTTCGTCTAGATCTTTATTATCGTCTAAAAGTTATGGAAATCCTTATCCCCTCATTAAGAGAAAGGAAACAGGATATCGAACGATTAGTTGAATATTTTGTAGCAAAATATCAGCAAATTATGAAAAAGTCCATCCTAGGAATTAATGATCATGCGATGCGATTTTTAAAGCTGCATGATTGGCCAGGAAATATTCGTGAGTTGGAAAATATTATTGAACGGGCAATGAATATTGTTGATACAGGAAAATGGATTACACCTGAACAGCTTCCCGTAGAAATTAGAGGACATGTAGAACCTGTTCCGGTCCCCTCACTTGCTGAAGTAATGGAAGAAACTGAACGTAACACCATTCTCACTTGCTTAGAGGCTACAAAAGGAAATAAATCAGAAACCGCTAAACAATTAGGGATAAGTAGAACGACTCTTTATGAAAAAATGAATAAATACGGTTTACTTGCTTAAGCCTTCAGCTAAGTGTAATTTCGTCTCCTTAATATTAGGTGTACGATATTACACTTTTTGTTTTAAAAAATTGCTAATAATTAAATTTGTAGGAATTACCGAACAAAAAATTCGACGATTTTCCATGTGTGTTAGGAAATTCGAACACTTTTTTAAATGGTAATGCAATCATTGTAAGAAAATCCGAACATTTTTAGGGATTATCGTACGGATATGATCTATTTTTTGTAAATATCAAAGTCACTAATGTATTAAAACAGCCATTTTTGAAAAAAATTGTCGAATTTAATAAAGTTGGCATAGTACTTGCATTATTAGATAAGGGAATGGCTTTATGGCGAAAGTTGCAATTAAGAATGTAAAGGAATGAGTTTCTACTAATTTGTAAACGTTTACTAGAATGGGGAGAAATCATTCAGCTATTATTCAATTTAGGGAATTAGAATAATAGCTTATATGGGAATTAAGTAATACTACGTTCCGTCAATTCTGGGGAGATGTGGATGGGATTTGTAGTAGCAGGGGCATTTTCGTAAACTTTGTTGCTAATAAAATGAGTAAAAATCGACTAGAATTTTGACAATCTTTGCGAAAAAGCCATTAGTAAATAAACAGGGGGAATTTATTTGTTCATTGAAATTTTTGCAATTATTTTAGCACTTGGTTTATTAATCTTTTTAGCTTATCGCGGTTATCCAGTTATTATTATCGCGCCGATTGTAACATTGTTAGCAATTATTATGTCAGGTGGACATCTACTCCCAGGTTATACGGAAACATATATGTCAAATGCAGCAAATTATATTAAATCTTTCTTTCCAATTTTCTTACTAGGAGCTATTTTCGGAAAAGTAATGGAAATGAGTGGAGCTGCCGCTTCAATTGCACGAACTATTGTTAAATCTTTAGGTGCTAAGCATGCTATTTTAGCCGTTGTAATCGCTTGTTCGGCATTAACTTACGGTGGTGTTTCATTATTTGTCGTTGCCTTTGCTGTTTATCCATTCGCAGCTGCCATTTTTAAGGAAGCAGATATTCCCAAAAGACTAATTCCAGGAGCGATTGCCCTTGGAGCATTTACGTACACAATGGATGCCCTTCCTGGGACACCGCAAATTCAAAATATTATTCCTACAAACTATTTTGGAACAGATACGTATGCTGCTCCAGTCATCGGAATCATTGGGGCAATTATTGTGTTTACTGGTGGTTTATTCTGGCTTGAACGTCGCCGTAAGCAAGCATTAGCAAAAGGGGAAGGGTACGGAACTGGGCATAAGAACGAACCAGATGCAATCGATGAAAAAAGTCTTCCAAATTTCTGGCTTTCTATTGTGCCACTCGTTGTTGTCATCGCCTTGAACTTTGTCTTTAGCAGGACTGGATGGTCTGTTAAGCATTGGTATAATGCAAAATTACTAGCAGATAATTACAATATTGCCGATGTGAGTACTGTAACATCTTCATGGTCTTTAATCGTTGCCCTTGCGATTGGGATTTTAGCAGCTATGCTTTTAAATGTAAGAAGAATTAAGTTGAACCTAGCTACTGGGTTAACAGCGGCTGCTATGGGTTCTTTACTTGCTATATTCAATACAGCTTCAGAGGTTGGCTTCGGGAATGTTGTTAAAACTCTACCAGGATTTTCAGTAATCAAGGATTGGGTGTTTAATGCTAGCAGTAATCCATTAGTGTCCGAGGCTGTTGCGGTTAACGTATTATCGGGTGTGACTGGATCTGCTTCGGGTGGTTTATCGATTGCTCTTGAAGTAATGGGAAAACACTATTTAGAAATCGCTAGTAATCTAGGAATTACTCCAGAAATGCTACACAGAATCGCATCGATGGCTTCAGGTGGAATGGATACCTTACCGCATAACGGTGCAGTTATAACATTATTAGCGATCACAGGATTAACACATCGTCAATCATATAAAGATATTTTTGCTTTAACCGTTTTAAAAACTGCAACGGTCTTTATTATCGCGTTTGCAGCTACATTATTTATTTAATTGAAGGGCTCTTTTCGTTTTGTAAAATCAAGTGAAAATCGAAAAGAGCCAATTGAATTATTGAGGAGATGGATTACATGGGAAAAGTCATATCGTCATTAGATGGTATTGTGGCTAATATCAAAGATGGCTCAACCATTGTTGTTGGGGGCTTTGGACTATGCGGCATTCCAGAAAAATTAATTAGCAAGTTACGAAATCATGGAGCTAAAGATCTAACAATTGTCAGCAATAACTGCGGAGTGGATGATTGGGGACTTGGCCTATTGCTTGAGAATAAACAAATTAAGAAAATGATGGCGTCCTATGTAGGGGAAAACAAGTTATTTGAACAGCAATTTTTAAGTGGAGAGCTTGAAGTTGAACTTGTGCCTCAAGGAACATTAGCAGAACGACTCCGTGCAGGTGGTGCAGGTATCCCGGCATTTTACACAGCTACAGGAGTTGGAACAGAAGTAGCGAAAGGGAAGCAGCATCAAGAGTTTGATGGAAAAACCTATATTATGGAAAAAGCAATTGTAGGAGATTACGCATTTGTGAAAGCGTGGAAGGCAGATCCTTTTGGTAATCTAGTATTCCGTAAAACGGCTCGTAATTTTAATCCAATCGTTGCAACGGCAGGGAAAATTACCATTGTTGAAGTAGAAGAGCTTGTCGGAATGGGAGAACTAGATCCAGATGAAATTCATACTCCAGGTGTGTATGTTCAACACGTCTATGTAGGAGAAGAGTATCAAAAACGAATTGAAAAACTTACAACGAGTGAAGCATAATTTGGAGGTGATCTTATGAGTAACGGAAGAGAAAAAATTCTTCAACGTGCAGTAAAAGAAATTGAAGATGGAATGTGTGTGAATCTAGGAATTGGAATGCCTACTTTAATTGCGAATATGATTCCAAGTGATTTTAATGTCATGCTTCAATCTGAAAATGGTTTACTTGGAATTGGAAATTATCCTCATCCGAATGAAGTAGATCCCGATCTCATTAATGCAGGGAAAGAAACAGTTACCGCTAAAACAGGTGCATCATATTTCGACAGCGTAGAATCCTTTGCGATGATTCGAGGTGGACATATCGATCTCGCTATCTTAGGCGGAATGGAAGTGTCTGAAACTGGAGATCTAGCAAACTGGATGATTCCTGGGAAAATGGTAAAAGGCATGGGTGGAGCAATGGACCTTGTCCAAGGTGCTAAACGCATCGTCGTAATTATGGATCATGTGAATAAATATGGTGAATCAAAAGTTAAAAAAACCTGTACCCTTCCACTAACAGGAAAAGGGGTTGTTCATTGTTTAATAACCGACCTAGCTGTATTCCGATTTACCGATTGCGGTATGGAATTAGTCGAATTGCAAGAAGGAGTTACATTAGATAAAGTTAAGGCAAATACAGAAGCTGAATTTATCGTAAATGAAGCATTAGTTGTGTAAAAATAGGAAAAAAGGCTACGAAATTGATTCGTAGCTTTTTTTGTAAATATAACTGGTAAAAACATATGTATCAAACTTCTTTCGAAATGCATGATAGGAAAAAGTTCTATTTCGTGCAGTTCGGACCAAACTAGAGCACTTCTAACTAATATTTGTGCAGTTCATACAATGTTTCGCGCAGATAGAGTCTGAGTTTTCGAAAAGAAACTTGGGTTCGTTGAATCAATTAGATTTCTCGCGAAAAAATCGAGGGACAAAGGGCCTGGTCCCTTGTCCCATTGTTTAATTATCTAACACTATCCAATGCATTAATTAACCATTTATTTTTAACATTAACAAAGGTTACTTTCACTTTTACAGTTTTTTCTGTTTCTTCATTTGGTACTGAAAACTCGAATAATCGAACCCCTTTTTTCTTGTAAATGACTTTTCCTTTCGCTTTATTCCAATTTAATGCACTTCCACCATCACCAACTGGTTGTGCTAATTTTCCTTTATATTTAATGAAACGATAATCCTTTAAGCCTTTTTCAATTGCATTTTGCGTAAAAACTTTATTTAAGTAATTGACTAGTTTTTTCTTAGTATTAAATTCTTTGCATAAATATCGATATTCTGTCTTTTTATATGTAAATGTTTTTTGAAAACATGTTTTGTTGCTTTTAATATCATATCCATTTAATGCACTCCAATATTGGGTACGAGCATTCTGGGCAATCGATAAGGCTTTACTTGCTGTGAGACTCTCTGATGACATTTGAGCATAGGCAGCTAAACTTGATGATAAAAATATCACTCCGATTATGATAGCAGTAAAGATTTTTTTCATTTAAAGATTCCTCCTGAAAAATGACTAGTTAGGTAAAATATTTATAAAAAAGAGAAGTGATTTTTAATATGGTTTTGATCAACTAAAAACATCATAAATTATTTACCAATCAAAATGGTTACAAAAGAGTTACAATATTACATTTGTATTACAGAAGTATCTAAAAAATTACAATAGAGTTCTTATTAATTCATAGTAATAATAAAATTTCTGTATATTCTTAGAAAATTGTATGGATGATTTTAATTAGTAATCTTTTTATGCTCAAGGAAAATAAGATATACGAGTTTTTAATCAATAATAAAGCCAAACATATAGGGGTGTTTCGTAGAATATAATGAAGTGAATAATAAGGGAAAGTGGGGTTAGTATGTGAAAATCCATGTGGTAAGTAAGGGGGATATCTTGTGGAAGATTTCCCGGCAATATGGTGTGAGTACCAACCAAATTGTTAAGGTTAATGGTCTTGAAAATCCGAATAGTTTAGTAATCGGCCAAGCACTATTGATTCCTGAACCGTATCTACAGTATAGAGTAAGTCCAGGAGATACTCTTGGAAATATCGCTATTCGTTTTGGAACAACTGTACAGGAAATTATGCAAACAAACCACCTAACAAGTCCTTCCAACATCTATCCAGGAAAAAGGCTCACTCTTCCAGTTATTTATTATACAGTAAAAGAACATGATACCCTTTATAATATTGCAAGACAATATGGAACGACTGTTCAAGCAATAATGCAGACCAATAGAATAACTGATCCTTCGAGTATTACTATCGGTCAAGTTTTAAGGATTCCTCAGAGACCAAAGCCAATCATTGATGTGAACGGTTTTACAAATGTATATGGGCAAACGGGTGCACAGCATGTCCGTGAAGTAGCATATGATTTAACATATGTAAGTCCATTTGGTTACAGGATGAAGCAAGATGGCACTCTTGAAGTGATTGATGACACCCCGACTATTCGAGCAGCACAATCCGCTGGGGTTGTCCCGATGATGTGCATAACGAATTTTTCCCCTACAGAAGCAGGAACTGATCTGGCACATACAATTCTTTCTAATTCTGGCTTAGTAGAAAAATTATTAACAACGATCATCAATACGATGAAAAATAAAGGTTACCGTGGATTAAACATAGATTTTGAAAATGTATCACCTGAGGATCGTGAACACTATAATCGTTTTCTGGAAAGAGCAGTAGATAGGCTGCATCGTGAAGGCTATTTTGTTTCCTCTTCACTTGCCCCAAAAACAAGCTCCGGTCAAAAGGGATTGTTAGTCGAAGCACATGATTATCCTGTTCACGGAAGGCTCCTCGACTTTGTAGTACTCATGACATATGAATGGGGGTATCGTAAGGGTCCGCCACAGGCGATCTCTCCAATTAATCAAATCAAGCGTGTCCTAGATTATGCAATTACTGTGATTCCAAGAAACAAAATTTTTATGGGCTTCCAAGTCTACGCACGAGACTGGCTTGTTCCACATGAGGAAGGACAGGAAGCAGAGACATTCGACATGCAAGAAGCAATCAGACGTGCTATTCAACATGAAGCAGACATTAAATATGACGAGACAACCCAGTCACCATATTTTCGGTACGAGGACAACCAAGGACGTACACATGAGGTTTGGTTTGAGGACGCAAGAAGCGCAGAAGCAAAGTTCGATTTGGTAAAGAACTATGGACTAAGAGGCGTTAGTTATTGGGTACTCGGCTATCCTTTCCCTCAGAATTGGGAACTTCTTGCGGATACATTTATTGTGAGGAAATTGTGAATAGGAAGGGGAGGAGAAAACTAATAACATTATACAGGCGCATTCTTTCCTATAGAAAATGCGTTTTTTTTATATCAAATTTAAAAAATGTTCTAAGGATTTAGTATCTAAAAAAATCCTATACCAAAGATATATAGTGAGGCTTCACTTAGTGGAGCCTCTTCAGCCTCCCCTTAGTTTTGTTGAAAAAGTTCCAACAGTTCAATATAGTGCTGGTCGTGGAGGCGACAAATGCACTTCCAATAATATCAGATGGATAATGGTGTCCCACCCAAATACGAGAGAAGCCCGTCAATACTGATAATGCCAACATAATTGAACCTAGAATACGGTTATAAAGAAAGATAGAAGTAGATATTGCAAACACTAGCATAGTATGCTTACTTGGAAAGGAAGAATCTTTTTTGGAAGGAGTAAGTATTCCGACATGATGCTTCACAAAAGGACGTGGTTTAAAATAAAACAATTTTATCATTGCGTAAATAAACCATGCAATTCCTGAAGATATTACAGCATTATAAGACACTTTTTTATAAAAATCATTTCTAAACCACATAAAAATTAATACAAAAATATACACATAACGAATCTTATTTGAAATCAATATCATCAGTAAATCGATTGGAGAACAGCGTCCAGAAAACTGATTAATTACCTTAAATATTTTTATGTTCATTTTGTTAATCTCCTAATTTTAAAGATATTAATAAAATTCCCATTTAAGCAAGTAATATGTGTTTATCGTAATTGCTTTTGACAATATTAGTTGTAAGAAAAATCGGGAATTCTTTGTTCTCGTTTAGGAAATAAAAATTAGATAACACCAAAAAAGGTAGCAATAATGATATCACTACCTTTCCGTAGAGGTGATTCAGGTATGAGCTCCATGGATGGGTGCTTCGAGGTTAGCTCGTATAATATGATATGTGATATGCGAAAAAAAGATATGGACAACTACCAAAAGGAAAGTGGAATTTTTTAAGATTACGAAAAATAAAAATTTCTCCTGCTTTTGAATAATGGAGTGTGCCTATTGATTGTCATTGTCAATGGCTACTGTTGATAAAATTACCTGGAGAGTCACATGAGCGATTTCTATATGGAGTATAATCCCCTCCAGAACTTTATCAGAAACAACAGCATTGCTTAAAAAGGCCTTTAAATAAAATTCAAATAAACAAACTTAACCTTCATTGCTGTTTATTCCGATCCTTCGGTATATACAGCAATTAAAATTGAAGCAATCTCATCCCCTATATTTTTAACGTAATGAGGGACACTGGCGCACCAACTAAATGTATCTCCCTCTTCTAATATATAGGAGTCTTCTCCTTGTTCTGCGAGAATTTTCCCCTTGAGAACTAAGTGGCATTCTTCACCTTCATGTGCATTTTTTTCACCTGTTGAAGCTCCTGATGGGATTTCCACCAATCTAACACTTAATCCTCCTCTAGTTGCTAAATGCTCAACCTTTAAATCGAGTTCTTTTGAGGTCGTTACTTCACGTTCGTTTTTTCTTATTACCGTCATTTGTTCATCTTTTTCTAAAAGAAGATAGGGTAATGGTACTTTTAAGAAAGCAGCAATAGTTTGTAATGTACTTATTGATGGTGAAGTGTTGTTGTTTTCTACATTGCTTATAAATCCCTTCGAAAGCCCTGTCTCTTCACACATTTGTGCAATCGTAATTTTTTTTCTATTTCTAATCGCTCGTATTTTAGAACCGATATCCATAATTATCACCTCAAATGTTTTCTAATAGTGAATTTAATTTCATATTAACAAAAAAATCGTTGACATGCTATATTTAGTTTTGTATTCTATAAAAGAACAAAGATTCATATAAAGAAACTTTGTGGATCGAAACATTTTATATCCCATTAAATTAGACTTTTTATTTTTATATATCATTTGTTATTGACAAGGAGGTTAAACTCATGGAAACACCAATGATTTATGAAATTCGCCGTCCCAAGGATATTGTTCCTGGGAAAAAGTATCCTGCACTGTTTGTTATGCATGGTATTGGAAGTAATGAACACAATATTCTTTCACTAGTTAATGGTCTAGAGGACTTCTTCTATATCTTTAGTGTCAGGGGACATCTATCACATGGACCGGGATTTGCTTATTTTACAATCCAAGGCTATGGCAAACCTCACCGAGAAGTATTCGATGAGGGGATCAATAAATTAACAACCTTTATTGATTATGCATCCGAAAACTATCCACTTGATTTAAACCAGATATACTTGATGGGCTTTAGCCAGGGAGCTATTGTATCAATGACATTAGCCCTCAAATTTGGTAACAAAATTAAAGGTGTGGTTGCACTTAGTGGTTATATTCCTCAATTTGTAAAGGAAGAATACAAGATAAACCTTGGCAATCATTTATCAGTGTTTATATCACATGGTGAATACGATCAGGTCCTGCCATATGAATGGGGAAAAGAAAATGTAGATTATTTTACTAAACTTGGTGTTCCTGTAACGTTTAAATCTTATCCAGTAGGGCACACAGTATCCGAAAATAATCTTCAAGATTATCAATCATGGATTTTAAATGATTTACAAAGATAAACAATCTCAAATACAGAAAATAGGGGGGAAATAGAGATGTTACCATCATTATTTATTGCTCATGGTTCACCATTACTTGCAATTGAGAATAACGATTATACAAAATTTTTAAATCAATTAGGTCAAAGTTTACCTCGCCCAAAAGCTATTGTATTGTTTTCTGCTCATTGGGAATCCGAGGTTCAACAAGTAAGCAGAGTTGATCAATATAGTACGATCTATGATTTCGGCGGGTTTGATCCTGCCTTATACTCTATCAAGTATCCTGCTCATGGGAATCTTGATCATGCACAAGAAATAGAGGAGCTACTCACCCAGAATGGTATTTCCTTTAAGAATGAAACAACTCGTGGTTTGGATCACGGGGCATGGATCGTTCTTCGTATGCTGTATCCGAATGCGGAAATTCCGGTAATCGCCATGTCGGTGAATCCGAACCTTACTCCGGAGCAGCAATATAAGATCGGAAAAGCTATATCGATATTAAGAGAAAAGGATATATTAATCATCGCGAGCGGAGGGACTGTTCACAATTTAAGAGCTTTAAAGTGGGCTGACAATGGAGAGGTTGATCCATGGGCGCTTGAATTTGATGATTGGTTAGCAAAAAACCTTGAAAACTGGGATTTACAAACCCTATTTAACTATAATTCACTTGCTCCCAATGCACCACTAGCGGTTCCACCATACGGGAACGAGCATTTCATTCCAATCTTTTATGCAATGGGTGCAGCCGACAATCATCCAAAATCGACATTACTTCATCGTAGTTTTCGATATGGAAACCTTAGTCACAGTGTTTGGCAATTTGGATAATTTAAAAGGATTTTAGTAAAAGTGGGGAAAGAATACATGAATCTAAATAGCATTGCTAATGAAATTTATCATCATCAAAAAAACGCTGTAGAAATGGATAAAATCACATCACGATATACTAATATTACTATTGAGGATGCTTATAAGATTCAAGAAATGAACATGGAAAAAGAAATACAAAATGGCGTCCAATTTGTTGGCTGGAAAATGGGGCTAACAAGTTTTGCAAAGCAGCAATCAGTAGGAGTCAATCAGCCTATTTACGGAAGATTATTAAAGTCAATGGAGATCTCTACGGAGGAATTATCTTTAGATGGATTGATTCATCCACGAGTGGAGCCAGAATTTGCTTTTATAATGAATAAAAAACTCCAAGGAAATAATGTCACTGAGCAAGATGTTTGGCAGGCTACTCAATGCATTATGCCAGCAGTTGAAGTGATTGACAGTCGTTATCGGGATTTTTCTTTTAATCTGATTGATGTGGTTGCTGATAATGCTTCTAGTGCAAAATTTTTGATTCTAAAACAAAAATATACGCCTGATCAGTTTCAATGGGAAAACATCAATGTCCGAATGAAGTTGAATGGTAGAGTAATTCAAGAAGGAAAAGGGTCCGCTGTTATGGGACATCCTGTACGTTCGGTAGTTGAATTGGTTAAGATGTTAAATTCCTCAGGACTTTGTATTGAGCCTGGAATGATTGTACTAACTGGAGGAATAACGGAAGCAATTCATGTTTTGACCGGGGATTTCATTGAAGTTGAATTTGATCAATTAGCTACAATTGATTTAACTGTCAGATAATTAGTGAGAGGGATTAAAATGCCAATTGTACAAGTACACTTGCTTGAAGGAAGATCTAAAGAATTAAAACATCAATTGATTTCAGAGATTACGGAGGCAATTAGCAGGACATTAGGGAATTCACCTGAAACAATCAGAGTTTTATTACATGACGTCCCACAAGAAAATTGGGGTATAGCTGGTGTGCCAATGAGTAAAAGACAAAACGTTAAGTAATCCTGATATATATTTCTCTGTTTATCTCGGAGATATGGAAAACAATACAATTAAATAGGAGTGAATATGAATGAATTTTAAAAATGAAGTTGGTGCAGTTATTTTACGAATCATCATTGGGATAATCTTTTTCGTTCATGGATTTGTAAAGTTTCAAGGAGGAATTGAAAATATAGCCGGTTGGTTTGATAGTATTGGAATACCAGGATTTATGGCTTATATAGTTGCTAGTATTGAACTGGTTGGAGGAATCGCGTTAATTATTGGATTGGGAACGCGTGTTGTTTCAGTATTGTTTGTACTTGTAATGCTTGGTGCAATAATAAAAGTGAAATTAGCTGTTGGATTCTTAGGCGATGGCAAAATGGCAGGCTATGAATTAGATCTTGCTTTCTTAGCGATTTCATTATTCCTTGCTATTAATGGAAGCAAGCTGCTTTCTGCTGGTCAATTATTAGTAAAAGACAAGTCCACTGCAGGTACACACAAAACATATTAACGCAAAATTACTTTTGATTGATATATATATGGAAAAGTTATATGTAAAATACCCGATTTTATCCTAAATAGGTAAATCGGGTGTTTTTTATTAAAGGCTGTTTCCGCATAGATTGTTGCTTTTCGCATATAGTGGTGAAGCCTGAATAAATATAGTGTCGTGCTCTTTTCTACATCCTATATTTTATATTGATAGCGGAAAATAACCGTAAAAATCCTACTAGATATTTACTGTGTAAAATCTCTACCGATTTTTACTCTATTTACAAATAGCAACAAAGTTTAAGAAAAGAGCCTTACTAAATTTATTTTGCCGAATGTATGTGTGAAGCAGAGACGTATTGATGTTTCGGTTTATGATTAACACAGTAAATACTAGTAACAATAAGGATAAGTCCAATGATTAAATAGATCGTAACTGCTTCATGGAGAAAGATTGTTCCGAGCACAAGGGCAATTAATGGAACGAGAAAAGTATACGTTGCGATTTTACTCGCTTCACCAGATCTGACTAGGATAAAATAAACAAGCCATGCTAAAGGGATACCGAAAATCGCCCCAAATAATAAACCTGACACATAAGGTGCTGACCATTCGATTGCAGCAAAGCTTTCTGTACCAAATCCAATACCAGTCATTACCATGCCTCCAATGAAACATTGGATAGTGATAAGCCAAAGAGCATCGACTTTATTTCCGACTTTTTTCACAAAAACAGTCCCAATAGCCCAACTTAAAGCGGTAATGAGTGCTATTACCACTCCTGTTATTGATAATTGTCCACTAAAACTTTTGTAACTAATGACCATAACACCAAGGAAGCCAAGAATAAGGCCAAGAATTTTCAACCCAGACATTTTCTCACCGAGCCATAACCAAGCTAGAACTCCGACTAATACCGGCTGAAAATAAACAATGACTGAAAATAATCCTGATGGCAGGTATTGCAGTCCTACCGTTTGCAATCCGAAAAATAATATCACATTGAAAACAGTCGATATTAAATAAATATACCAAGTCTCTTTGAAATGGATATGTTTATAGCGAGGAATTGATATGATTAGAAGCAGGATTCCGCCTAATAATGTTCTCATTCCTGAAAATAAAATGGGCGGTGTATAATTTAGAGCAATTTTATAAATGGGCCAGCATAATCCCCACACGAGTACGAGAAATGTTATTAAAAGCGCTGTGCGGGTTCGGGAAAGTTCCCCCATCATTGTTCCCTCCTTTATTCAACTAAGGAAAATTATACGCCTGATTGTAAAAAATGGCTATAATCAAGTTGTCTAAGATAATGATCATGATAAAATAGTGGTGGCTAAACTTCAGATATAAATACTATAAAAAATTTATGTTAGGTAACAGATTTATATAGCTCTGTCATCGCTGATAATTGCTATATTATTCTCAGTTGAATTAACCGGAATATCGGTTATTCCTGCAGATTGTTATTTAGAACCGGCCGTATTTTCTAGTCGGAAAATTATAGATCGATTTGGAAATGGTGGTCTTGATGTAGCGGAGTCAAATTCACGCGGAAAGAACGTCCAGTGAATGTGGTTTATGATGCGAATCGTGATGAATTCTTTGATTATATTACAGAACTCGCAAAGAAAGTATCGGAAGAAGCATAGCATGTATTTTCTTTCTATTATATTGGAACAATAAGGTACCAAAGAGATAGTGATAGAAAATCATCACATATTGATGTAAAATATAAATTATGTGTAAAAAGTACTGCTTTGAAAAGAGGGTAACGAATGAATAAGGAATCCATCTATGGATTAACAATAGAGCAATTGACAGAATGGTTTTTAGAACATGGTCAAAAGAAATTCCGGGCTCAACAAGTCTGGGAATGGTTATATCAGAAACGGGTAAAGAGCTTTTCTGAAATGACTAATATTAATAAGGAATGTATTCAATTATTAGAAGAGCATTTTGATACCCATGTATTAGATCAACAGATTAAGCAAGAATCAAAGGATGGAACCGTTAAATTTCTATTTAAATTACCAGATGGAAATCTAATTGAAACCGTCCTAATGAGACAAAAGTATGGTCTATCGGTTTGTGTAACAACCCAAGTAGGCTGTAATATTGGCTGCTCTTTCTGTGCAAGTGGAATATTAAGAAAAAATCGCGATTTAACGAGTGGAGAAATCGTTAATCAGATTATGAACGTGCAATTACATTTAGATGAAGTTGGAAAAGGTGAAAGAGTCAGTCATGTCGTTGTCATGGGGATCGGTGAACCATTTGATAACTTTACGAACTTAGTTTCCTTCTTAAAAATCATTAATTCTCCAAAAGGTTTGGCTATTGGAGCAAGACATATCACTGTTTCAACGAGTGGCCTTGCCCCTAAAATCTATGAATTCGCTGACCTGGATTTACAAGTAAACTTAGCGATTTCCTTACATGCACCAAATAATGAACTACGTACGCAAATCATGAAAATCAATCGTGCCTACCCATTAGAAAAGTTAATGCCGGCAATTGATTATTATCTAGAGAAAACGAATAGAAGAATCACATTTGAATATATTTTGCTAAACGATGTTAATGATCATAAAGAGGAAGCTCTGCAGCTTACAAAACTTCTGCAAAATAAACGTCATTTAGCCTATGTGAACTTAATTCCGTATAACCCTGTTAGTGAGCATATTCAATACGAAAGAAGTACAAAAGAATCCATCATGACCTTTTATGATACATTGAAGAAGAATGGAATCAATTGTGTCGTACGCCAGGAACACGGAACAGATATCGACGCAGCATGTGGACAACTGCGAAGCAAACAAATGAAAAAGGTACAGTAGGAACAAAAGCGGAAGCGCCTTGATCATCGGCGTACGGATTTTGTAGTCTTCGACTGAGATAAAGGAAACACGGTGAGGTAGTTCACGAGCTAGTGAAATTGGCACTTCAAATTTCACCTGATGTTGACTTATCGTAGGGAGAAGACGGAGAAATCCTCTAGCCGACGGCTGCTTGCGCTAGACGTAATCCTCGCTCTTTATAAAGATATCCACAGTGCGAATATTTTATAATTTCCGAAACGATAAAAAAGGGTGATCCATAAAGTTGAAAAACTTTGTGGATCACCCTTTTAATGTCCGGTTAGATTTTGTTAATAATCAATAATCAAGACTTGTCTATCGAAAACTCTCAACATTTCCTCAGCAGGTATAGGACGGCTAAAAAAGTATCCTTGTCCCTCGTTGCACTGTCTTTGTTGAAGATAATAAAGCTGTTCGCTCGATTCAATCCCTTCGGCGATTACTTTTAAGTCTAAGTTATGAGCCATGTCGATAATTGTTTGAACTAGAGCAGTATCCTTTGCATCTGTAAAGATGTTTTTTATAAAGGCCTGATCAATCTTTAAGCTGTTAATAGGTAGAAGTTTAAGGTAGCTTAAAGAGGAATATCCCGTTCCAAAATCATCAATAGATAGACGAATTCCCATTTCTTTTAATTTTTCCATGGTTGTAATAGCGTAGTTTGAATCTTGGATGATGCTTTCCGTTAACTCAAGTTCAAGATACTCAGAATCGAGTCCTGTCTCATTTAAGGTATGCTTTACGACATCGACTAAATTTGGTTGTTGGAATTGACGTGATGAAATATTAACAGCTACTCTTATTGGGGGATACCCCATGTTTTGCCAAGCTTTATTTTGGCGACATGCTTCATAAAGTACCCATTCTCCGATAGGGATAATTAGTCCTGTTTCCTCAGCAAGAGGAATAAATTCAGCAGGAGAGATTGGCCCCAACTCCGGATGCAGCCAACGGATAAGCGCTTCAACCCCGATGATATTACCTGTTTTGACATCTACTTGTGGCTGATAATGAAGCTTAAATTCCCCGCGTTCCAATGCTTTACGCATTCCAATTTCGAGTTGCATTTTCTTTGTTACTGCTTCATTCATATCCGGTGTATAAAACTGAAAATTATTCTTTCCATGTTCCTTTGCACGGTACATCGCCGTATCTGCATGTTTAATAAGCGTTTCTATATCCCAGCCATCAGTCGGATATAAACTTATACCGATTGAAGGAGTGACAAACATTTCATGCTCATTTATCATTAACGATTGACCAACTAAATCGATTATTTTTTGAGCCTTTTTTGTTATTTCATCGGTAGTTGTATTTGGGAAAAGTATGATAAATTCATCTCCACCTTGGCGACAAACCGTATCTGTTTTCTTCACGCATGCTTGTATTCGCTTGGCAACATCTATTAACAATTTGTCACCAATCGCATGTCCTAGTGTATCATTTATATATTTAAAACGATCCAAATCGATAAACATAATACCTATGGTTTGTTTATTTTTTTCTGCTTGATCCAATGCTAGACTGAGCCGGTCATTTAATAAACGGCGGTTCGGCAATCCGGTCAAAGGGTCGAGATAAACCATTTGGTTAATTTTCGCTTCCGTTCTTTTTCTCTCTGTTATGTCTCTTATCATGCTGCTAAAATATGTATTTCCTTCCTCTACCCATGTCGCTAGAGAAAGTTCAATCGGAAAGACGCTGCTGTCTTTATGTAATCCTTCTAGTTCGACTGTTTTTCCAATAACATGAGGTTGACCTGTGGAAATAAAGCGTTTCATTCCCTCTTGATGTGTGACTCTATATGAATTGGGCATAATAACTTGTAGATTTTTACCGATAATTTCCCTTTCCTCATAGCCGAAAATATTCCGTGCACCGTTGTTCCACGAAATAATGGTTCCCTCACTATCCATAATAATAATCGCATCATTGGCTGACTCTATAACGGATTGAAATTTCCTTTCCGACTCTACAACTTGTGATTCAAAGCGTTTGTCGACAATAACGCTAATAAACACTACACCTAAAATGATTAACATCCCTAAACCTATTACATAGGCGAAAAACGTACTATCGAACGAAACGCCAGACATATTCATTTGATTGCAATCGTGGTTGAACGTAGCGGCTGCCATTCCAGTGTAGTGCATACCAGATATAGCAAACCCCATAATAATCGCGCTTATTGTTTTTCGTAACCAGACTCTTGGTCTTTCGGAATTTTGTCTGATTGAAAATAATAGATATAAAGCTACTAATGACGTAATAAAAGCAATGACAGCGGAAAGCCCCCACAAAAAAGGATTATAGGTAATATTCCCTTTCATCACCATCGCTTCCATCCCGATATAGTGCATTGAAACAATTCCTATAGCCATAAAAAAAGCACCGATGATAACTTGTGCCGTTTTCAATGAAGGCTTGGTTACAATTCTTAAAGCTAACCATGATGCTAGAATAGCAGGAACAATGGATACAATAACGACTACTAAATTATAGGAAACATTAATGGATAAATGAAACGCCAGCATCGCGATAAAATGCATCGACCAAATTCCCATGCCCATAGCAAATGCACCACATATCAACCATATGTTGCGTGAGATACCTTTTTTTGCTTTTGCGATTCGAATGGCTAAATCTAATGCTGCAAAAGAATCGATTATCGCAATAATAATTGATAGAAAAACAAGTGGTAAATGATAGTTACTTGAGATTTCCATAGTGGCTAAATTAACTATCCTCCTACTAGAATTAAAATAATACTAAGGAACCTATAAGAGTAGTTGTGCTTTTTTATTTACTCTGATCGATAAGGATTACATTCGCAATCACTTGAATACAAGTAATGGATTGCCGAATACAATTGATATTTTCATAGGATCCTTTTTAAAATATTGTTGGTTAATGTATTCATAAAACATTATATCCTATCACTTTTTCAAAAAATAGTACAAATTTCCTATATTTAAATAGCTATAAATAATTTAACTATTAAAACTGGTGTCATCCAATTAATTATGAATGTTGTAAAGAAATAATGTAACAGAAAATCCGAATGAAATATGTTAGAATAGGGATATTATCCCCACGAGTAAAACTGCTAGATATCTTCATTAATTTGATTCCTAATACCACTTAGATTAAGTATGTTTTGAAAGGAGTTATCCATGAAAAATTTCATAGCTATTGATTTCGAAACAGCCAATCGTAATAGACATAGTATTTGTGCAGTAGGAATGGTGTTTGTAGAAAAGAATAAAATTGTAGATACAGTTTATTCACTGATTGATCCAGAGGAACCTTTTGACGGAATGAATACATACATCCACGGAATTCGGTTATCTGATACTGAAGGAGCACCAACTTTTAACACGTTTTATGAGTCGATACAAGATAGATTGAAGGATCAAATTATGATTGCTCATAATCTATCTTTTGATGGATATGCATTAAGAGATAACTTAAATCGTTACAATATCATGCCTGTTCAGAGTAAACTGCTCTGTAGTTATCAGCTTTCTAAAAGATTGATACCAGGGAAACCAAGTTACTCACTTAAGTCGATTTGTGATCATTTTGATATAGATATCATCAATCACCATCATGCATTAAGTGATGCTCAAGCATGTGCTGAGATCATGATCAAACTTTCAAATGAATTTGGATTGCATGATTTAGAAGCTATATTTTCAAAAACGAATATAAAAGCGGGAGAAATATCTCCAGGGCATTACAGATCCTCATTAGTTTCTTCAACTAAAAAGAGAAAGCTTGATGTATCATAACTAAACATACTTCATTATGTAAGATATAAAGGAGAATATAACTATGAGTGAAAATACAAAGTTTATTGGATATGTAGGAACATATACAAAAGGGAACAGCGAAGGGATCTACACTTTTACATTAGATACAGAAGCAGAAAGAATTCAGGATGTTAGGGCTGTAGCTAAGTTAGACAATCCTACATATGTGGAGATTAGTCATGATAATCAATTTCTCTATTCTGTCGTAAAAGAAGGTGAATTAGGTGGTGCAGCTGCTTACTCCATTCATAAACAAACGGGAGAATTAAAAGAAATCAACAAACAATTATTAGAAGGAGCTTCTCCTTGCCATGTAAGCGTTGATGATAAACACCATACAGTCGTGACAGCAAATTATCATAAAGGAACGGTTGAAGCATATCTAATCAACGTTGATGGCAGCCTAAAACCAGCAGCGTCCATTATTGAGCATAAAGGTTCAGGTCCGAACAAAGAAAGACAAGAAAAACCACATGTTCATTATGCAGGATTCACACCCGACGAAAAATATGTTGCTGTTGTAGATTTAGGAATTGATCAGCTAATTACTTATGAAGTAAACTATGGTCAATTAAAAGAATTAAACCATCTTTCTGTTAAACCTGGAAGTGGTCCACGGCATCTAACCTTCCATCCAAATGGACGATTTGCCTATCTTATGACTGAGATGAGTTCAGAGGTCGCGGCATTAAAATACAATCATGAAGATGGAAGTTTTACAGAGCTCCAATATATTTCTGCTATTCCGGACAATTTTACAGAGAATAGTCAAGGAAGCGCGATTCATATTTCTTCTGATGGACGCTTTGTGTATGCAGCGAACCGAGGACATAACAGTATTGCTATTTTTAGTGTCAATCAAGATTCTGGTGAACTCAAATTTGTCGAACACACTCCAACAGAAGGCGATTGGCCAAGGGATTTTGTATTAGACCCTACAGAAAAATTTCTTATCGCTTCAAACCAAAATTCCAGCAATCTTGTCCTATATAGAAGAAATGCAACTACAGGAAAATTAACACTTATTCAGTCTGATGTGGTTGTTCCTGACCCTGTGTGTGTTAAATTTTTAAATAGGTAGTTTTTGTTTTAATCATGGCCTAACATGTGAATATAATATTCCTATAAAGCAACCTCCCTTAAAGCATGGGGAGGTTTTTCATATATGGTCAGCTCTTTCCTATTATTTTTCCAAGCCTATTGATTAAAAAGATATAAAAAATTGAGCTTTTTCTGTACATTATCTAGATGTATTTTACAATAGACCTTCGCTAATTCTGGCTTTCCTTCTTCAATGGCTTTCAAAATGTCTTCATGTTCCTTATATACTGCATGCCTTTTTTCGTTTAGTCCGATATTTTGCTTTAGAGTAACACTTAGAGCTTTTTGATATTTTTCCGATAAGTCATGCAATACTTTAATCATAAAAGGATTATGGGTAGCATTTACCATAGCTTTATGGAAATTGAAATCGGCATCGCGGCCAGAATCACTTGTTGAAAGCAGGGTTTGCTTAAAATCGGTCAGGGCTTTTCGTAATTCCACTAAATCCTCTTCAGTTCTTCTTTCAGCAGCAAAGAATGCAGCCTCTGTATCCAAAATATATCTTAATTCAAAGAGTGCCTTAATTTCTAAATACTCTTCTGTGTTTATCTCAAAATTTTCTAATAAAAAATGGACGTCAACTTCACCAATATAATGCCCCCCTCCTTGTTTCGAGGAAAGAATTCCAAGGGATTTTAATCCGCTAAGTGCTTCCCTAACTGTAGATCGGCCAACATTATAATTCTTTGCTAAAGTTAGCTCTGGGGGAAGCTTAGAGTGCACAGGAAATTCCCCACTATTAATCTTTGAAATAATGTCACGAACAATATGATTAGATAAAATGTTTTTTTCTTTTTTCATTTTTATTTCGTCCTTTTTTATTCAAAATTGTCATACATATTTTATTGTGAAATTTCAGATTTTTTATTGTGCTCAAGTAGAAAAGAAAGTAAAATACTAATATGATAATAGTTATAAAAATATGAATTGTCAAATTAGTGTCTTTCAACAAAAAATTGTCTGACAAATATTTTATGGGAACGAAAAGGGAGATGGAAGAATATGCACTATGATTTTCTTATTATAGGCTGTGGAATAGTCGGTCTTTCAACCGGATATACCATTATGAAAAAGTATCCAAAAGCCAAACTATTACTGCTTGAAAAAGAGAGTGAATGGGCAGCACATCAAACGGGGAGAAATAGTGGTGTTATTCATTCAGGGATTTACTACAAGCCTGGCAGCTTAAAGGCAAAATTTGCAAAAGAAGGTGGAGAGAAGTTAATTCACTTCTGCCAAGAGTATGGGATTCATTATGATATTTGTGGAAAAATTATTGTCGCTACTGAAGATAGAGAATTAATAGAATTAGATAAATTGTATAATCGTGGCCTGGAGAATGGTTTAAAGATTGAAAAATTAAATAAAAATCAAATGCAAAATATAGAGCCATCTGTCAATGGGGTTGCTGCAATTAAGGTTCCGATGGCTGGGATAGTAGATTATAAAAAGGTATCGGAGGCTTTTGCTCATTATATGTTAAATCGAGGAGGCGAACTAAAAACAGAAACAGCAGTTGAAGAAATTCATGAAAATGATAATGAAATTATTGTTGGGACGAATCGAGGAACATTTTATACGAAACACTTGATTAATTGTGCCGGCCTATTTAGTGATAGAATAGCAAAATTAGCAGGAATAGATCCAAAAATGAAAATTATTCCATTTCGGGGTGAATATTATAAGCTGAAGGAATCTAAGTCACATTTAGTAAAGAACTTAATCTATCCAGTACCAGATCCGAAATTTCCATTTCTCGGAGTACATTTAACAAGAATGACGAATGGTGAGATCCATGCAGGTCCTAATGCTGTTTTAGCATTGAAGAGAGAGGGGTATAAGAAAACAGACTTTGACTTGAACGATATTTACGATGTATTGTCTTATCCAGCGTTTTGGAAAATTGCAAAACAAAATATGAAGTATGGCCTTGCAGAAATGTACCGTTCATTTAACAAAAATAAATTTTTGGAATCATTAAGAAAATTAGTCCCTGACATAGAAAAGGATGATTTAGTAGAAGCAGACTCCGGTGTACGTGCACAGGCACTATCAATTGATGGAAAGCTAATAGATGATTTTATGATTATAAAAAGTAAAAGGTCAATTCACGTATGCAATGCACCATCCCCCGCAGCTACAGCATCCATCGCAATTGGTGAAGAAATTGTATCAAATATAGATCATTTAGATTTAGTTGCTATTTAATAGCGGTGGAACTCGTATTTTATCTTAAATAGATGATTATTTCCTACATTTCGAGATTTTATATGTTTTATAGGTTTAATCTAAGATAGAATTGAAGAATAAAGAAATCGGCTAGCTCGCCGATTTCTGCTTTTCTTACCTCGATCTCTCATCTTTAGAAAGATGCAAAAAGTTTTTCCTAAGATGGTTAATTCATCATTATGGCAATATGTTTCCTCTTGAAGATACGTAAAGTGAGTACCATTCTTCTCTAGTCATTAATTCGGATTGACGGATGGCATCCTGACAATTCTGAATACGTTCAGGATTAGTGGTACCAATTACAGGCTGAATCTTTGCTGGATGGCGCATTAACCAGCCGAGGACAATTGCTTCTCTCGTTGTGTCTTTTTCCTTCGCCATTTTTTCAACTAATTCCTTCGTTTTCATCTCGGCTTCAGTAGGATGATCTATCTTATTTCCTGTAAAAATCCCTCTTGCCAATGGAGACCATGCTTGAATTTGGATATCATTAACCATACTATATTCAAGTAAGCCATCTCCAAAATGAGTGGTTGTGCCTGCATTCTGATTAACTAATACACCTTGATCAGCCCAGTCAAGTTTATGTAAGCTCATTTCTAGCTGGTTCACAATCATTGGTTCATCACAATACGTTTGAAGAAGTTGAATTTGTGCCTTATTCATATTAGAAACACCGAAATGACGCACTTTTCCTGAACTTTTAAGCTGTGAAAAGATTTCAGCAACTTCTTCAGGTTCCATTAGGGGATCAGGTCGGTGCAAGAGCAAGATGTCAAGATAGTCCACTTCCAACCTTTTTAATATTCCATTGACAGAGTTTAAAATATGTTCTTTAGAAAAATCATATCTTCCAGGTGTATGCTCATCTTTAAATCGAATCCCGCACTTACTTTGAATGACGATTTTCTCTCTCAAGCTTGGCTGTGATTTTAATACTTTGCCAAAAACTTCTTCTGCTTTTCCTCTTGTATAAATATCTGCATGGTCAAACATCGTGATTCCAGAAGATAAAGCAGCTTCTATTGCTTTTTCCGCTATTAACAGGTCTTCATTTGTTACTGGACTGTTGTCCCAATTTCCTCCGAACCCCATACAACCTAATACTAGCCGACTAGCTGATATCTTCCGCTTTTCTAAAGGCATGGTACGCATGACATGAAAAACTCCTTTTCTATTGGTTGTTTTCGTAAAGAATGGGCTATTTTGTATAATGTTTAAAATCCTAATAAAGTTAAGTTTCGGGACATCTTTTCTAAATATGAATATGCTGGTTTTTATTTTCAAAAGCAACAAAGTTTTAGAAAAGAGCCTTACTATTTAGTACATCCCATCTACTCTCAATTGTACGGAATACAGGCATTTATGTCAGCAAGTATTTTAGAGTGCCTGTATCGCAAATACAACATTCTTTTTTTCTAAGATTTTGATAAAGGATTTTCTTTTTCCTCTATCGAATATTTAATGAAAAATCAAAGTTTTAAGAAGAGCTCGAGTTCCTAGATCAGCCTCGGGTAAAAATGTTAAAGGAAAGACTGATATTTGGCTTCATTGGGAAAGTCAAATAGCCGACTTTACTTATTACTGTTTTTTACCCTCGAGGGGTTGCCGCTTTAGCTAGATTATCAAAAAGGGGATATGGTTCAAATGGAATTTCAGTTTGAAAGAATCTTGCTTCAGGTATTGATGGTGCTTTTCCCTTTTGTATTATATTTAGTGCTTGTAAATGGGAAAGTAAGTGATTTGAGAAATAAAATTATGTTTGGATTAACTTGCGCAATAACGATTGTACTATCATTGACTTTTGGTGTTCACTTGAATCCAAACAAAATTCTTGATCTACGGCTTATCCCTTTGTCCCTTTCTTTTATTTATGGTGGAAATATAGTAGGAATTATCGTTTCTGTATTTTACATAGTTATACGCCTTTTCATTGGAGGTGAAGGGGTGCCGCCTGCTGTTTTCGGGGTTGCGGTCACCAGCATAATAATATACGGGAGGCAAAAGCAATTTTTTTCTTGGACATTAAAAAGAAAACTGATTATTTCAATGGCATTTCTATCCATTGCATCGACTCTTCACTATTTAATAGGCAGTACATTATTAGGAGTAAGTATGACTTCGAACAATATCGTGCTGTTCTGTTTGTTTATTTTAGTCAATGCGATAATCATATGGCTGCTAATCTATTTAATCGAATCACAGGTTGAAAAAATGACACTACATAAAGAAATTCAAAATGCAGAAAAATTCAATGTGATCGGTCAGCTTGCAGCAAGTGTTGCTCACGAAATTCGTAATCCGATGACAAGTATTAGAGGGTTTATGCAAATCTTGCAGTCGTCGAGTCGACTCTCCTCATCGGAAAAGGAATACACGAAAATATGTATTGAAGAAGTGGATAGGGCAAATTCTATTATTGCTGATTATTTAGCACTTGGTAAAAACCATTCAAATGAGAAATGTAAGCTTGATATTATCAGTGAAATAAAACAAGCTGTACGTTCTTTATCCTCCTTCGCGACGCTTAATAATGTTCAGTTGAATTTTACTCAAAGGCTTCCTATTTATTTAATCGGAAACAGTAGCAGGGTTCAACAATTATTCATTAATCTAATTAAAAACGGGATTGAAGCTTCAAATGGGAACGGGGAAATCGATATAGAAGTTACAATGGACGAGAAGCATGTATACATATCAATATCCGATGACGGGGAAGGAATGAGCAAGGAAACGATTGAAAATTTTGGCCTTCCGTTCTATTCAACAAAAGAAAAGGGCACAGGATTAGGACTTATGGTTTCAAGACAAATTATAGATGAAATGTCCGGCAGCATTGATGTAACTAGCACAAAAGGCATCGGAACCTTACTACGAATCACCTTCCCCAGGGCAAAAAAACAAAGTGCCAAACAAGGTGCCTGACACCATCCGTGGACATTTCATGTTTTTTTCCATCCATGGTGGACAGAAAGGGAAGGTTTTACATTTAGACGTAAAAAGTGTCCATATGGGACGGAAAAATAAGTGAAAAGTCCATAAGTGGTGCCTGACACCATTATCTTCAATTTTTTTCATATGTATTGTATACTTAATATTCAGATATATATATGAATGGAGTGATTTTTTTTGGATGATTTTACTGATATTATTACAATTATAATGATTTTTTCTATCCCTATTATTGCAATCGTGACAGCTCATATCCGGAAGAATGCCAAGATCAAAAGCAATTTGATTAGGGAAGAGTTGGAATTAGAGAAGCTTAAACATGAGAACTTTTTGCTAGAAACTGAGAAGTTGAGACTTGAACTGGAGCAAATGAATATAGATTCAAAAGATGATCCGAAAATTTCGTGAAATAAAAGCACCTAACAAAAGAAAAAAACTAGGAACAGCGATACTGTTTAGATTTTATGGTATCGCCTTTTTGATGTAAAAAAACGACTATTTTCGTACAAAAATTAATAAATATGTTGAATATATTCTATTTTTGATATCTTTTGTCATGTTGCAGGAAAATGGGTTCCTTTATCAAGAATATATGTAAAATCTAATATCTTTTATTTATTCAAAATTAAGAAAGGAATGGCGAAATGAATAATAATCAGATTTTACGAGCGTATTCGATAAAGGAAGTTTCAAAGATAATAAATATACCAACAGGTACAATTAGACAGTGGGAGAAGGACTTGGATGGTCTGCTTGTCATTCCCCGTACACAGCAAGGTGCCAGATATTACACCGAGAATGAAATTATTTTGCTTACAAAAGTGAAAGAAATGCGAAATAAAAATGTTAGCAAGGACATGATTCGTTCCCTATTAGAAAAATCTTTACATCAAAGCTCCGACTCGACTAATGAGATAACCGTTCATGCACCTCAAGAAATTTCAAACGAATTGGCAAAGGAAGATCAGAAACCAAATATTCAGCAATTTTACACGGTAATTGAAACCAACAAACAAGAGTTACTAAGGGAGTTTAAACATGAGATGGTTGTTAGCAGAAATGAGATGATAGCCGAAATTAAAGACGAGCTTTCAATGGCTTTCCTACAAACAGTAAATGAAATATCAAAATCTATCCAAAGATCCAATGATAAAAGAGTTTCAGAAATCCATGAGATTTCCGAAGCAATTATGAATGCTTCGAAACAAACTTCTGAAACATTCGAAACCCTTTCAAACGACATTACGAAAGGTTCGGAAGCTACTTACGAAAGGCTAACGGCAAGAATAGGAGATTCCTCTAATGAAAACAAGATTGTTTTGAACGAGGTTTCTGAATCTGTTAAAGATGCACAGAGTGATATAAAAAATATCGCCGAGTCACTCGATGCCCAGCAAGAATTTCTAATTGAATCCCTCAACGAATTAAAACAATCAACAGAAGAAATACAGAAAAGAGAAGAAGTTTTTCAAGCGATGCTAGCAAGTTACAGACAAGCTGCTGCAGCAAAAAATAAGAAAAGGAAATGGTGGAAGCTATGGACATGAAGTAAGGAACTGTTAAAGAAACTTTAAATGATTGAATTTATCTGTATAGAAGATTAGTCTCCATTAAAATTAAAAAGAGTCACTCTTAATACAAATTGTCATTGAGTAAACGAGCGCAGTCGGTGTGGCCATTACATTTCTACTTTAACAACGATCACCGTTTCTTTTCCAATAAGCATATTAATCGGAGACTTCAGGAAATCACTTATTTGCTTGTTACTCGCTATCCTGACGTGTTATTATTTTTTTCTGCTTTATTTTTTCGATTCCTAATAAAAACAATCATTAATAAAAATAGGGGAATGACAACTTGCATAGGAATATGAATATAAATGGGTATAAAGGATGTACCCTTTTTTATATGCTCTGCAATATTACTGGCTATAGAGATGGAGAAAAACAGAATAACTAAACCGAGTGGATATACAAGTTTTAGATGATTTTTCAATTTGAATAAATCACTAGTTCCTATGACTGCGGCATAGAAAAATATGGCGATTTTAAAAAAGCAGCCAATGATTGTGGCGAACATAAAGAAGACATCCAGGCGCTCCAAAAAATTAGCCACTTCAATTTTTTGAATTGTACTTAGTAGCGGAAAAGCTGAACGAGACACAAGATCTACTCCAAGAACAGCTATATTAACTGCTGATGTAATTGTTAGGTTTATCCCACTCAATACCATTGCCGATATAACAGCAAATTTTGCTTTAGATGGAATATTTAAATAGGGAAGAATCATCGTAAAAACAATCGTTTCACCAAATGGAAAGTAGATTGTTTCCGTAATAGTGGCATGAAGAATGTGACCCAATCCTTCTTCCAATACTGGCTTTAATTTGCTCAGATCTATAAGACCAGATGCAACAATGAGAATAAATCCCGAAAATGCAAGAAAATAAAGAAGGATAAAAAATATTTCACCTGTTCTTGCCAGAACCTCAATTCCTTTGTGAATGGCATACATAATCGCTAAAATCATCATCGAATTAATAATAAACATCGGTGTATTCGGATACGCAAATGTTAATAATAATTCACCAAAATCTCGTAAAACTAATGCTCCTATATAAAAAAAGTATAATAAATAAATAAAAGCGATTATCTTTCCTAAAAACGGACCAATTATTTTCTGCACATAAGATGTTAATGGGATTTCAGGATAAAATCGGAAAAGACGATAGTATATAGCATATAAAAATAGTCCACTAAACATCCCAAAAAGAATAGAAACCCATGCATCTTGCTTAGCCTCTGTGCCTAAAGCAATAACAAGTGAACTTCCATGTTCAAATAGAAAAACTAAGACAAATAATTGGTAGGCATTTATTTTACCCTTTTCCACCGTAGGTCACCTTCTGATATTTCAATTTTATTTCTGAAATATTTTTTTGCACATGCTAGCAATTTTTTTCGATAGTCTTCTTTCGATTTTTAACATATGCAATCATCAGTAATAATAGCGGGATGATGATTTGCAGAGGAAGATGTATATAAAGAGGTATAACGATTAATCCTTCTTTTAACTGTTCAGAAAAATTGCTGGCTATAGACATCGATAAGAAAAGAAAAACTAATCCAAGGGGATAAATAAGCTTTTTGTAATTTTTCAGTTTGAATAAATCAGCGGTACCTGTCACGCCAGCGTAGAAAAATATTCCAATCTTGAAAAATCCACCGATAATAGAAAAGAGCATAAAGAAAACATCCAGGCGTTCTAAAAAATTTGCTACTTGAATTTTCTGAATCGTACTTAGTAATGGAAAAGCTGAACGTTTCACAAGATCCTCTCCGAGAACCGCTACATTGATGGCGTCTGTAATGGCAAGGTTTATTCCACATAATGCTAATGCCAATAAGCCGGGAAGTTTCGCCTTAGAGACATTGCTTAAATAAGGAAGAATCATCGAAAAAACAATTACTTCACCGAATGGAATATATAATGATTGCTTAAATGCCACGTTTATTACAGTGCCAAAACCTTCTTCTAGTACTGGCTTTAATTGGTTTAAATTTATTAGTCCAGAAGAAACAAGGAGAATAGCTCCCGATATTGCAAGAAAGTAAATAAGTATGAAATATATTTCTCCTGTTCTTGCCAATACTTCAAACCCTTTATGAACAGCATACATGATCGTCAATGTCATCATTGCCATAATAATAAATATAGGTGTATTTGGATAGGCAAAGGTTAATAATAATTCACCGAAATCCCGTAGTATTCTTGCTCCAATATAAAAAAAATATAGTAAGTAAATACAACCTAATAGCTTCCCAAAAAACGGACCAATTATTTTTTGAACATAGCTTGTTAGTGGGAGATCGGGATAAAATAGATAGAGACGATAGTAGATAAGATATAAGAATAGACCTCCAATCATGGCGATGAAAATTGAGAGCCATGTATCTTGTTTTGCATCAGTTCCTAAAGAAACTACAAGTGCACTTCCTTGTTCAAATAAAAATATTAATACAAATAATTGGTAGGCTGTTATTTTTGCCTTTTCCACCTTTAACCACCTTCTGTTATTTAGTGCCTATTTCTGACATATATGATTTATTACGCAATCCTGTTCGACGTATATATGTATCTACCTTTACTCTTACTTCAAGTGCGGGGAACCCTACATCATTCCAATTTCTCTCAAGTTTCTTCCAAGCTTTTGGATTACTTCGATGGATGATATCCCCAAACCCAAAAACATCAGATTTTTCTTTTTGGATTTTTTTAACTGTACTTTCTATTTCTTTTTTTATTTCCTTCGTGGCAGCAACTTCAAGTAAATGAATGGTTTTTGGATCTTTTAAATCAACTGGTACCTCTGTTTCTCCAATATCACCTTCTGTCTCCGTATGAATAATAATTACGGGCTTATCATTTTCCATTTTTGTTCGCACAGAAGTTTTTCCTCGAGTAACTTCTAAGGAAATTGCATTTTTATTTCCTTTCCAGTTAATATCTATTGTTGTTTGTTTTATCTTATTTAAAATAAAGGTAACACCACGTGCAGTTTTACCATAAATCCAGTTCTTTAGTTTTCCATCTTTGAAGATTGCAAGCCCACCAGCTTGTAAACGCATTGCAGCTTCAGTCGTCTGTGTATTTTCTTGTCCTTTTCCTTTCTCGAAATTGCCCTCCATCTTAAATCCACTAATGACAGGCATTTTCCCAGAACTAACAAAATCGCTAACCACTTGGTCTATATTTACTTTCAAATTTTCTCCTAAAGCTTGTTCGGTAAATTTTAAAGCTTTTGTAATTTTATTTGCTGGAATTTTGTCAATAGGAGTAATCATTTTTAGCATATCCTCTGCTCTGGCATTTTCCGCAATAACAACAACCGCGGTAGTCCGAAATTGTGGATCTCTTTCAAAAGAATCAAAAATTTTATAAATTCCCTCCCTAGCGAAATCCTCTCCAATTACAATAAGATTGGCATGGGCATAATACACTTTACGTGATATTTCTTTTGAACTACGTCTTGCTGCGTCAACCATATTTTCTCCCGATGAACTGTAGACTGTAACGGGAATACCACCGCCACCACCACCGCCACCGCCTGCTTGGCTTCCGGCTACATTTCCAGGGTTAATGATTTGAAGTGTAATTAAAAATTTTCCATCCTCTGTTTTGTCAACGCCCATTGCATTTACTAAAGAAATATCGGTTAATTCATTTTTATCCCAACATCCGGTAAGCAGTGTGAGACTGACAATTATTAATAACCATAAGGTTACCAATTTTTTCTTCATTCAGGTTCATCCTTTTTATTATTGGGTTGGTTTTGGCTAGGTGGGTGCGGCTTTTGATTATTTCCTGAACGTACAATGTTTTTCTGGTTAATTAATCTTGGTCTTTCTCTGTTCACCCATTTTGGCATACGAATCACGGAATCACCTACATTGGTGGGAATGAGTGGTGCCAGTGGAGACATATATGGAATACCAAAAGAACGTAAACTACATAAATGAATTGTCATCACTATTAACCCTAAAATTAGTCCATAAAGGCCGAAAGTAGCCGCAAGTACCATGAAAATAAAGCGAATTAAGCGAGCTGAAATTGCCATTGCAAAGGAAGGGATTGAAAAATTTGCGATCGCTGTAATAGAAACAATAATAACCATTGCTGGAGAAACGATCCCTGCTTGAACAGCAGCTTGACCAATAACAAGTGCTCCAACTATGGAGACCGTTTGTCCGATTGCTTTTGGCAGTCTTACACCAGCCTCACGCAAAATTTCAAATATCACTTCCATGACGATTGCTTCTACAAAGGCGGGAAAAGGAACCGATTCCCTTTGAGCAGCGATAGAGATGACGAGCAGTGTTGGTATCATCTCTTGATGAAAAGTAGTAGCTGCTATATAGACTGATGGAGCGATAAGGGAAATAATAAATGCTAAAGCTCTTAACAGACGAATTCCTGAGGTAATGTCAAAACGGGAATAATAATCATCCGCTGCCTGAAAAAACTCCACAAAAAGTGCTGGTGCGGTAAGTACAAAAGGGGTCCCATCTACAAATACGGCGATTCTGCCTTCCAAAAGATTAGCTGCAACAACATCGGGTCTTTCTGTATGATTGAGGGTAGGAAACGTTGTAAATGTCTGATCCTCAATAAGTTGTTCAATATATCCTGTTTCTAAGATACTGTCGATATCAATCCGATTTAATCGGGTTTTTACTTCTTTAATAATGTTGTCATTAGCAATTCCATTAATATACATAATCGCAACATCTGTTTGCGTAACCGTGCCAAGCTTCATTGATTCAAGCCAAAGATTTGGGTTTTTTATCCTTCTTCTAATGAGTGAAGTATTGGTTCGAAGGGTTTCTGTAAAACCTTCCCTTGAACCACGAATAGTCGTTTCTGTCCCAGGCTCTGAAATTTGTCTTTTTTCTCCGCCAACAGTACTTACACTTAAGGCTTCATATGCACCGTCGATAAGTATAATCGTTTCACCAGATAATAGAGATAAAAATAAATCATCCCATTTAAAAATGGATTTTATCTCGCCAATGGCAATCATTTTTTCTTGGATGCTGTGAAGTGCATGGGCAGCAGAAATTGGATGTCCTAAATCATCATCATTATTTTGAATTATACCTTCTAGTAAAAAGTCATTAATTGATACTCCATCGACAAGTCCGTCTGTATAAATAACTGCTATCTTTACTTTTTTTGCAATCATCATTTTCCGAATAACAATATCTGAGCTGTTTCCGGTTATTTCTATTATTTTATTTACATTTTGAACTAAATTGTTTTCGAATTCTTCATTTGCTGTAGAATCTACTTCTCCGCTTTGATCTTTTCCTTTTTTAACATTTAGTTTCTTCTTTTTCTTTCCATACAAATTCCACCAAAAAGGCATATTGATTCCTCTTTTTCCATCATTGTATATATCAAATGTTTCTCAATAGGAAGAAAAATTATGCACGAATGAGATACTTTAAGAGAAAAAGGACAATATAAGAAAAAACGAACGGGTCTTAACATTCGTAAAAAAATGCATGAGATGGTTTTTCAAACCTTCTACAACGGATTTATAAGTAATCTTTCTAGATTTTTGAAAATAAAATTAAAAGACAGTATAGGAGGGACTTGAGCGGTGAAATTACTAGGTATAAGTATTGGGGTTATGGGGGCATTAATGATTTTATCAATCGGAATCGATATGTTAATGGGGTTAACACTTCCGAAGGCAATTATAAATGGGATTAATCCTTTTAAAGTAATGGATCCAGTTGAACTCTTTATCTCAATCTTTTTTATTCTACTTTTTTTTATCGATTCTATAGGTACTTACATTCGGAATCGGAAAAGTAAAACATAATCCATCTATTAGATTTGAAAGCTTCAGTCAAATAAAATGAGCATTTATTGTATGATGAAAAAGGTCCAGACATCTAATAATCTAATGGGTACAAAGACCTTTTATACTAATATAAAAGACAAACGAAAGAACTATTTTATTGTAAAATAGTCGAAATAGTAATAATATTCTGCCCTCTTGTGCTATCATTTTTTTAACAAGGCTCTTTCCGTAAACTTTGTTGCTTCGGAATCGAAAATCTTTTATATTGCATATTTCTAGAGATCTTAGTGAATTTTTCACAAAAAGATACCCGAATCCAAGCTAGATTAGGTTGTGAGCCACTATACAAAATAGCAACAATCTATGCGGAAACAGTCTTCAACAAAGGTGGAAGGGGGAAATGGAATGCGGAAAAATCATGTGAAATTATGGTTTATTGCTCTTGTCATCATGGCGATAGCGATTCTTCCTTATGTAAATAAGGAACCGTCCTATGTAAATGCATCAGAGGAATATGGCGAGCTAGGGAATCAAATCAACAAAATTATGAATGACAAACAACTAGATGGGGCAGTAGCAGGGGTAAGTCTTCGATCTGCCACAAGTGGAGAAATATTATATGAACACTTTGGGGATATGCGCCTTAGACCTGCATCGAACATGAAACTATTGACTGCTGCTGCTGCATTGGAAACCCTCGGAGAAAATTATCAATTTACTACAGAATTATTAACAGATGGGCAAGTCAAAGGCAAAGTTCTTCAAGGTAATCTTTATTTAAAAGGAAAAGGGGATCCGACACTTTTAAAAGAGGACCTCGATCAATTTGCAGATGAATTAAAGGAGAAAGGTATTAAACAAATTCATGGCGATCTTATTGGCGATGATACATGGTATGATGATGTTCGTCTATCCCAAGATCTGAATTGGACAGATGAGACAGAATATTATGGTGCGCAAGTTTCAGCATTAACACTATCGCCTAATACGGACTACGATACTGGAACGGTAATTGTTGATGTGAATCCTGCATCTAAAGATGGCAAGCCAGCAGAATGGAAACTGACACCGGAAACCAATTACGTGAAAATTATTAATAAAGCAGTAACGGTTGCAAAGGACGGAAAGAAAGATATAACGATTCAAAGAAAGCATGGTACAAATACTATTGTTGTGGAAGGAACGATTCCAGTAGGTGCAAGCGCTGCAAGGGAGTGGATGTCCGTTTGGGAGCCTGCAGGATATGTATTAGATGTCTTTAAACATTCTTTAGAGGAAAAAGGGATTCGATTCATTGGTCAAAGTGTAGTTCAAGAAGGAAAAACACCCAATTACAGTGTGGTTTTAACAGATAAAAAATCAATGCCATTAAAAGAAATATTTATTCCTTTCATGAAGTTAAGTAACAACGGCCATGCTGAAATGCTAACTAAGGAAATGGGGAAAGTTGTTCATGGTGAAGGAAGCTGGGAGAAAGGATTAGATGTTATCCGTAAAACCGTATCAAAGCTCGGTGTAAACACAGGAACGTTAATGCTTAGGGACGGATCCGGAATGTCTCATGTATCGATGATACCTGCCAATGAGATTACGAAACTTTTGTTTGCTATTCAGCAAAAAAGCTGGTATCCGGCATATCTCGCTTCTTTACCAGTTGCAGGAGAAAGTGATCGTTTTGTCGGAGGAACACTAAGAAATCGTATGAAAGAGCCCCCTGTGAAAGGAAATGTAATTGCAAAAACTGGTTCACTTACCGCAGTTAGTACCTTATCTGGATATGTGAAAACTAAAAGCGGAGAACCTATTATTTTTTCTATTTTAATCAATAATTATGTCGTTTCTAGTGTAACAGGAATTCAAGATCGAATTGCTACATTGATTGCAAACTACGATACAAAGAAATAATCCGAGTTGGTGGTGGGACGCGGGGTCTGGTCCTGTGTCCCGATTGTAATAGGAATTTTCATCATTTAGATGTTTGGGAAACTTGCTTGTGCTTTAGGAGTTTTGAAGGAAATGCCTCGTACAATTTTACCATTTTTACGAAAATTCAGTTAAATTCATTGTGATTCTGCTAAAATAGATGATAGGGATGTTAGTAATTTATCTATCTATGAAAGGGGAAGTTACGATGGAAAAGATGTTGATTCCTTTTAAATTTTTAGAAGTAGTAGATGCGGTCGAAGAAAACATTCCAGAGGGTATTCAGCTAATCCATGCCCCAGAGGTATGGGAAGAGGCAAATTATGGTGAAGGTATTATCATTGCCGTTATTGATACAGGCATTGACAAAACTCATCCCGATTTAAAAGATCAAATTATTGACGGTAAAGATTTTACGAACACAGGGGACTTTCAAGATGATCATGGTCATGGTACACATGTTAGTGGAACAATTTTAGCGGCAGCGAATAATGCGGGTGCCATTGGAGTAGCTCCACGTGCACGCGTTTTAGCATTAAAAGCGTTAAGAGGAGATGGGCAGGGAGATGTTAAGTGGATCAATGAAGCGATCGAATATGCAATTAACTGGAGAGGACCAAATGATGAAAAAGTTTCTGTCATCTCCATGTCACTTGGCGGACCTGAAGATAAAGAAGAACATCAAGTTATTCAAAAAGCGGTTCAAAATAATATATTAGTTGTTTGCGCTGCCGGAAACAACGGTGATGGACGAGATGATACGGATGAAATTAGTTATCCAGCAGGTTATTCAGAAGTGGTAGCCGTTGGCGCTGTTGATTTACAAAAGAATCTGGCTGATTTTTCAAATACGAACGACGAAATAGACTTAGTAGCTCCTGGTGTGGGGATTATTTCCACATACCTTGGCGGAAAGTATGCCAAGCTCAGTGGTACATCCATGGCAACCCCGCATGTAAGTGGAGCAGCGGCCTTAATCAAAAACATAGAAGAAAAAAACTTCGGCCGTACTTTTACAGAAGCCGAATTATATGCGCAATTATGCATTAGAACTGAAGATTTAGGAATTAGCAAAAAGGCCCAAGGAAACGGCCTTCTAAATCTATCAGTCAACCAAAAAAGTACAGAAAAAGAAATTACCATAACAATAGAATCAAAAAGCCTCCAACTTTCACCACAAACCTTTTCTGTCCAATATAACTAAACGGTGCCTGACACTATTCGTGGACAAATGGACTTTTTTTCCGTCTGAGGTGGACAGTGGAAGGTTTTTACAATGGTTAGCTCTGTAGGGAAGCTCCTCTCTACGGAGCTTTTCTTTTTCTGTTTCTCTTTAGACTTTAACGCAAATATTTTATGTTAAAATGCTAATATATGCTAATCCTATTAAATGAATAGCGATATGAATGAACTAAACGATATTTTTTAACAAATTGGCACAGCAGGAGGGACAGAAATTGAACGAAATCATTGAAACAATCTTAAATCACCGTTCTATACGTAAATATGAGGACAAGCCGCTCACTGAGGAACAAATTGAAATAATCGTTAAAAGTGCACAAGCTGCTTCAACATCAAGTTATGTCCAAGCATATACCATTATTGGTGTTAAGGATAAAGAAAAGAAGAAAGAACTTGCTCGATTGGCAGGAGATCAGACCTATGTTGAAAATAACGGTCATCTGCTGATTTTTTGTGCGGACTTACATCGCCATGAGTTAATTGGTGAAATGGAAAATACAGAAGTTTCTCAGTCATTAGATACTACAGAAAGCTTTATGATTGCCGTAATCGATGCCGCACTTGCTGCACAAAATGCCGCATTGGCAGCTGAATCAATGGGGCTTGGAATTTGTTACATAGGCGGTCTACGCAATAACTTAGTTGAAGTTTCAGAAGTGCTCCGTATTCCCAAACATGTAATACCATTGTTTGCTATGACGATTGGTTATCCGCTCCATACATCTGATAAAAAACCGCGTCTACCATTCAAACATATCTATCATGAAGAGGAATACCAACCTGATTCCTCTATTCTAAAAGAACAATTAGAGGATTATAACGAAACGGTACAACAATATTATGAAGAACGGACAAATGGAAAGCGCCAAGACACATGGACAAGCCAAATGGCAGAAAGGTTTTCAGAACCAAGACGTATATATATGAAAGAGTATGTACAAAAACAAGGGTTTGATAAAAAGTAAAACATAATGTATACCCTATTCCTATTTTTTAGGAGTAGGGTTTTTTGTCGCGATTAATTGTTCCTATTCACCCTTTAAAATCCACGAAAAAACCCCAACATATGACTATTTTCACGGTAAAATTATCACAATATTCTTATAAATAACTTAACATTTATATAACAAAACATTCATATGCGGCAATTACACTTTATTTGTATTTATCACAAAAATAAAGGAGATGGAAAAATGAAAAAGAAACATGTCATTGCCGCCGCTATCGCTGCCCTTACGATTACATCAACTTCAGCTTATGCTGGTGTTGCTTATAATCGTACTGCAGGCCCCAAAGAAGATCAAACAGGAGTCACACCGTATAACTGGACGCTAACTCCTGCTGGAGAGCAGGTTTATCTAGGGAATTTTCCAATGGGTGGTGCAATGAGTCCTGATGGACGTTATCTAGTTGTTTCGAATGATGGACAAGGAACACAATCGATGCAAGTGTTCGACACGACAACTAACAAAGTTGTTCAAACCATACCTTATGCTTCTCCTGAATCATTATTCCTTGGTGTCGTTTTTTCTCCGGATGGAAAATACCTTTATGCATCCGCTGGAGGAAATAATAAAATACGAAAGTTTACTTTTGCAAATGGCAGATTAGCTGAGCAAGCGTCTATTTCCTTAAAAGACAATCAAAATACAAATTTCTATCCTGCTGGCATGTCTATTTCAGAGAACGGATTATATCTCTATGTAACAAACAATCTTGACCATTCAGTTTCAAAAGTCGACTTATCCGTGAATAAAATTGTTAAAACAACCTCTGTTGGAAAGAATCCTTATATGGCGTATTTATCAAACGATGGAAAAAAATTGTACGTAACGAACTGGGGAGAAAGCAGCGTCTCTATAGTTGACCCGGATACGCTGGAAGTAAGGGATACCATTTCAACAGGACTTCATCCAAATGCTATTGCAGAAAATCCTAAAACAAAAGAATTATATATTTCAAACTCTGACGATGATACGGTTTCTATTATCGATGGCCGTACGAATCGAGTAGTGGAAACGTTGTCTGTAAAGCCTAAAAAGAATGATCCAACAGGCAGCCAGCCAAATGAATTAACCGTGTCACAAGATGGAAAAACATTATATATAGCTAATGCCGGCAATAATGATGTAATCGTTGCAGATGTTTCTAAAGGGAAAGCTAAAATTAAAGGCTTGATTCCAACTGGCTGGTATCCGACAGGTGTTTATTTAAATGAACAAGACAATAAAATCATGGTGACCAATGCAAAAGGGTTAGGAGCGGGTCCAAACCCTGAAGGACAGTATATTGCAAATATGATAAAAGGATCGCTTTCAGTCATTGATATCCCAAATCAAAAGGAATTACAGAAATATACGAAACAGGTGGAGGAAAACAACACGATTAATTATGAACACGATGGAAATAATCCAGTTCCTAAAAATCCTAATAAAAAATCACCTATTAAACATGTAATCTATGTGATTAAGGAAAACCGAACGTATGATCAAGTATTTGGTGATTTAAGAAAAGGAAATGGTGACCCTGGACTCACTGCATTTGGCGAAGACATTACACCGAATCTGCATAAATTGACGAATCAATTTGTTACGTTTGACAATTTCTATGCAACTGCTGAAATTAGTGCACAAGGTCATAACTGGTCAACAGCAGCAAAAGCAAATGACTATACTGAAAAGACTTGGATGGCCAATTATTCTAGTAGAAACCGTGGCTATGATTGGGAAGGAGATAATGAGGCAGCCTATCCTAAAGAAAGATATATTTGGAATAATGCACAACGATCTGGTGTAAGCTACCGTGTCTATGGAGAGTTTGTAGATTTTGATAAAGAGAAAAATCAATGGGTTGCCACTGATCCAAGTATCGCAAACAATTTTGATGCGAGCTACCCTGGATATAATCTTGATATTTCAGATCTTGTCAGACAAGAAGAATGGGAAAAAGAATTTAATGAATTCGTCAAAAATGACAATCTTCCACAGCTTCAAATTGTAAGATTGCCTAATGATCATACACAAGGGACAAAAGTTGGGAAGCTAACTCCGCAAGCAATGGTTGCCCAAAATGATTATGCAGTGGGTAAAATAGTAGACGCTGTGACTCACTCAAAATATTGGAAAGATACAGCGATCTTTATTACGGAAGATGATGCCCAAAATGGATGGGATCATGTGGATGCCCATCGCACCACATCACTAGTAATCAGTCCGTATACACAAACAGGAAAACTCGATAGTACGTTTTACGATACGACGTCCATGCTTCGAACAATGGAATTAATACTTGGAATGAAACCAATGACACAGTTCGATGCTTCCAGTATCCCTATGTCAAATGCATTTACGAGTAAGCCAGATTTTTCAACCTATCAACATGAGGAACCGAGATACCCGATTGATCGGATAAACGGGCAAAATGCACCGGCAGCACAGCTCTCTAATACTTTAGATTTTTCAGCTGCTGACAAAGCAGATGAAGTAACATTGAACAAAGTATTATGGGAAGCAACGATGAAGGGGAAAAAGGCATATGAAGAAAAGCAAAATAGTCATTACAATAAATAAAACAACATTTTAGAGCTCCCGTTACGGGGGCTCTACACATAAGAACGAGGAGCTGAATACATATTGAAAAAATTGATATCGTCTCTTAAGCAGCGATTGATTCTCTTATCCGTTATCATTCTCTTAATTTTTGTATGGGGTTTATATTCAGCATCACAACTAAAGAAAGAATACCTTCCGCAAATCAATAATTCGACATTGATGATCACATTGAAAACACCAACTAGTTTAATAGATGAAACACAGAAAGAGCAGTTAATGAAAGAGATGGTCAAAAATTTAAAAGAAGTTGAGGGACTTCAATCGGTTGAATCAACCATTTATCCACAAGGACTTTTCTTAAGTTTATCTTTTCCACAAAATACGCAGATGGAAGAGGCAGAAAAAAACGTGAAATCCTCTTTGCAAATGGTAGATCTGCCTTTAGATGCTAGTAAACTGGAAATTTCAAGAATCGATTCGAACGCGTTTCCTTTTATACAAATCAGCCTGACATCCAAGACAGGGGAAGATGTCCAAGCAATGAATGCGGATAAAATACAACAGCAGCTTGAACAGATTCCTGGTATTAAAAAAATTGAATCTAGAGGAGACGGTAAATCTGGTTATGTCATTACGTTAAATAATAAGAAATTATTATCATATGGCCTTACATTTGAAGACGTAAATACTGCCTTAAAAAATACATCAGCAAAATGGACATATGGTAAAATCCAAACGAAAAATCTGCAGCTATTTTTAAATGTAGAAGGATCACCTCAAGAGCAAACTCAATTGGAAAACATTGTTCTTAAAAATGAAAATGGAAAAACATTATTACTAAAAGATATAGCCACCATTCAAAATAGCTTTATTCAAGTAGAGACGATAACTAGAACAAATGCACAACCAAGCGTTTTATTAAGTCTTTATAAAACTTCATCTTCAGATATTACCAAGATGAGTGAAAAAGTTTTAACAGAACTAAAGCAAGTACAAGCATCCTATCCTGACATTAATATAAACATCATTACCGATCAGGGGGAATCCGTATCTCAAGCAATCAATGGATTATGGATAGAAGGGGCATTAGGGGCATTTTTCTCTGTACTTTGTGTTTTCTTCTTTTTCCGGGAATGGCGTTCTACAGTAGCAATACTTTTTACATTGCCTATATGTTTCCTTGCAACAGTGTCCATATTACATTGGATGGGTATTACGTTAAATCTACTAACTGCTTCGGGCCTCATCGTTTCAATGGGAAGGGTAGTGGATGATTCCATTGTTGTGTTAGACAATATGTATCGAAAACTAGAACAAAACGGCAGATATTCTTTATCGGTATTAAGTTCTGCTGTAAAGGAAATGATTCCTGCAGTTGTTTCTTCCACATTAACGACCATTGCTGTGTATCTACCATTAACGATGACTGGTACGATGGTTGGGGATGCCTTTTTTGGTTTTGCTTGGGCTGTAACGATTTCATTGCAATGTTCGTTGCTGGTTTCCTTAATTTTTTTACCACCATATGCTGCCTATACATGGGAAAGGCGATATATATCTAAAGCACCCAAGACTGAACAATGGTTTCAACCTATTCTTGAACGTTTATGGAAAAAGCGGACGATTTTGTTCTCAAGTTTATGTGCAGCACTCGTCCTTACGTTAGTAGGAGCCTTTTTCATTCCAGTCAATGTTTTACCTCGATCACACGCAAAAGAACTGAACATCCAAATTGAAAGTGATGAAGGTTCGACGATCGAACAAATGAATGCAGAAGTGAGGGAATTGGAATCATTATTAGGAAAACATGAAGATATTCAAGCTTTCACATCTTCCATCGGCTCCTCTTTTACCCCAACCTTCGATGATGTATTTGACCAGGTAGGCGGCTGGATTGAACAACCTAATGTCGCTAATGTGTATGTAACGCCGGAGCAAGGGGTTAATATGGACGACTTAATTGAAAAAATTAATGATGATCTTACACGGTTATCATCTACCGCTAACTACACAGTTTCCAATCAACAGATCGCAGGGGACGATTCCCGAGTTCGTTTAGTACTTTCAGGTGGCAATCAAAATGATTTGTCGAAGGCTGCAAATGTTTTAAAAAGCAATTTGCAGACGATTAAGGGGCTGCAAATATATGGAGAAGGTGAACAAGGCGAGCAAGTACGCTTTACAGTGGAGCTGGATGAGGAAAAAATATCATCACTAGGAGTAGATAAGGAAACCGTTTTAACTAAAGTCGAATCATTACTAGATAAACAAGAAAATCTACAAATGATTAATATGGAATCCGCTATCCCTGTACATCTTCATAAACCATCAGATGTGATCCTTTCCTATAGCCAGGGCAGTGATCCGAATCAGGAATTATTGCTGCAGGTTGGCAGGCTATCTTTTAAAGATAAAAACGGAAAAAATATTTCTCTTTACGATATCGCAAAGTTAAACGTTAGCACAAATACAACGATTAGTGAAAAGGATGGACAGCCGATTGCTGTTATAACAGGTAACATACTTACGGAGGATATTGGCGGGGTAACCAAACAAATGAAAGAAATGATCAATGGATTGGACTTGCCAAAAGGTGTACATGTCCAGTTTGGTGGCATTCCAGAGCAGGTTCAGCAAATGATTTGGTCCATTAGTTTTGCAGGAGTGATATCAATTTTACTCGTTTTACTCATAATCACGAGTGTTTTTAAGGGTATTCGTGGACCTTTAGCCGTTCTTTCATCATTGCCTTTTGCATTAATCGGCTCGGTCGCCTTCTTATTTATATTCCGTCAATCTTGGAATCTAGGTGCATTAGCAGGTCTCGTCATGCTAATTGGAATTGTCGCAACAAATGGCATCGTCCTTGTTGATCGCATGGAACGATTAAAAAGGACAGGAAAAGATTTATATACCGTTGTGATACAAGGTACGGCCAGCCGTGTCCGACCCGTGCTGATGACAGCAGCAACAACAGTATTCACCTTACTTCCACTCGCCTTTTTTGGTCAGAATGATACGCTCATCTCTCAATCTTTAGGCTTGGTCGTGGTCGGGGGATTGATTACATCAACATTAACAAGTTTATTAGTAGTTCCCGTTTTATATTATTGGATGTGGAAACCTGCAGTCGAAAAGAAGAGAATAGTAGAAAGGAAAAAAGAAAATTACTTTGGATCAACTAGTCAGGCTGTAAAGTAATTGAACTCAATAAAAAATAAGCAGGATCATGTTCTGCTTATTTTTTTGAAAAATTATATGAAAAAGAGTAGAAGTTTCATACAAATTTAAGATGAAAATAAAATATGGTGATATAAATAGAGTCCATAATTTAGCTTGAATTCATGTTAAAATGGAAATAAATAATAATAAAAAGAGATGACGTATTGACCATGTCATTTACTATCAAATCACGTATGAAAAAAATCTTTATTAAAGTGAGATAAAACATGGAACAAGTAGAAAAAACAACCAATCTGAATGATAATAATCTAGAAATTGAATTCACCAACGTCAGCAAAATTTTTATGAATCAAAACGAGTCTGTCAAAGTTTTAAAAGGGATTAGCGGAAAGGTAGCAAAAGGAGAAATAGTAACGATTATTGGACCATCAGGGTCAGGAAAAAGTACTATCTTATCATTATGTAATTTACTTATCACCCCTGACGAAGGAGAGGTTCGGATTCATGGAAAGGAAGTTCTTGAGTGGGACATCCAAGAGCTTAGGCGTCAGGTAGGGATTGCTTTTCAAAGTGGAACTATGATTAAAGGAACAGCGTTACATAATTTGACTCTACCGGCACGATTACAAGGAAGGACATTGGAAGATCCTAAAAAGTATATGGACTATGTTGGATTAGAAGAAGAACTTTTATCACGGGAAGCGAAAGAGCTTTCCGGCGGGCAAAGGCAAAGATTATCCCTTGCAAGAACTCTTGTGAATAATCCTTCTGTTTTATTACTGGATGAAGTCACATCAGCACTCGATTCTATTTCTGCACATGAGGTGGAAGAACTCATCTTGCGGATTAACCGTGAACAAGATACAACCATTCTTTGGGTCACCCATGATCTTTCCCAAGCAGAACGAGTCGGGGATCAAACATGGCTTATTATGGATGGGAAAATAATTGAGGCAGCTCCCACTCACCTATTTTTTAATGAGCCAAGGGAAGTGCTGACGAAACAATTTTTAGAATTAAAGAGGGATAAGGAATGAATTTGTTTGCGATTTTACTTAGTTTTGGCTTTGTAATCATTGCCCTTTTTCTATCTACAGCATTTAAATTAGGGCTAGGTCGAGACCTAATTATTACAAGTGTCCGAGCAACCATTCAATTGTTAATTGTCGGATATATTTTAAAAATGGTGTTCGGTTTTCAACACCCTTCTGTCATTATCTTAATGCTTTTACTAATGATTACAGTAGCAGCTAGAAATTCTGCAAAACGAGGGAAAGGTTTATCGAATATTTTTTGGAAAATTTTTATAACCCTCACGATTGTTGAGTTAATTACACAAGGATTTTTACTTGGATTTCATATTGTACCTGCAACTCCGCAGTACATCATATCGATCAGCGGAATGGTCATCGGAAACTCAATGATCATTGCAAGTCTATTTTTAAATCGTTTAAAAGGTGAATTAGAAATAAGAAAGGATGAAGTCTTACTCGTTCTGTCACTTGGAGGCAGTCAAAAACAATCCATCTATCCAATCTTAAAACAATCGATTCGGTCAAGCCTCATCCCAACCATTGACAGTCAAAAAACAATTGGTCTTGTCCAGCTTCCAGGCATGATGACAGGTCAAATCATTGCTGGAGCGGATCCTATTCAAGCTGTACGTTTTCAACTTTTAATTGTGTTTATGATCATGTCTGCAGCCAGCTTAACCGCCATCATATTAGGATTTCTTATCTATCCAGGTTTATTTAATAAGAACCAGCAGTTAGATATTCAGGCGTGGAAATAGTATCCACGCCCATTACTGCTTACTTTAAATAACGTGGAAGGTGTAGCTTAATCATTTGTATGATCAAGTTTTGCAAGTCTTTCCAAACCAATTTGAACGGCTAAGCAATCATCCAAATAACCAAATGGAAAAACGTAATCAGGGATAATATCTGTTGATAAAATAAAATATAGAAGGACACTGCCGAGGATTTTGCGCTTTTCTGTTGAGATATTTTCCTCACTGAAACTTGTATACATATTATTTAATTCATTTATAAAAGGACCAGCACCTCTGACTTGTTCGACCTTAGTTTTATATTCCTCTAATATTTTTTGCTCTCCTTCTTTTGTGAGGGCAAATTGTTCATACTTTGCTAATTCCTGATAGATTTGATCCATGTTGAATGGATGGTCCAAAAGATTAGAAGAAATAAGAATTTCTTGAATCGTATCGACTGAATTATAAAAATCTGAAGGAGAATTATTTTCATGTAGTTCAACATTGTACCCTGCTGCTTGCATTAATCTTACTAACGGAACTTCTAAATACTGGGCAAAAAGCTGTAAATGAGAAGGTTTGGCTTGTTGCTTATTATTAACGATTCGTGAAATGGTTGCGGTATCAATTCCTGTTAGAGTACTAAGCTTTCGCATGGATAGCGAACGCTCCTTTAACAATGTTTTTATTAATATACCAAGGTTTTGTTCTCTACCTATTTTGTTGGACATCTCCTTTCGCTCCTTTACGGAATAGAATATACTTCGAATTTCCCCGATAATATGTTGCATATAAGTTAATATAAGTATTTTTTGGTGTTTCTATATATTACGACAATAAGATGAACAGTATGCTAAACGAAAATGATAAATCCTTTTCATCCTCGTTTATCTTATCTATAACCTTAGCCTTAATGAAAAACGGTAAAATATAATGTTAATTCCAAAAAAAAGACTGAATGAATTACTCCAAACATGATTGCCCGCCTCGTATCCTTATTCATGTATTTTTCACCTCCATATATTTTTTTATAGGCTTTTGTAAATGGTGACTGTAGATAAAATTATCTGGGGGCATGTAGGCAGCGATTTCTATACGTGGTCTAACTAGCTGAATACGTGCCAATTGGTTTTATCCGCAACAACAATAGGTTCAATAAAGCCTTTAAATAAGAGGCAGAGTGAATCATAATAGCTTAAATCTGTTTGCTAGATAGGTTCGAAGTAAAAGAATGACAATATCGCCTAATATTGTGGCAACAAGAGTAGGAATAATATTAATTAATGCTTTTGTAAATTTAGGTGTTATTAAAGATTTCCATTTGATTTTAGGCAGAATATTGAATCTCCATTTAATTAGCACCATCATAAACACTCCCTGAGAAATTTTTTATATTATATTTAGCTTTCGCAGCATCTGTGACTGTTTCAATATAAAAAATTGAAAAAATATTAACATAAAATTTGTAATTTTGAAATAAAGTGTTGATAAAACGTCAACAAAGGTGTATATTTTATTATTATAAATATTTAGAAAATTAAGGGAGGTGATGAAATGTATACCAAATTTCTTGGGCATTAATGTCATTTTTTTTGCAGTTACGAAGTTTAGTTTCCGTATTAAAAAATTTGTTCTTAATACCAAAATTTATTCATGTGAGGAGAAATGATTATGCTTCGTTTTATAAAATCCCCTATTGGTATCGCAATTGGTGTTGGTGTGACCGCAGTACTTATTGCATCACCTAAAGCTAGAGCAACTATACGAAAAGTAGCTGTAAAAACTATATCGGTCTTTCTAGGAAAGGAAGATGAGATCCAAGATGCCGATTCTGAAATGATGGACCAACAATCACCTAATGTTAAAGAAGCTGTACGAAAAGTTGCAGTCAAGGTGACTAAGCCTATTTTAGGTATTGTTGAAACGATTCAGAATACCTTAACTAAACTTCAGGATAAATGGGTTTCTAATGCTAATGAACACCTTTCTGATCAGGAGATAAATTATGAAAGTTCTACTAATAGTCCGCATTAGCATCCGAAGAGTAAATCAATTTAATTCCTTAATTTTACGATAAGGAGAATTATGATGCAGACTAAATCATTTAAGACGAGATTTATTCGGTCCTTACCTGGAAGGATCCGAATTGAAATATATAAACTTAAACACAATTTAAACATGGCAAATTTAATCTTTGATCAGTTTAGTAAGGTAGAAGGAATCTATAAGGTAAGTCCCTCTATAGATACTGGTAGAGCACTTATTACCTATGATGATTCCAAGATATCATTACATAAAATATGCCAAATCATCCAGACCTTTGAGCAACAGCCTATGGGCGGAGTGATAGGTCATGCCAATGAAGAAATGGAAGAAGAATTTTCTGTTACAGCTGAAATACCCGAAGAGAGAGAAGGTTCGAATCATTCACCAAAGTTAATAACAGGAGAAAATCCTTTGGATTCACAATTAATCTATAAAAAGGTGGATGATAAGCCTCCAAAAGAGAAGGTACCTCTTCCTCTAGCACTCTCTGTCGTTGGATTAAGCGCCATTGGCATTAAACAACTATTTATGGGCAGATCAGCTTTAGCTAATAGCACTAGTCTTTTTTGTTTATCTGGATGCGTTTCTATTTTAACAGGCTATCCTTTCCTTAAACGCGGATTTCAACAATTAGCTGCCAACAAAAAGGTGAATCCGGATTTATTACTTGGTGTAAGTACACTGGCTCTGGCTCTAGTTCGTGAAAATATAGTTGTATTAGCTGGTCTCAGTCTATTAAACTATCTAAATTGGAAACGAAGCCAGACATATATAAATGAAAGCAATGTGAATGACAGAGAAGAACACCTTCCATCCGATATTAAATCGTATAGTGAGAAACAATCGAAATGGGGAATGATTCTCGGAGGAGCAACCTGGGCTTTATCAAGAAATCCTTTAAGTGGCATGGCAGTTATGCTTGCGGCTAATCCGAAACCTGCTGTTGTGTCTGCTGAATATGCATGGGGGCAAGCTGACCTCATTTCAAAGGAGCGAGGGTATTTAATTCCGGAAAATGGATCACTTTCCAAATTGTCTCGCACAAAAACGATATTATTTGATGATACATCCCAAATACTTCAAGCGGAAACAAAAGAGCTCCGCTGTATCTCCTACGGAGGAAACGAAGATCAACTATGGTGTACCGTATCTTCGCTTATGAAAAAGAGCGAACATCCATGGAAAGAAGAAGTGATGAAGAAAGCGAAAGAAACAGGTCGTACATTGCGAAATGCCTTTTGTCTTGAAGAAGAAGAACAAGGTATTACTGGGAAAATCCAAAGTGTCAAATGTTTTTTCGGAAACAAGAGGTTTGTTCAGCAACTTGGTGTGGATACCTCCCAATACGATCTTGAAGCAAAGCGAATGCAGAAGGAAGGCTTTATTGTCCAATTCGTCGCAAAGGATAAAAAGTGTCTTGGCTTATTAATTGGATCGAAAGTAGAGTTTACTTCCAAATATATAGAAATAGCTAATTGGTTATCTGAGAACAAATGGAAAGTAGGAGTTTTAAGAAATAGTTTAAATATTAGTCGGGAAACACTTACTAAACATGGCGTGGATGGAAGTTGGCTTAATGATCATGTATCAAACCGTGTAGATGCTTTACGATCACAGGGGGAAGAAGTTTTATTTGTGAATGGTAATAACATTCAAATAAGTGATAAAAATCCAATCCAAAGTCCAAGTGTTTCCTATAAAAAGATTACAGATATCCGACAGTCTATGGAATATGCGAAAAAAATAAATGGTCTAGTTCGTCAACATTTCCGTATGACTAAGATGTGGAATTTTATCGGAGAGTTTCTAGCCATTGGGGCTGTTTTCTCGGCTCCTGTTATCGCTTTAATGGCAAATGCCCTTTCATTAACATTCTTATCTAGAACGAAGAGAAAGAGTGAAAAACTTTTTTCGAGAAAAGAAGCACCGAAAAGAGATAGTCCTCAAATAGTTAAGGTTGAGAGGGGCTCTAAAGATATTTCTGCTCAAATGGAAAGTATGCCATGGCACGCAATGAGTAAAGAAGAAATTATGAATGCATTTAAAGTGAATGAACAAGAAGGATTAAATACATCCCAAGTTAAGGTGTTGCGAAAGCAATATGGGGAAAATCAGATTGAGGCAAAACAGACCATACCATGGTATGTATCTTTTCTAGGGCAATTTAAGGAATTTACCTCACTTATTCTGCTCGGGGCTACGGCATTATCTTTCTTTTCAGGTGGTGTATTTGATGGATTGGCAATGGGAACAATCCTTGTTGCAAATGCGTTCATAGGAACGCTTCAAGAACGAAAAGCAGAAAAAGTTGTGGAGGCTCTCAATCAATTTCGATCTCCAAAATGTAAAGTAATAAGAGAAAGTAAAGAAGTAGAATTATCAAGTACAGAACTTGTTCCAGGTGATATTGTCTGTATCGAATCAGGTGATCGGGTCCCAGCTGATTTACGCATTATTCGTTCTTGGAACTTAGAGATAAACGAAGCAACTTTAACAGGAGAATCCCTGCCTGTTGAAAAGACAACCGAGGTTGTCACGCAAGATTGTCCATTAGCAGAGCGGAAAAATATGCTCTTTATGGGTACTTCCGTAACGCGCGGGAAAGCTCTAGGTCTTGTTGTAACAACGGGAATGAGTACGGAAATGGGATATATGATTTCCTTGATGAAAGGAGAGGAACTGGAAGCGACTCCTTTGCAGAAAAAGGTAACTTCCATAAGCAAAACGTTTATCAAAGGGGCTTTTGTTGCAGGAGGACTTGTTCTGTTAGCAGGTATACTAAGAGGATTGCCGATTACGCAAATGATTGCGACCTCAATTACTCTTACTGCTTCCGCCGTACCTGAAGGTCTCCCGATTATGATTACGATTGCTTTAAGTGCAGGTATTTTCCGTATGCAAAAGCAGAATGCACTTGTTCGTAAGCTTTCAAGCCTAGAAACACTTGGGCGGACAACCGTGATCTGCTCAGATAAAACGGGAACTCTTACGAAAAATGAAATGACAGTTAAAGCCATTGCAACGACCAATCAACTGTGGAGTGTATCAGGGAATGGATATGAGCCAGTTGGATCGATTGATAAGAAATCTTTTCACGAAGTGGCGGCAACTCTAGAAATAGAAAAGATAGATGAGGATATCGATTTTGATGAACACATAAATAATCCATTAGAAAATCCTGAATTAGCACGAATTCTTCAGATTGGGGTTCTCTGTAATAATAGTAAATTAGAACAAGAAGAAGGTAAATGGATCGTTAAAGGGGATCCGACAGAGGGAGCTTTATTAAGCTTGGCTGCTAAAACCGGATTATGGAAAGAGGACATGGCACATTGGTTTAGAAGCCATGAGGAACCCTTTGATTCGGAAACAAAAATTATGAGTGTAATTTGTAATCATACGAATATTGACCAAGAATATTACCAGCTTTCCAAAGGCTCTGTAGAGGCAATTTTGGACCGCTGTTCATGGTATCAGGAGAATGGTGACATTTTTCCTCTAACGGATAAGGAAAAACAAGTAATTTTACAGCAAAACGAAGAGTTTGCTAAAAATGCATTAAGGGTATTAGGATTTGCATACAATCGGAAGAATTTGGAGCAAGATGATGTAAATGAAGATTCTTTAATCTTTGTTGGCTTGGTAGGAATGATCGATCCACCAAAACCTGAGGTACAGAAAAGTATCTATGAAGCTAAAATTTTAGGTGTGAAACCAGTGATGATTACAGGAGATCATCCTATTACTGCCATTTCAATTGCTAAACTAACAGGAATTTGGAACAGACAGGACAAAATTTTAACAGGACCGGAAATCGATCAACTTACTGATGAAGAATTAAAAGAAGTGGTAAAGGATACATCTGTGTTCGCTCGTGTTACACCTGCTCACAAATTGCGAATTGTAACCGCTTTTCAAAATAGCGGGCAAATTGTTGCAATGACTGGGGATGGTGTAAATGATACTCCAGCTATTAAAAAGGCCAATGTTGGTATTGCTATGGGACAGACAGGGACAGAAGTAACAAAAGAAGCAGCAGACATGATTCTAATAGAAGACCATATTGGTTCGATTGTTGAAGGAGTAAAAGAAGGTAGAACGATTATCGGTAATATCCGAAAAGCAATTGGATGTCTATTAACAGGGAATTTAGCAGAAGTACTTGTTACGAGCGCTGCAGTTATAGCTGGATTACCGATTCCTTTGGTTCCAATACAAATTTTATTAATGAATCTAATAACAGATGCTTTACCCGCTATGATATTGGCTATTAATCCTGGAAATAAAACAAAACAAACGAAACGGCAAGATATTGTCGATAAGGAATTATATAAGAAGGTCGTTACACGTGGTCTTCTGCTTGGAGCGGGTTCACTAGGTTTATTTGCTATCAGTGTAGCAGTTGGAGTTCCTCTTGCTGTAGCTCAAACATCAGCTTTTGCTACTTTAGTTGCAGGCCAGCTTATTCAAACTTTCTCTTGGAGGCAGGAGGGATCAGAGGAAACGGTTCGTGACTGGTCGAAGGATCGCTTTTTCGTCACTGCATTAGGGGCTTCATGGCTTGTCTTATTATTGGCCATATATGTGCCGCCATTAGCCCGTATATTTCACACGGTTCCATTGTCCATCACTCAATGGGTACCTGTTTTACTTGTAGCTGGAACAGTAACTAAACTTTCAAAACCTATTATTCATTTAATCTCTCGTAGAACCACCGATTCAGTACAACCAGTTATCAATGAATCTGCATTACTAAAACCAGTATAAAGGAGTGAGAAAATGATTCGGAAAATTGTGATAGGATCTGCTTTAGCATTCGCAACTGCCGCTTTATTACCAGTAGTTAAAAAAACACTCCGTCCCCTTGCAGAAACAGGGATAAAGGGAGCGAAATCAACTTATGAAACAATCAAGGAAGAAGTCGAGGATATTATTGCTGAAGCAAAATTAGAAAGAATGCAGGATAAATTTGATAAAGAACTTGCGAACGATGAAGAAATAAAACAAGAGATGGAGCGAAAAAACTTAGCTTTCACTTTAATCCCTGCAGCAAAAGATAAAATTCGTCCACTTGTTGATACAGGAATAAAAAGTGTTAAATCGACAATTGAAACGATTAAGGAAGAAGTAGAAGACCTTATTGTTGAAGCAAAACTGGAAAGAAAGCAGAAACTAGTTGATAAGGAAATCTCTGATATAGAAGAGGAAATTATGGATGATAAGGAAGCACCAAGCATACAGGAAATAACGAATGAGGAAAAAGTAGTAAATGTATTAGTAGCTACACATGCAGAACAAGAGGAGGAAAATAACAATGATCCCAAAAACGGTTGAAAACGATATTGACTATCATTTAGAAACAGCACTTGAACATTTTGAACATGCACTAGAAATAAGTGTAAAAATGGCCTCCCAAGATAAATTACTTCACAAAGAAATTTCTAAAAAAATGGGATCTTTCACCGGTGAGATCTTTCGTTCTGTTCGTGAAAAAGGAAAGGCTAATCGCATGAATTTAATGAAATGGTTTACTTTGACACGGTTTTAAATAGGCTTTGAAAAAGAAAAACATTTTAATGTTGAAAAATGCGAAAGGGTGATTGGAAATGACAGCGTGGATGTTAATAATAGCACTAACATTCTCTTCAAGTATTGATAATTTAGGTGTGGGTATCTCTTATGGAATACGTAATATTCGGATTAGCCACTTATCAAATTTGTTGATATCAGTTATTTGTTTCCTCTTCAGTGTAGTAGGAGTATACTTTGGACTCTGGCTCTCTAAGATTATGCCGGGGATATTACCCGTTGTTGTTGGTTCCTTTTTATTGGTCGTTATCGGTATCAGGATTATTTTATTAGCAATCCCTCGTAAAAACCAAGAATCGATTGAAGGGGGGGAATCTGCAACAGATACAACAAATCCTAAGTTAGGAAAATCAGGCGGTATTGGGTTTGCAGAATCCATACTTCTTGGGATTGGCCTTTCAGCAAACGCACTAACCAACGGAGTAGGAGGAGGTTTGCTTGGATTAAATCCTATGGCAATATGTGTTTTGGCGTCAGTCGGTAGTTACGTGACTGTTTGGGGAGGCGTTGCTATAGGAAGAAAAGTAGCAAATGTTCGAATCGGTAAATTTACTGTAGGACAATTTGGTACACTAATTAGCGGCGCATTACTATTGATTATTGCCGCAGCTGCATTCTTAGATTAAGTCCATTTTGCAATAATAAATATACGAATAAAAAAACCGATTTAGCCTAAGTAATGGTTAAATCGGTTTTTTTATTCGTATTATTATCTAAATAGTCTAATAGATTTTTAAGTGTTGACAAAACGTCAACAAAATTGTATGTTTCTTAATAAGACCTACTTTCAAACTATAAAGATATTGCATTTTTATAAAATAGAATTACGAGTCAATAGTCCTATTAATATTTTGAATTTTCTTTCGATAACGGATTCGTTTCTCACTAGATTTATCTTTTTACAATCCTCATCGAATAATTTATAGAAAGGAAAATAAAGATGTCTGAAGGGATAAAAAATAGTAACTTAAGTTTGCTGTTAAAAGAAATATTGAAGAAGCGGTCTTTTTCAATGAGAAAGCTTAGTGAGCTCACTGAAATTGATACAGCTACAATTTCAAGGATAATAAACGGTAAACGAAAAGCAAATCCCGAACAATTACAAAAATTTGCTGACTGTCTTGATGTTCCTATCACAGACTTATTTATAGCAGCTGGTTACCCAATTGAACAAGCGCAGAAAAAGCCACAATCAGATATACATATATCTGTTGACAGTATCCAAAATTTCCTAGAGTCTTCCAATTTATATGATAAAAAGTTTACTATGGCGAGCGTTGAACAAGAATTGGCCAAATATGAGCAATATGTACAAACAGAAGAAGGGACGGAAACGATTCTAAATAGTTTTGGAGAGAAGCTACAGAAAGTAGGCAGCATAGGTCCATTTATTAATCAATTGAAAGATATGTATGAAAAATTCCGGTTAAAAAAGGGGACTCCACGTGAGCTCGCTTTAATGGGGAGTGCACTAATTTATTTTATTTTACCAGTAGATATTATTCCAGATTACATCTTTCCGATAGGCTATTTAGACGATGCTATCGCTGTACAAATTGTGATTAATTTACTATCTAAAAAATGATACTCATAAAAACATTAAAATACTAAATTTGACATTTTGGTAAAAAATCTGATATTCGGAGTTATATTGAATTTGAGAAACATTTTTGGAAAGGCACTAATCTAAGTGATAGGTGATAATGTAATATGAAAAAAAGAGAAAAAAAGACAACTAAACGTAAATGGCTAAGAAACCTCTTTTTACTTGTTATTTTATTATTATTGTCGGTAGGTGCTTATTGTATCTACCAATATAATAAAGGTTTGTCTGAGGCGAGAAATGGTAAGTTTAAGAATAATGGAACAACGTTTGAAGATTCGTTTCAAGGTGCTGAGCCGCAGTATGGGGAAATTAATATTTTGTTAATCGGAAGTGACACAAGAGGCGGGGATCGTGGGAATTCTGATTCATTAATGATTGCTCATTATAATCAAAACACTCATGATTTGAAACTCGCTTCCATTATGAGAGATACGTATGTTGATATTCCTGATCATGGAAAGTATAAGATAAATGCAGCTTATGCTTTGGGAGGACCAGAATTATTAAGGAAAACGATCAAGCAAAATTTTGATATTGATGTTAATTATTATGCAATAACCGAGTTTGAAGGGTTTTCAAAAATTGTAGATATCCTTGCACCAAAAGGAATTGAAGTTGATATCCCAAATGAAATGTCCTATGGAATAGGTATGACATTACATCCAGGTAAACAAGTTTTACACGGAAAACAGTTGTTAGGATATGTTCGTTTTCGCCATGACCGCCTGAGTGATTTTGGGCGTGTCGAACGACAACAAGAAATTATGTCGAAGATTAAGGATCAAGCTTTCAGTCTTAATGGTCTAGTTAAACTTCCAAAATTACTTGGAGTTGCCGAACCATATATTGATACAAATGTAGACACCGCAACACTCCTTTCAATTGGAAAAGGTGTAATGACTGGATCATCAAAAAAATTGGAGACTTTAAGAATTCCAGTAAAAGATTCTTTTGAAGATAAACGTGTTGATGTAGGGGCAGTCCTGAGTATTGATTTTGATAAAAACAAAAAAGCTTTAAAAGAATTTTTGTCGCAGGACAATGAAAGTGTCGTAAGCAAAGATAACTAAATTTGTATTTAAAAGTCTGATTACTGCAATAAAATCATTGCAGTAATCAGGCATTTTTATTATTGCTGCAATCTAAATCACATCCAATTAAATCAATGTGCAATTTGTACTTTTTTACGAATTATCTTTGAGTGTTGAAGTATTCTCAACAGTTTTTGATATAGACATGCACTTTCAATTAATTTGTTCAATACAATGTAAAAAAAACGGGAAGTAATGGATTGTGATATTCTTACCGTTTAGAAAAAAGGAGTGTGTCTCAGATGCCATGGTTAATCATTTTAGCCTTTGCAGCTTCATCAAGTATTGATAATTTAGGAGTAGGAATTTCATATGGAATACGAAAAATAAGAATTGGGTTAGGTGCAAATATATTAATTGCACTGATTTGTTTTCTCATGAGTGCAGCAGGTATATCATTTGGACTTTGGCTTTCAAAGGTTCTTCCAGGGGTGTTCCCGGTAATCATCGGAGCATTTTTATTAATTATTATTGGAATTCGTATCATGCTATTGGCGGTTCCTCATAAAAATGAGGATTCCAAAGTGAAAAATGATGATGAGAAACAGGCTAATAGCATTGAAGGAATTTTAAGAAATCCGGAAGCTGCAGACAGAGATAAGTCAGGAGATATCAGTTGGTGGGAGGCTGCGATTCTTGGTGTTGCGTTATCAGCCAATGCACTCACTAATGGATTAGGAGCGGGCTTACTCGGCTTTTCACCTTTAGCTATTTCGTTAACAGCCGCTGTCGGTAGTTTCATCAGTGTTTGGGCAGGGGTTAAGTTAGGCGCTAAATTAGCAGATGTTCGAATAGGTAAATTTACAATAGGCCAATTTGGTACATTACTTAGTGGAGCTATCATTCTAGTAATTGCTATTAATGCCTTCTTTTAGGTTTCATGTATGAGATTCGTAGGGTGCTTTTGTATGAAAAAAATTAAATATGTAAGATAGTAATCCCCTGTCAACTGTTTGGCAGGGGATTTACTTCATTTATATTAAAATATCTTCAATCCTGGAAAGGGTTTCTTCATTAAGCTTGACACCAGATGCTTTTACGTTTTCTTCCAATTGCTCAGGGCGACTAGCTCCAACAAGTGCACTAGAAACATTGTTTTGACGTAAAATCCATGCTAATGCTAATTGACTCAATGTTAGATCATGATCTAAAGCTACTTCATTTAGTTGTTCTACTTTATCCAAGTTCTCATCATTCAGCAGTCCAAATAAAGTATTAAGGTTTTCTTGTGAGGCACGACTTCCTTTGGGGACAGCCTGACCTTTTTTGTATTTTCCTGTAAGTACACCTTGGGCAAGAGGGGAGAAAACGACTTGGCCGATGCCATGTTTTTCAGAAACAGGAATCACTTCTTTTTCAATATAACGCTGAAGCATGCTATATTGTGGCTGGTTTACAACAATACGGTCAAGCAGCTTTTTATCAGCAATATGAACGGCTTCACTAATTTGCTCTGCTGTCCATTCACTGACACCTACATAAAGGATCTTCCCTTGACGGACAAGATCATCAAGTGCACGGAGTGTTTCGTCAAGAGGTGTTTCAGGGTCAAAGCGATGGCAATAATAAATGTCCACATAATCTGTGTCTAGACGTTTTAAGCTTGCATGACATTGCTCGATCACATGCTTTCGAGAGAGACCTTTGTCATTTGGTCCTTCACCCATTGGCCAAAATACTTTCGTCGCAAGCACATAGGAGTCCCTTTGAAACTTCTTAAGAGCTTTTCCTACAACAACTTCTGCATCCCCGCGCTTATAAACATTAGCAGTATCAAAAAAGTTAATTCCAAGATCATAGGCTTTGTCTATGGAGGCTGTTGCATTTTTCTCTTCCACATAGCCACCATATGTAAGCCAACTGCCAAGACTAATTTCACTTACCTTTAAGCCTGTTTTTCCTAATCGACGATACTCCATTCCATACCCCTCCTTAAAAATTTCGTGACTCCAAATTAAGATTACTATAGGAAGATGAGAGGTGTCTATAATTTGGTATCAGAGGAAAAAAATATAGGATATTCGACTCAAGGTCCTTATTTTTTTGACAACTGAACATTTATCTATTAATAATCTACACATACTGTATCAAAGAAATCCCAATAGGTATCCGCCGACAGCACCTGTTAGAACAATCAGCCATGGAGGGAGTTTCCAAAAAACAAGCATTGAAAAAAGAATGGCACCAAATGCGAAGTCAATTGAAGTAAATATGGAACTGGTCCAGATTGGTGTGTAAAAAGCAGCAATTAAAATACCTACAACAGATGAGTTGACACCGTAAAATGCGCCTTGACAATTCGGGTTCCTGCGAAGGGAATCCCAGAGCGGTAAAGTACCCATAATTAACAAAAATGCTGGTAAAAAGATAGCAATCGTTGCCAAAAGACCTCCCATCCAGCCATTCATAATCGCTCCTAAATATGCTCCAAAAGTAAACAATGGGCCAGGTACAGCTTGGGCCGCACCATATCCGGCTAAAAAGCTTTCTTTGGTAATCAACCCTGTTGGCACAAATTCACGTTCAAGCAGTGGGAGTACAACATGTCCTCCACCAAATACAAGCGAACCAGAACGATAAAAGCTATCAAAAAGTACCAGCCATTTATATGAAGCTATTTCTCTAAGAATTGGCAGGATGATTAATAACCCGATGAAAAGAGTTAAACAAATATAACTAAATCTACGTGACAAAGGTACCGAAATCGTTGATTCTACTTTAGTTTCACTTTTATTAAAAAAAAGGTAACCTATGAAAGCTGAAATCAGGATAATACTTATTTGTGTAAATACTGATTGCCAAACTAAAGTACCGACTAATGCAAAAATGGCTATAGCTTTCCTTCTTAAGTCTGGGGTCAGTTTTTTTGCCATATCGATAATTGCTTGGGCGACTACAACTACTGCAACTATTTTTAATCCATGTATCCAACCTGTGTCCATGATATTTAATCCATTTACTATTAAAGCAAATAAGATAAGAGCTATTACAGAAGGAAGGGTAAAGCCTAAAAATGCAACAATACCACCTAATACACCAGCTCGTAATACACCTATACCGATTCCTACTTGACTGCTGGCTGGTCCCGGCAAGAATTGGCATAATGCAACAAGATCTGCATAACTGCGTTCATCTAGCCATTTTCTTCTTCGAATATATTCTTCATGGAAATATCCTAGGTGTGCAATAGGCCCGCCAAACGAAGTTAAACCGAGCTTAGTAGATATCCATAGTATTTCAGATAACCTATAAATTTGATCCCTAAAAGTTTGCTTCACCTTTTCACATCTTATAATTTTTGATCACATCATTTCATTATAAAATGAAAATTCATATTAAATGTTAATATTAAGTAAAGATAATGAAAATAGTGATATTTTCATAGTAAGATGTTTTGATTAAAAAGGTGGATGGTCTTTTAATAGGTGAATATTGAACGGAATAAGCGAATGAGACAATACTTTTTATAGTACAGCGGACCAATTTATTTAGAGCAGACCATTTTTTCTGATTTTGGGACCATTTATCATACCGGGACTTTGATATAGATATTTTGGATTTTGTTCGATTTATCTATATCATACCGGGACTTTGATATAGATATTTTGGATTTTGTTCGATTTATCGATATCATACCGGGGCTTTGATATAGATATTTTGAATTTTGTTTGATTTATCGATATCATACCGGGGCTTTGATATAGATATTTTGGATTTTGTTCGATTTATCGATATCATACCGGGGCTTTGATATCGATATTTTGAATTTTGTTTGATTTATCTATATCATACCGGGGCTTTGATATAGATATTTTGGATTTTGTTCGATTTATCGATATCATACCGGGGCTTTGATATCGATATTTTGGATTTTGTTCGCTTTATCGATATCATACCGGGACTTTGATATCGATATTTTGAATTTTGTTCGCTTTATCTATATCATACCGGGGCTTTGGTATAGATATTTTGAATTTTGTTCGCTTTATCGATATCATATCATTTATCCGGATAAGCGGACTGTTTATTTGAGGGCCGACTTTGTATTTTTATTTTTTACTCATTCAATAAACTGAACTCATGAACCCATACACGCATTTCCGGAAGCCAGGGCATTTTTTGATGGTAGGACAAGATTGCTTCTTTATAAGCTTCTACCGAATCATAGCCTTCTTGACGAGCGTTTGCGTTCGTCAGTTCTCCTAATGTTTGAGAATAAACTCTTTCAACTCTAAATTTTTTGCCCTTTAAAACCATTATTTCACCCACATCTGCATATCTTCCATTTCTGCGTGTAGCTGTTTTTTTGCCTTCAATTACTTTGTTAACATCTGACGGCTTTGTGACAAGTCGCTCAATTGTACATGTTTTTGGTGGAAGTGGCTGTTCGTTTTGGTATTTCATAAAAAAACTCCTTTCATTTTATTTCTTCTATAATATATTACTCCTTTTTCTTCTGAGGAAATCACTGCGACCATTTAAATGTTTAAAAATTTTCCATTAATATAATAACCAATGTTCTTAACCTCATCCAAATTAACTCCTTAGTATATGTCAATCAAAATTTTGTTTCTTAGGAAATATCGAAAGAAGGTGACAGATTGTTGACAATGTTTCTAATGATGATCTGTTTCATCATAGTGTGTGATATAAATCACAGATGTAATTTAGGAGGGTGTATACAATTTAGTTAAACAGAGGAAGGAGTGAGAGTATTGAAAATAGCTAGTGTAATACTTTCATGTGGTTTAGTTGTTATATTTGCTTTTTGGATCGGACTCAAAATTTCTGATCGAATTGTTGATGGGGCACAACCTGTAGTTTCGGAAAACGCTAATCAAAATTCAGAGAACATTCCTGACCCCTTAGCATATAATCCCCCAAATATGGATGCTGTTCCTGAAGGACCTGACGGGGATGCGATTAAACGCGGATATAAGATTGTCAATGAAACCAATTCGGTTTTAGATGGCTATGTGGGGAATAAATTATCTTGTTCAAGTTGTCATGCAGGAGCTGGGCTTGAACAAAGTGTTTCTCCATTAGTCGGTGTAACCGCTAAATACCCTCAATATAGACCAAGAGAGGGGAAGATCATGAGTATAGAGGACCGTATAAATGGTTGTATGGTTCGAAGTATGAATGGAAAAGAAATACCTGAAAATAGTGCAGATATGAGAGCAATTGTTTCGTATTTGAGTTATATTTCCAAAGGGATTCCAACAGGTGAGCCAGAATTGCCTTGGTTAGGGCAAAATAAAATGAAAAATGTCCCTAAACCTAATGTAAATGATGGGGATTCCCTCTATAAACAATCCTGTGTTGCTTGTCATGCTGCAGATGGATCTGGAACAAATACAAATAGTGGACCTGCTCTTTGGGGGAATAATTCTTTTAATGATGGAGCAGGACTATCTCGTTTAACCCAATTGGCAGGATACATTCAACGAAATATGCCTGCAGGACAAGCTGGATCATTAACAAATCAGCAAGCTGTAGACTTAGCTGCTTTTATTCTTTCAAAAGATCGTCCAGAATGGAAGGGACATAATAAAGATTGGCCAAATGGCGGAAAACCGAATGATGTTATAGATAAGAAGAAAAGAGAACAAATTAAAAAGGGAACGATTAATTGGGATGATGTATTGAAGGAAGCACAATAAAAAGTCCCTATTATTAAAAAAATGAATCCTCCTGCTAAAATCAGTAGGAGGATTCTAAGTTCCGAATTATTCTGTAATTCCCACTTTGTCTAGTCCGTCTTTTGTTGCTTTATATTCATCACTGTTTTCACCGTAAATATCAATTGCTGACTGGATTAGTGCTTGGCGTGCATCTCTGAAATTAGAATCAGGAGTTAGATAGACAGTTAGAGCACGGTAGTAGATTTGTCCAAGCTTATATTTTCCAATCTGTTCCCCTGTTAAGTATGCAGCATGGTTGATGATGGAAGAATTTACGTGCACTCCACCATTATCAAGATTAAGCGGGAGATTATAATATTCATCCATATGCTTCGGATAGACACCACTGCCATTTCCATAAGGTTTATAACTAGCGTTTACTGGGAATTTACTAGGATTGCTCATGCTTCGAAGGGCTGTTCTTCCAGATTCCTTAGATTCCTGAGCCATGATATCTTCTCCAATTTCCCAACTATCTTCATTTACTAATGCACCGAAAATATCAGAAAATGCTTCATTGAGCGCACCTGATTGGTTTCGATATTTTAATCCTGCTGTATGGGTGGTAACACCATGAGTCATTTCATGTGCAGCAACGTCAAGGCCTGCAGAAAGGGAAATCATAAATTGCCCGTCACCGTCTCCATAAGTCATTTGCCTGCCGTCCCAAAATGCATTGTTGTAATTGCTTCCGTAGTGAACAGTAGACTTAATCTCCATTCCGTTTCCATCTAAAGAATTGCGCCCGTGTTGATCAAGGTAATAATGATACACCTTTTCGGAATTATAATGGGCATCGACTGCTGCACGATCATAATCATCATTCCAAGAATTATTCTTCTTTGTGAATAAAACACCTGGAAGCGGGTTTGTTCTTGAATCAAATTCATTCTTAAAATCATATGTTGTAATTCCGCCTAAATGTTCATGATTGATATCCTTTAGATAAAACATCGTTCCATTACCAGATTTAGGATCATTCTTTTTAGAAATATGCAGCTCACGTTTCTGTCCTAAAACACCAGTACCCATTCCTTTCATTGGTTGATAATCATTGGCATGCATTAATTCGTTATACATATCGACAACTTCACCGGTTTTTGCATCGATAAAGACATCCCAATTTCCAGGTTGTTCACCAAGGAAATTAAGATTCACTTTATAAGTGAAATAATTTTTTCCGTTAAACGGATATACAACGAGATCGTGTGTTGGATCATAGTCTAATACTTCAGGTGCAGATACAGCTTTCTTTGCCTGTTCAAGAGCTTTGTCAACAGAAATGGTTGCATTTGTATCAATAGATGCATCTGCAATATCATTATTGTATTGTCCATTTACTGTCTGGACTGTCCCATCCTTATCATAATGGACAATGACCTCCACTCCCTCAACCGGGAGACCGTTTTTTGATTGTTGCAAACGAACATGAGTCATTCCAAATTTATCAATTTCTATTCTTTTGATTTTTAAATTTTTACCTGGATCTTTCATGTTTAATTTTTGCTTATTTTGTTCAACATAATTGATTGCGTTCGTATCTTTCTTTTTGTTAACTCCAAGTTTTTTAGCGAAAACTGAATGGTTTTTATCATATTTCAAGCTTTTTTGCACCCCCAGTTGTTTGACAATCTGATTACCTGAATCATCGGCTTGGATCGCATATGCTGAACCGGCTGTGAAAGATCCACCAATTAAAGTTGCTGACAAAAGCATTGGTATGACAAATTTTTTATTCATTCAATCTCCTCCTCTATCAAGATAAGTTAAGTGTAATAGATAAATTGATAGAATAATAGTAACTTTCAGACTATTTTTAGTTTAGTTGATTTTTGGGCATTAATAACCTCTGAAACTAATAAAGCACTAGTTTGTGAGTAGGTTTATTACCAATGAATTGAACTTAACTTTACATTTTTTCTAAGCCTGATTCATATTATTAAAGCATTTTAACAAAATGATTTCCGTTTATTTGAGAAAATCTAGTATGAGAATAGACATAGATTTAAATTTTGAAAACTATGAAAATTTAAAATAAAAGAGTACAAAAGTTGTATAGACAAAAATTCAGGTGATGATAGACACTATAATTAAGAAAAAGCTTTCAAAAAAATTCCAAGCAAAAGGGGAGGAAACAAATGGCTAAAAGGTTGGGGATGCTCACAATGGCTTTGTTGCTGCTTTTTTCTCTTGTATTGCCACACGCAAACTATACACATGCAAAAGACAAACCAAAGGAGAATCAGGAAAAAATCGCAAAGAAATGGGTCAAAAGTAAAGTAAAACAAATGACGATTGAGGAAAAAGTAGGGCAGCTATTTATCGTTCATGCATATGGAAAAACTCCTACTGATCCAGACTATGCTGAAACGAATATTAATTCAAAACGTGGAGGGGCGAATTTTAAAGAAATCATTGAAAAATATCATATTGGAGGAGTCATCTATTTCAACTGGTCACAAAATATCGGTACCCCTTTAGATTCAAGTCAAGTTCAATCTCTTTCCAACGGTTTGCAAAAGATTGCTGTTAATCAAAAATCCAATATTCCATTATTTATATCAACTGATCAAGAGGGTGGGATTGTAGCACGTGTCACTGAACCTGCGACCGTTTTCCCTGGGAATATGGCGCTTGGGGCAACAGGATCTGCTTCCTATGCAAAAAAAGCCGCGGAAATCACGGGAAGTGAGTTAAAAAGTCTTGGAATTAATATGGACTTCGCGCCAGACTTAGATGTAAATATTAATCCAGAAAATCCAGTAATCGGTGTACGTTCTTACTCTGAAAACCCAGATCTTGTTGCAGCATTAGGAACTGCTCAAGTAGCTGGTTTGCAAAATCAAAATGTGATTGCAACAGGAAAGCATTTTCCAGGTCATGGAGATACAAATGTTGATTCACATTACGGCCTCCCTATTATTAATCATGATAAGAAAATGTTGAACGAAATTGATTTAAAGCCATTTAAAGCAACAATTAAATCAGGAATTGATGCCATTATGACAGCTCATATTGTCGTCCCGGCACTCGATAAATCGGGAATGCCTGCGACATTGTCGAAACCGATTATGACTGGAGTACTTCGTGATCAGCTTGGATATAATGGTTTAATTATCACGGATAGTTTAGATATGTCAGGGGCAGATGTTCTGCCTGCTGATCAAATTCCAGTTGCTGCTTTTGATGCAGGTGCAGATATTTTACTCAATCCACCTGATGTAGAGGATGCTTACAAAGCAATGCTAAAAGCAGTGAAATCTAAGAAAATTAGAAAAAAACGTTTAGATCAATCCGTCACTAGGATTTTACTCGCTAAATATAAACGAGGCATTATTAAAGATCCATTTACAAAAAATAATTCCATTAAAAAAATCGGCTTGCCGGAAAACTTGAAGGCAACAGAGGAAATAACTACAAAAAGTATCACACTAATTAAAAATGAAAATCATGTTCTACCACTTAAAAAAGGTAAAAACGTATTTGTGACGGGACCTGCCTCAGCGAACTCCGAAAGGCTATCAGACATTCTTTTGGAAAAAGGTTTACGTTCATCAGATTTTAGTACCAGTACATCACCTACGACAGAACAAATTCAGACTGCCGTAACACGTGCGCAAAATGCCGATATAATCGTTGTTACAACATATACAGCGAATACCAATAATGCCCAACAATTACTAGTCAAAGCTTTGAAACAAACGGGTAAACCCGTTGTCATTGCATCGATGAGAAACCCTTATGATATTATGGCTTTTCCTAATGTGGATGCGAATATTTTAACTTATGGTAATCGTGATATCTCCACACGCGCACTGGCAAAAGTACTAGTAGGAGAAGTCAATCCAAGCGGGAAGCTACCAATTACCATACCGGGGCTTTATCAATTTGGATTTGGTCTTCAATATAAATAGGGGGGAATTATTTTGAAAAAAGGCATGCTGAAAACAGTTTCGATTGCTCTTTTAAGTACAACACTTTGGTTCTCAACTCAAGGTCATATTTTTAATTCATCTCCAAATAAAGTAGTGGCTAGTAAGATAGAGGACCATGTACCGACTAACTCTCCATGGGACCATCCCGGTGCATCATCTCAGGTACTCCATACTGGTTCACCAGAGGCAGCTGGAATGGTCTCCACACCTTTAAATGAAATCGATCAGGTTATGAATGATGCGATTGGCCAAAAAGTGATGCCTGGTGCAGTCGTTCATATAGCAAGAAAAGGGATAACAGTTAAAGAACAAGCATATGGATATTCGTATCGATATAAGGATGACCAGTTTACAGAATCCGATCAGCCTATTTTGATGAAAAAAGATACGATATTTGATATAGCTTCCATTAGTAAACTTTTCACCACTATTGCAGCGATGCAGTTATATGAAGAAGGCAAATTTAAACTGGACGATCCAGTTGCTAAATATATTCCGGAGTTCGCGGAGAATGGCAAACAAGCGGTCACGATTCGCCAACTGATGACTCATACCTCCGGATATGAGCCGGGGATTCCAATCTATAATATGGGAACATCGAGAGAGGATCGGTTGGAAATTGTATTGAAACATGGGCTTGTCAATCCACCTGGTTCTACGTATACGTATAGTGATTTAAATATGATCACACTAGGAGTCCTAGTCGAAAGATTAACTGGTCAAAGAGAGGATGTATATGTAAAACAACATATTACAAAACCTCTCGGTATGAATGATACGATGTATAATCCGCCTGCATCATTAAAGTCTAGAGTTGCAGCTACAGAGTACCAGCCACTGCTCGGGAGAGGACTCGTTTGGGGGCAGGTTCATGACGAAAAGGCCTGGTCCTTAGACGGTGTTGCTGGGCATGCAGGTGTATTCTCGACTGCGAAGGATCTAGCCATTTTAGGGCAGACATTTTTAAATGAAGGAAAATATGGTCATGCTCGTATTTTAAAAGCTTCCACCATAAAATTGATGGAGCAAAATATGAATCAAGCATTTCCAGGTGATAATCATGGACTTGGCTTTGAACTAAATCAAGGTTGGTATATGGATGGATTTGCAGATGCTAATACGATGGGGCATACAGGATATACAGGTACTTCCTTGGTTATAAGTCCTAAAAATAAGACCATTGTTATATTATTAACAAACCGTGTACACCCAACTCGTAATACGGTTTCAACTAATCAAACACGCAGACTTGTAGCACGTCAAGCAGCAGATGCCATTCCAGTTTCCATCCCAGGGAAAAATAAAGCTTGGTTTGCTGGATACGGTGATAACAAAAAAGCCATTTTACAAGCTGAAGTAAACATTCAAAAGCCATCGACATTAACATTTCAAACATGGTATCGACTCGAAGAGGATGGTGACTACGGAAAAGTGGTTATATCAAAAGACGGCAACAATTGGACTGAACTAGGAACAAGTTTGAATGGCTCAAGTGTGAATTGGAAAAAGATGTCTTATGAACTGCCGGATGGAACGAAATATATTCGTTTTCAATATGAGACAGATCCGATAGTAAATGGAAGAGGATGGTACGTATTAGATCCGCAAATTGAGACAAAAGGTAAAAACGTTAAAGTCCAGTTTCATAGTACAGATTGGGAACTGCGTAATCGCTAATTGAGGGAAGCGGGAAGAAACAGTCCCGCTTCTATTCCTATTAAGAGGGGAGAATCTTTTATGAAAAAATGGGTTGTTGCCTTATTAGCATTTATTTTATCTATTTCCTGCCTATCCTCAGCTATTGCAAAAACAACTGAACCTAATAAAAAACATAAAGAGAATACCTTTCAACTTGGAGTAGAGGTTTTACTAAAAGATAACGTCAAATTATTAAAAGGAAAAAGAGTAGGTCTTATTACTAATCCGACAGGTGTTGATCACTCATTAACAAGTATTGCCGATTCTTTCTATAATAATAAAAATATCAATCTTGTAGCACTTTTCGGACCTGAACATGGTGTAAGAGGAAGTGAAGAGGCAGGTGCTTATGTTCCATTTTATATCGATGAAAAAACAGGTCTGCCTGTATATAGCTTATATGGGACAACAAAGAAACCTACACCTGAAATGTTGAAAGATATCGATGTTCTTGTTTTTGATATTCAAGATGTTGGTGCAAGATTTTATACGTACATTTATACAATGGCATATGCTATGGAAGCGGCAAAAGAAAACAATATTCCATTTATCGTACTCGATCGTCCTAATCCAATTGGAGGCACAAAGGTAGAAGGACCGGTGCTCGAATCTAAATACTCATCATTTGTTGGAATGTATCCAATTTCATTGCAGCATGGGATGACAGTGGGTGAGTTAGCGAAGTATTTTAATAAAGAATTTAAAATTGGCGCTGATCTAACGGTTGTAAAAATGAAAGGTTGGCAAAGAGATATGTACTATGATGAGACCTCCCTTCAATGGGTGCTGCCGTCACCTAATATGCCAACTTTAGATACTGCACTTGTCTATCCGGGTGCAGCACTTATAGAAGGTACAAATGTTTCTGAAGGAAGAGGCACAACAAAGCCATTTGAACTCATTGGTGCGCCATTTATTGATGGAGAAGAACTAGCGCAAAAACTTAATAATCTCAAGCTTCCAGGTGTCATGTTTAGGGCTGCTTATTTTACTCCAACAACCTCAAAATTTAGCGGTCAACTATCCGGCGGAATTCAAATTCATATTACCGATCGGAATGCCTATCAATCCGTTAAGACAGGGATAGCAATCGTCAAAACCATTCACGATCTCTATCCAGATCAATTTGAGTTCCGCGCGGAAGATCGTAACGGAATATCCTATTTTGACCAACTGATCGGAAATGGCTGGGTACGTAAAGCCATCAACAATGGAACCTCATTACAAGAAATTGAAAACCAATGGAAGTCTGAACTAAAAGCATTTCAGAAAAAGAGGAAGAATTATTTACTTTATTAAATTTTTTAATGACTGCTAGGATCACTGGCAGTTTTTTTATTCAAATAAAAACATAGTGGGTGAAGGGTACACAAAAGTAAATAAGGGTCACGCAAAATCATAGAAGGGCACGAAAAACGGTAAAAAGGTAACATAAACAAAAGGAAAGGGCACACAACCAGCTAGAGGTCACGCAAAAGTAAATAAGGGTCACGTAAAATCATAGAAAGGGCACGAAAAATGGTAAAAAGGTAACACAAACAAAAGGAAAGGGCACACATAACGGAGACATGGGCAAGCAACTATTAAAGCATAGAAATATAGGTTAATATTGTATAAATAAAATAGTAATTATAAGTTAAGTAAGGGGATCAATCATGCAAACAAATTTATTTTTAGTCCGTCATGCCCATTCAGATTATACTCCTGACGAAGTAGGAAGACCTCTATCACAATCTGGATGGGAGGATGCAAAAATCGTTACCGATTTACTCAAAAATCAAAGAATTGACCATATTATTTCTAGTCCATATAAAAGAGCGATACAAACAGTTGAAGGAATAGCCAAATACATAGATAAAGAGGTTGAAATAAATACTGGATTTAAAGAACGAGTTTTATCAGAAAATCCTGTCGAAGATTTTCGTCATGCAATCAGAAAAGTATGGGAAGAGCCCAGTTTTTACTGGAAAGGTGGGGAGTCAAATTTAATCGCACAAAAAAGAGGAATAGAAGCGATAAAGCAAGTATTAGTTAGGTATAAGGGGAAAAATATTGTAATAGGAACTCATGGCAATATCATGACGTTAATGATAAATCATTTTGACAATAGATATGATTATCATTTTTGGAAGGAACTTGATATGCCGGATATTTATCAATTAATCTTTGATGATATGAAATTATTAGAGATTCACAGAGTATGGGAAAGGAATAAAGATTTAATGGTAAATGTTCGAATTTAATAGTCGGAAAGTTCGTATAACTTAAACATTGGAGGGTGCCTATAATGACGATCGTATTAAGTAAAGAAGAAATCATTTTAAAAGTAATTAATGAAAAATACCCAGTTAAAATACATTATGTAGAGGGAAAAACAAATGAAATGTGGCATTGCAGCGGTATAAATTCTGATTACTATGCTCGCATAACCAATTACAAAACATATGAAGAACAATTTCAAGAAGTAAAATGGACAAATTATTTGTTCGAGCATGGTGTCGGTGTTTCTCCTGCAATTTATTCCTTAGAAGGAAATATCATTGAAACTGGCATGTTCCCTGAGAAAAAACGAATCGTATTATATAAGGCGGCTCCAGGAATTCATTTGCCACGTTCAAAGTGGGGGCCGCAAATTTTTAAAGAACTTGGCCGCCAAATCGGTATTATGCATCGGATTACCAAGCAATATGAACAAAAAGAATCGATTGATCACTTAAGGGATTGGTATGAAAATGAAGAGTATCAATTTTTGAAGTATATCCCTGAAGAAGAAGCAACCATTAGAGAGCTAAGTCAAGCTATTTTTGCAAAAGTTCAAGCATTACAAAAGAATAACACTACATATGGCTTGCTACATGCTGATTTATGGTTAGAAAATGTCCTTGTTGATGACCAATCAAAAATTACTATGATCGATTTTCAAGATTGTGAAAAACATTATTATTTATATGATTTAGTAGTACCTATTTATTCAGCCTTAGAATTCTCTTTTTCAGGAAATGGGAATATCAAAGATTATGGTCATGCGATAACTGAATCAATATTTGAGGGTTATTTAATGGAAAATAATATTCCATCTGAAATGCTAGAGCATTTTCCATTGTTCTTAAAACTTAAAGAAATCTTTGAATATCATTTGATGCATATGTATTGGGATAAAGACAAATTAAGTGAGGAACAAGTTCGAATTCTAAATCATTATCGAATTCGTTTAGAAAATAATTTTTCCATAATATAAAGAAGAAAAGTTTTTTTATTAAGTTTAATTATAGTATTAAACGAAATTCCTAATGTCTGATTTTTGGCAAAAAAATCACCCAAAAAACTTGAGAAACGGTCCAAAAAAAATAAAAGCCGGTCTAAATTAGGCAGCAGAGTCTATAATGGAAAATACAAAGAAAAACGAAAATAATTCTATGTTATATTATATGGATAGATAAAAATGGCTATACTAATCTATAATAAGTGAAATTAATAATAGAGAGGTTTATCAAATGAGTTCAGGGGAAGATTTTTTTATTTCCAAGCAGAAGCAATTGGGAGTTTCACTAAATGATATCCAAAAAAAGGCCGTTCTGCAAAATGAGGGGCCTCTACTTCTTCTAGCGGCACCTGGTTCAGGAAAGACCACAACGATTATTATGAAAATTGGTTATTTAATTGAAGAAAAAGGAGTCAATCCATTAAGGATTAAGGCCGTTACTTTTAGCAGGGCATCGGCGATGGATATGGTTGATCGCTTTAAACGTTTTTTTCCTGCACTTCAGCCTGTTGATTTTTCAACGATTCATAGTTTAGCTTTTGAAGTTGTACGCGAGCACTTTCAGCGAAACCGGATAGCTTATCAATTGATTGAAGGAGTAAATATTGTTGATAAAAGTAACCCTCCGTTAAATAAAAAGCTGATTCTGCGAGAATTATATAAAAGCATGGTTAGTGAGAATATTACCGATGACCAATTAGATGAATTAATGACCTATATTAGCTTTATTAAAAACAAATTAATTCCAAAACAAAAATGGTCATCCGTATCATGTGATGTTCCAAAAGCAGAGCAAATTTTAATAGAATATGAAAAGTTTAAGCAGACTAGTTCTCCAAAACTTTTAGTCGACTATGATGATATGCTTACCATAGCGAATAGCGTATTGGAGGAAGATAAAGAACTTCTTTGCAAATACCAAAAACGGTATGATTACGTTCTTACGGATGAAAGTCAAGACACATCGATGGTCCAGCATGCCATAATAGAGAAGCTTGTACAAGAACATAGAAACTTATGCGTCGTTGCGGACGATGATCAATCGATTTATACTTGGCGTGCTGCTGAACCACAATATTTGTTGGATTTTAAACAAGTATATCCAGAAGCGACCATCCTTATGATGGAGCAAAACTATCGGTCATCAAAAGATATCGTCGATGTTGCCAACCAATTCATTAAACGAAATAAAAATCGTTATAACAAGAACATGTTTACAGAAAATCCTTCTCATAAACCGATCGTTATAAAACGTCTTTCAGACTATAAATACCAGTCAAAATACTTGGTGAAAGAGATTTCGAAAGTTTTGGATTATCGTGATGTAGCGGTTTTATACCGTAATAATTCATCTTCTATTAGTTTAATCAACGAATTTGATCGTGCCGGTATTCCTTTTTATATAAAAGATTCAGATAATCGTTTCTTTTCTCATTGGGTAGTCGAAGATATTTTAAATTTTATGAGGATCAGCTTTAATGACAAACGAACCGATATTTTAGATAAAATACACACGAAATTTAACGGATATATTACGAAACAGCAAATGTCAGCACTAAAGAATATCGTTAACAAGCAATCCGTTTTTGATAACCTTATCAAGTTCGTACCTTTAAAGGATTATCAAGTGAAGCAGCTGCAAACATGCAAAAAGGTATTTCAGGATATGAAGGGAATGGCTCCACTCCAAGTAATTCGCCTCATTCGACATGAATTAGGATACGATAAGGCACTTGAGAAAATGTGCGAAAGACTGGGCTTTAATTTGGAATATCTATTAAGTATTTTAAATACGCTGGAGGAGATTGCGGATTCACTTGAAACGATGGAGGACTTTGCTCATCGCTTGAAGCATTTGGAATCCGTGATGAAAACGTCAAAATATCAAAAGAGTAAAAATGTCGTCACGCTATCTACCTTCCATAGTTCAAAGGGTTTAGAGTTTAAACGAGTTTACATGATTGATTTGGTGGACGGAATCATCCCTTCAAAGGCGGAAACAAAAATGTATGATGAGGGAAAGACGGAATTGATGGAAGAAGCAGTGCGTCTATTTTATGTAGGAATGACTCGAGCAGAGCTGAATCTGGAAATGCTTTCATACGAAGTAAAAAACGGCAGCCCTGCAAAAACTTCTCCATTTGTAAGGAATGTACGACATATTATTCACCCACCAAATGAAAAAACAAAGGTACAGACAGGCACGAATAAGTCGAAAATTCCCAATAACCCAAATGCGATTAAAGATCATGCTCAGCTTAAATTAGGAACTTCTGTAAAGCATAGAGTTTTTGGGAAAGGAGAAATCGTACAGCTTGCCGATGATAACATCAACATTCGATTCCAAGCTGGCACCAAAACGTTGTCTATCCCAACATGTATGGAGATGGGATTATTAGAACCAATAACATAGATTCATAAATTATTTAAGTCTAGGAGTAACGATCTATGAAGCAAACATATTCTTTGCGAGAAAAAATCCAGCAAATATTAATATTATTAATTCCTATCTTAATTACACAATTAAGTATGTTTTCAATGGTGTTTTTTAATACCATAATGTCTGGGAAGTACAATTCTTCCGATTTGGCAGGAGTTGCGATTGGTTCATCCATTTGGAATCCGATTTTTCTCGGGCTAAGTGGAATTCTGCTGGCGGTATCTCCAATTGTGGCTCAGCGTTATGGAGAAAAGAAAAATAAAGAAATATCATCTACTGTAGTGAATGGAATATACTTATCTATTACTATTTCAGTACTGGTCATCATACTTGGTTTTTTTCTTTTAAACCCTTTATTAGACCAAATGGATTTACCTTCTAGTGTTCAGGCAACTGCACATGATTATTTGGTCGGACTTAGTTTTGGAATCCTTCCACTATTTATTTTTAATGTGTTAAGGTCTTTTATCTACGCTTTAGGAAAAACGCGTATAGTTATGGTTATTATGATTGCATCTTTACCAATAAATTTCTTTTTAAATTATGTACTGATCTATGGATATTGGGGCTTCCCAGAACTAGGCGGTGCAGGAGCGGGCTATGCTACCTCGATAACTTATTGGGTAATAGCAGGTATGACAGCATATATAGTAAGGGCAAAAGATCCATTTTCTTCTTACAGGGTCTTCTCAAAATTTACAGAATTTTCAATGGCGAAGTGTAAGGAAATATTAAAAATTGGTGTGCCAATGGGTCTTTCGACATTTTTTGAGACAGGTATGTTTGCTCTAGTAACGATATTAATAAGTAAATTTACCATTACAACAGTTGCAGCCTATCAGTCTGCATTAAATATCGTTTCTTTCCTTTATATGGTACCTGTAAGTGTTTCTATTGCTTTAACAGTTCTAGTCGGATATGAAGTAGGTGCTGGGCGCAATAAAGACGCAAAGACTTACAGCTGGCTAGGAATTAATCTTTCTGTATTAATTGCGCTTATTACGGGTTTACTTGTTGTTCTATTCCGTTATAAAGTCGCAGGTCTTTATTCAAACGAAACAGCTGTTATTAACTTAACGGCACACTTTTTAATTTACGCATTATTTTTCCAAATTTCCGATGCCATTCAAGCCACCGCTCAGGCTGCATTAAGAGGGTATAAGGATGTAAATATTGCTTTTATTATGACCTTGGTTGCCTATTGGCTAATTTGTCTTCCGGTTGGTTATCTATTGGCAAATTATACAAAGCTAGGAGCTCCGGGATATTGGATTGGTTTAACAGTCGGCTTACTTGCAGCAGGCATTGGATTATCATTAAGGCTTATTTACATTCAGAAACGTAAATTTACTAGTGTGGAGATAAAAGAAGCTGTATAGGATGTATTGTCTCCCCTATCTATCGACCAATCTTACAAAATTTACCGAATAAATAAGAGAATATATAGCAAAACCCCATTCATTTTTTTGAATGGGGTTTTGTAAAATTTATTTATATCTGACGTTTAAAATCGACCCTTTTGTGTAAGAAATACATAACTGGTGCACCAATAGCCATAACAGCGAATTCGCCAACTGCTGTAGTTAACCATGTAAATAAGAATGGCAAATCGAACGCCAAATGAAGCTCGATTGCAATTAAGAACATCGTAACAGTAAAGACAATCGTATTTACAACCATACGTGCCCAAATATTTTTAATAAAACGAGAAACGACAATTGTAATCAGCAAAGCAATAATCGATTGTCCAACACCAAATACGAGATCATACGCACGCATTGGTGAAAAAAATAAATTAGTAAGAATCACACCTAATACAATTCCAAAAAAGTATTTCTTATTAAACACCACTAAATGATTAAACATTTCAGATAAACGAAACTGTATGTTGGTAAATCCAAAAGGCTGGATGAAAAAAGACACTGCAATATATAATGCAGCAATAATTCCATTCACTACAAGCGTTTTCACTTTCATATTCAATTCTCTCCTTAGTTTTTTATCGTGGGATGGTTTCGAACCACGTCTTCCTTAAACACTCAAGTTATAATAATATAATATGCAATGAATGTTCGTCAATCATTACTAACATCCAATTTTATGCATCATTCCGAACAAAATAACCTTTATATAAAAGAAAGGACCAAAATGAAACCATTTACTGAAAATGTCATTAAAATTATTCAAAATATCCCAGAAGGAAAAGTGATGACCTATGGTCAAATTGCTGCATTAGCCGGCAGTCCAAGAGGAGCACGACAAGTAGTAAGAATCCTGCATACGATGAGTAAAAAACACCGTCTGCCATGGCATAGGGTCGTTAATTCAAAAGGTATGATCGGTTTTCAAGATGATGAATATTTTCAAATACAAAAGCTTTCTCTAGAAAGCGAAGGAATTGAATTTAAAATTAATGGAGCAATTAATCTTGAACAATTCCAGTTTTGGCCTGAGAGTACTTAATAAATCCTTTTTAATAAAAGGCTGTTTTCGCATAGATTGTTGCTTTTCGTAAATAGCTCTAATCCTTAAATAAATAGGCTTCGTGCTCTTTTCATCATCCCATACTCATTATGAAAGTAGTAAATAACCGTAAAAATCCTACTAGATATTTACTTCGTAAAATCTCAGCCGATTTTTACTTTGTTGCAGAAAGCAACAATGTTTCAGAAAAGAGCCTAATAAAAATAAGGAAGTTTATGCTAAAATAAAAATAAATGGAAATTTTGCGGAGGTGACCTGGGTGATAGGGGAAGAAATTTTAACCATAAAAGATTTAAGAAAAAACTACGGTTCTAAGGAAGTTTTACAGGGAATTGACCTTCATGTATCTCGAGGAGAAATTATCGGGTATATCGGACCGAATGGAGCAGGAAAAAGTACGACGGTAAAAATTATTCTTGGAATTGAGGAAGGGTACACTGGGGAAGTGAAGTTGTTTGGTAATGATATATCTGATGGAAAAATAGAATACAAGAAAAGAATAGGGTATGTCCCTGAAATTGCAGAAGTATATGATAACCTGACTGGGCATGAGTATCTTACCTTTATCGGAGAATTATATGGAATGGAATTTGAATTTGTAGATTACAAGGCAAAGAGATTAATGGAATTGTTCGGTGTCGGGGAAGTCTATCATGCTAGAATCTCCTCTTATTCAAAAGGGATGCGTCAGAAGCTTTTAATTATTTCAAGCCTATTACATAATCCAGAAATCTTATTTTTAGATGAGCCTATTAATGGGCTAGATGCGAATAGTGTCATGATTTTTAAGGAGATATTGGGTCAGCTTGCTGGGCAAGGGAAAACCATTTTTTACTCGTCGCATATTATGGATGTCGTTGAAAAAATCAGTAGTCGAATTATATTGCTGAATGGTGGAAAGATTGTTGCTGACGGAAGCTTTGCAGATCTGCAAAATCAAAACAAGGAAGGGACGCTGGAGGAAATCTTTAATCAGCTAACTGGTTTTCATGAGCATAAAGAGATTGGTGAAAGATTTGTATCTATCGTTCAAGAGGTGTGCTGATGGAAGATTTCCGGACATTAAAAGTTCTTGATCGTTTCAAAAGTTTGTTTGAAAAAATGGGTGTCAATTATCTTGTCATGAGGAAGATTTTGCAAGTGAAACTCATGATGGATCAAAGAAGAGTACCTACCATATTCAATCAAAATGCAAGAAAGAAGCAAGGGAAAGAAACAAAAGACGGGAACGGCTTTATTAAATCACTTTGGGTTTATGTAATCATTGGACTTTTTACGATTCCCTTTATCGTATTTGGAAACAATTATATGTTTCAAATGAGTATTGTTTTTGGGATTACTATGTTTATGGTTATGACATCGATGATTTCTGACTTTTCCTCGGTGTTGCTGGATGTTCGAGATAAAAATATCCTTCACACAAAACCAATTGACAGAAAAACTATTAGTGTAGCGAAGTTTGTCCATATTAGCATCTATTTAATTTTCCTTACAGTCTCAATCGCAGCTATCCCAATGATTGTTGGTTTATTTAAGCATGGAATTGTGTTTTTTATCATTGGTATTATCGAACTAATATTGGTTGATTTGTTAATTGTAGTAATTACTGCACTTTTGTATATCTTTATCCTAAGGTTTTTCGATGGTGAAAAGCTGAAGGATTTGATTAATTACGTCCAAATTGGCCTATCTTTAGCACTCATGATTGGTTATCAAGTTCTCATCCGATCGTTTGAAATCATTAACTTCGATTTTGTTCTTAATCCAAAATGGTGGCATGTGTTCATTATTCCAATGTGGTACGCAGCACCATTTGAATGGCTGGTGAATGGTCAGGTTTCATCGTTCAATATTACCTTCTCAAGTTTGGCACTACTCGTTCCATTGATAGCATTTTGGATCTATCTCCGTTTAGTACCGGCATTTGAAAAAAATCTACAAAAACTATCAAGCCAAGGCAACACGAAAGAGAAAAAGCGGAGAAAATGGAAAGATTGGTTCTTAAGATTGATTTGCAAGAGTAAGGATGAAAAAGCATTTTTTCGTTTTACTAGTCTTATGATGAGACAAGAGCGTGATTTCAAATTGAAGGTATATCCTTCATTAGGTTTCTCCTTCGTCATTCCATTTATTTTTATTTTCACCTCGATGAGAGAGGGAAGTTATAAGGACTTATCGACTGGGAATTCGTATTTAACCATATATTTCAGCATGATCATTATCCCAACTATCGTCATGATGTTGCGATATTCGGGAAAATACAAAGGGGCATGGATTTATAAAACCTTGCCAATAAAGGACTATTCCGTATTATTTAAAGGGACGCTAAAAGCCTTCTTAGTCAAACTCTATGTTCCTGTTTTCCTACTATTAAGTATTGTTTTTATCGTAATCTTTGGTATAAGGATTGTCCCAGAGTTAATCATCGTTTTAATCAATTCATTTTTATATACGATGATTTGCTTCTTAGTTCTGAAAAAAGCGGTCCCATTTTCAGAAGCATTTGAAACTGTCGGGCAAAGTGAAGGATGGAAAGTCTTCTTCCTATTCATTCCAATAGGCATTTTTGCAGGACTTCACTATTTGAGCATAACATTTCATTACGGAATCTATATAAACATCATCATTACATTCATTATTAACTTAATCGTTTGGAAAATTTCCTTAAAACGGGGATTGACCCTAGACTCGTTAAACCTTTAGAGGGACAAAGGGTCGGTCTCTTGTCCAGAAATGTCAAACCGATGAGGATCAATTACTCGAACTATTCAAAAGGAAGTTTTTTAATGATACTTTATGAACACCATCTAAACATTAAAATATGATTTTTAATGTCTAGATGGTATTCTTATTTTTACAACAAGTAACTTGAAAGGAGGAAAGAAAAATTACGAAGATTTGTATAGTAAGACATGGAGAAACAGACTGGAATGTGTTAGGGAAAATTCAAGGAAGAACAGACATCCCATTAAATACAACAGGAATTCGACAAGCTAAAGAATGCGGGGAGTTTTTAAAAACTTCAAAATGGGATGTTATCATAACAAGTCCCTTGAAAAGAGCAAAACAAACAGCAGAGATCATTAATCAATATTTGCGTGTGCCTCTTGTAGAGATGAATGAATTTATAGAAAGGTCATTTGGGGATGCAGAGGGGATGGATGCCGAGGAAAGAATGTCTGCTTATCCTGATAAAAATTACCCAAACCAAGAAGACAGTATATCTTTAGAAAAAAGATTGATGGCAGGAATAAACGAAATTAATCAAAGATATAGAGATTCCAACGTATTACTAGTTACTCACGGAGCAGTCATTCATTCAATTTTATCCACACTGTCGAATAGAGAAATATACTCGGGAAAAGAACCTTTATTAAATGCATGTATCAGTAATATACATTTTGAACAAGAAAAGTGGAAAGTAAAAGAATTCAATAAAGTTTCACATTTATCGCAGTACAATAGAATTGGACAAAAATAAACTTTCAGAAAGGTCAGACCTACGAATGGATTTACACTGCTAATGGTCTGCCTTTTTCCTCCTTGGCTCCCCATATAAAAACAGTTTCTATTTCCACCATGCAGGAATCTTTTTCTTCATATAATTAAATAAAAAATTGTTGTATAATGATATAGTTATCACTAAAGGGAGGTTATTTTATGCTGAATGCTGAAAGTATAATTGTAATCGGCGCAGTAGCTCTAGTGTTATTCGGCCCGAAAAAATTACCTGAAATAGGAAAAGCTGCTGGAAAAACACTGCGAGAATTCAAAAACGCTACTCAAGGAATCTTTGAAACAGAATCTGACAGTAGTAAAAGTCAGCAAACTAACCTTAACCAAAGTAATGGAACAAACTCAACTAATGAAGTTAACCATGTCCAAACAACTATAGAAGAAATAAATAACCATGTAGAAAAAACGAATAGTGAGGATAAAAAGTCTCCTATTTAACTTAAAAAGGCTCTTCACAAATGAAGGGCTATTTTTTTATAGAAAATCAACAAGAGAATCCTTTTAAAAAACTTAAAGACAAATTGTATAAAATAAGGTTATGGAGGGAAAGAAAATGGAAACAGAAAAACTTAAAATATTTGATGAACATAGAAATCCAATAGGTGTCGCCACTCGGGAGGAAGTACATAAAATGGGGTACTGGCATGAAACCTTTCAATGCTGGTTTATCAGTAGAGAAAATGAAGTAGATTATATTCTTCTTCAAATTCGAAGCGATAGAAAAAAAGATTACCCTAATCTTATCGATATTACCGCTGCGGGCCATTTATTAGCTAATGAAACCGTATTTGATGGAATAAGAGAGATCCAAGAAGAATTAGGGATTGATGTTTCTTTTAACGACCTTATCTCTTTAGGAATCATTGATTATTGTGTTACAAGAGGAGATCTTATTGATAGAGAAATAGCCAATGTATTTCTATATGAAAGTCAGTATACGTTTGATGATTACATTTTACAAAGTGAGGAAGTTTCCGGAATTGTAAAAGCTAACTTTAATGACTTTTATGAACTATGGACAGGAGAAAAAGGGGAGATTAAAATACAAGGGTATGAAATCGGTAAGGATGGGGAAAAAGTCATCATTGATCGGGTAGCCAATAAAAATGAATTTGTTCCTCATGAATACTCGTATTATATAACAGTAGTAAATAGGATTAAGGAGAAAATACAAAAGCGAAAATAGCCGATATGTTTATTTGGACAAAAGAAGCTTCTATAAAATGATTGTATTAGTAATAGTTATTTTCAACAAGAGAGGTAAAAAAACAATACAAATTAATACTCCCAAAAGTGTCAGACCGTCGATTAATTAAAGATCTATCTCGCCGGTCTGACTTTTTTCTGCTTACAAAAATTATTTGAAGACAGTTCCGGTCTTCAGATTCCATTATTCCAAAAACTACTCTATTGTATGCACTCAAAAATTTTATTTAGGAAACCGAATAAAATAGGTGACTATTCACAAGTTTGGAGGTATCTTTTAACTAGAGAAAAATCAGAAATAAGGATGGGCGAAGGATGAAGTTTTTAAATAAATACATACGAAAATATTGGCTATCCTTTAGTATAGCTGTTATCTTTTTAACCTTTGAGGCAATATGTGACCTCTTACAGCCGACAATCATGTCGAAAATTATTGATATTGGTGTAGCAAATAAGGATTTAAATTATGTGTTTAAATACGGAGGATTCATGTTGCTGATTACAGTAGTGGGTGCGATTGCAGCTTCTACCCGCAGTATTTTAGCAAGTATTGTCTCGCAAAACTTTGGGGCGGAGTTACGTTCTGATCTGTTTAGAAAAATTCAAACCCTTTCCTTTAAAAGCATTGATAAATTTGATCGTGCCTCACTCGTAACAAGACTAACGAATGATGTGACACAAGTTCAAGTGTTTGTTAACGGATTAATGAGGATCTTTGTAAAAGCGCCGCTTCTGTGTATTGGTGGTTTAATTATGGCGACCAAATTAAATGTTCATCTAGCCGTTGTATTAGCTGTCGTTGTACCAATCGTTGCTATTATTATCATTTCGAACATGAAAATAGGATTTCCGTTTTTTATGAAGGTGCAAAAAGCTCTTGATCATGTTAATGGTGTGATGAGAGAGTACTTATCTGGGGTACGGGTGGTCAAAGCCTTTAACCGATTTGATTATGAAGTGGACAAATTTAATAAGGCTAATGACGAATTTCAAGCAAAATCCACTTCTGCCATTCGAATCATGGCCATCTTTAGTCCAGTTATCATGCTAGTTTTAAACCTAGGGATTGTAGCAGTGCTTTGGATAGGCGGAGTAAGAGTGGATAATGGTCAAATGCAGGTGGGACATGTGATTGCCTTCACAAACTATATGACACAAATTCTTTTTTCCTTAATGATGATTTCAATGGTTTTTAATATGTTTGTAAGGGCAAAGGCATCAGCTGGAAGAATTGGCGAAGTATTTGAAGAAGAAAATGACATGTCATGGAAGGATAGGGACCAAAATGATTCGATAAAGGGGCGAATTGATTTTGAAAATGTCACCTTTTCCTATGATGGAGCAAGTGGTGATCCGATATTAAAAAATATCTCATTTAGTTGTTTACCAGGAGAAACTGTAGGAATCATTGGGTCAACTGGCTCAGGGAAATCAAGTCTCATCGGGCTTATCCCCCGTTTTTATGATGTCACTTCAGGAACCATTAAAATAAATGGTGAGAATATAAAGGGTTTGAATCCGAAAATTATCAGGGAAAAAATCGCGACTGTTCCACAAAAAACAACTTTATTTACAGGTTCTGTCATCGATAACATACGCTGGGGAAAAGAAGATGCAACGATGGAAGAAATAGAAAAAGCAGCAATGATGTCCCAAGCACATGATTTTATTATGGAGTCACCTGAAGGATATCATACGAGATTAGGGCAAGGAGGGGTCAATTTTTCAGGAGGGCAAAAGCAGCGTTTATCGATTGCTCGAGCATTAGTAAAGCAGCCTGAAATCCTTATTTTGGATGATAGTACAAGTGCCCTGGATATGGTAACAGAATCGAAATTAAAGGAATCACTTAAAAAATATGCAAGTAATTTAACCTGTCTTTTGATTGCCCAAAGAATCACCTCTATTATAGATGCAGATAAAATTATTGTTTTAGATGATGGTGAAATAGCTGGGGCGGGGACACATGATGAGTTAATAAAAGATTGTAGAGTTTACCAAGAAATTTATCACTCTCAGATAGGAAAAGAGGTGGAATAGGATGCCGGGGGAAAAAGAAAACAGGGCTGGGCAAGCCAGTGTAATGGTAAGACCTGGTGGAGGCATGAGAGGTCATGGCGGAAGAGGCGGACCTGTTGTTAAGCCGAAGAACTTTAAAGGCACGTTAAAACGATTATGGCATTATTTTGGAAAAGAACGAAAGCTCCTAACTACTATTTTCCTATTTATTTTAATAGATTCAATCATCACTTTGTCAGCGCCTTATCTTATTGGTCGATCGATTGATGCAATGGCAGTAGGAGGAAAAGTTGATTTTGGTCTGCTGGAAAGTACAATTCTTGTACTTTTGATTGCCTATATAGCTGATGCACTTCTAACTTTTTTACAAGGCTGGTTAATGGCAGGCGTGTCACAGAGAATTGTAAAGAACTTGCGCAGCTCCTTATTTAAAAAATTGCAGAAACTGCCTGTTTCATTTTTCGATACACGTACACATGGGGAATTAATGAGCAGACTTTCTAACGATATCGATAATGTGAGTAATACGATTTCACAATCAACGACACAATTAATGTCTGGTGCAATTGTCCTTATCGGATCATTGATCATGATGCTTTATTTAAGTCCAATTTTAACATTGGCAAGCTTAGTTACCGTTCCTTTAGTCTTTTTACTAACAAGAACGATTGCGAGTAAAACGAAGGTGTTATTTAAAAATCAACAAGTCCAGCTTGGAAAATTAAACGGTCATATCGAAGAAACAATTTCAGGAATCCAGGTTGTGAAAGCTTTTAACTATGAAGAAAAAGCGATTGAAGAGTTTGAAGAGGTTAATGCTAAGCTAAGACAGGTTGGTTTAAAGGCGCAAATTTGGTCAGGATTCTTAATGCCAATCATGAATGTAATAAATAACTTAGGCTTTGCTATTGTCGCAATTGTTGGTGGAATTCTTGCAGTCAAAAGCTTAATAACAATAGGGGTTATTGCGAGTTTTCTCAGCTATTCAAGGCAGTTTGTTAGACCTTTAAACGACCTTGCAAATATATTTAATGTACTGCAATCAGGTGTTGCTGGTGCTGAGAGAGTGTTTGAAATTCTTGATGAACAAGAGGAGCCTTCCGATAAAAAAGGAGCAGTCACATTAACAAATCCTAAAGGTCATGTTGTTTTTGAAAATGTTAGCTTTGGCTATCGACAGGACGTACCAATATTAAAAAATGTCAGCTTTGAATCGAAAATTGGGAGCAGTACTGCTCTTGTTGGTCCAACAGGAGCTGGTAAAACAACAATCGTGAACCTTTTAACCCGCTTCTATGATGTAACAAGTGGAAAGATTTATCTCGATGGCAAAGATATTCGTGAGTATACAAGGGACAGTTTACGGAAATGCTTTGGTATTGTATTGCAAGATACGTATTTGTTCTCTGGTACGATTATGGAGAATATAAAATACGGAAAACCTGATGCAACAGATCAGGAAGTAGAAGCAGCGGCTGCTATGGCGAATGCAGACGTTTTTATCAAACGGCTGCCAAAGCAATATGACACATTGCTATCCGAAAACGGCGGAAATCTAAGTCAAGGTCAAAGACAGCTTCTTGCAATTGCCCGCGTTATTTTAGCGAAACCATCATTGCTTATACTCGATGAAGCAACAAGCAGCATTGACACCCGGACAGAGCTTCATATTCAAGATGCTTTGTTAAAAGTAATGGAAGGACGTACAAGTTTTATCATCGCTCACCGCTTAAACACGATTCGTGAAGCAGATACAATTATGGTGATCGACCACGGAGAAATAGTTGAAAAAGGAAATCATGAAGAGTTAATGGGTAAGCAAGGTATTTACTATAATATGTTTTTCAATCAGTTTAAAAATGTTGAGGGTGGAATTTAAAACCCTGGCGGATAAATGAGGTGCCAAATATGTATTTAACAGTAAAGGAAACAGCAGAATATTTATCACTCCCAGAATCCTTTATCGAAACGCTGATTCTGCAAAAGAAGATTCGTTATCTTTATGATGGGGAGCAATACTTAATTAATAAAGAACAATTTAATGATCATCTAAAACAACTGGAAAAACATAAAAAACTATTAGAGGAATGGAATAATGAACCAATACCTGAAGATCCTGATATAAAGGATGAAGACTAGGTTCAGATTGCCTATGGTTCTGTCCTTGGATTTTTACTAGGATTACGGTCACCAAAGAACTAGTTTGTTATAGATAAATCAAAATGAGTGCTAATTCTCCTGTTCTTGGCTTTTTTAAACACAAACCAAAATTAAAAGGAATTTTCACTTTGTATAGCGAAAGTTTTACAAAAAAGAAACGGAGGAATTAGAATGAAAAAAATTGTCCCTCATATTACTATTGAAAACTGCAAAGAAGCAATTGAATTTTATCAAGAGGTCTTACATGGGGAAATCCAAAACACCAAACTAGCTGACGGAATTGAAATGTTCAAAGGCCATGAAGGAAAATACATACATGCCGAATTGCATTTCCCTAATGGGTTTGCGATCTATTTTAATGATGTATTTGGGAACGAGCCAATAAAGGGAAATAACATTGAAATTGGTCTGGATCTTGAAAGCAACGAGGAAATAAACAAAATTTATAATGCCCTATCAAAAGATGGACAAGTGAAAATGGAGCTTCAAGATACGTTCTGGAATGCAAGATATGGAAAGGTAACGGATAAATTCGGAATTACTTGGGAATTGAATTACCAAAAATGAAATAGAATTAAATAACACAATTGAAGGAGTGAAATCATGTGGTTTTGCTCCTTATTTTTTTAAGTTATTACCTCTTTTTTTAGAGTACCTCACAAAAGAGGTATGAACCACATCGACAGGAACATTTGGTATGGATGTATCTCAAAAGTGCAGTATGAAGTATATGATCATGTAAATTGAGTATAGATGTACCTCATAAGTGAAGCATGAACCACATCAACCGAAAATTCGGATAAAGATGTACCTTAAAAGAGTTAAATGAAACCAAACTTCTGGAAAACTGAAGATAAAGTTATAAAACAAAAGGAGATTTTTTAATGAACCCCACCGTTAAAATCGAACAAGTCAGTAAAAGCTTCGGCAAAAAAGTGGTCTTGAACGATATCAATCTGAACATGGAAAAAGGTCAAATTTACGGATTAATTGGTCCTTCAGGAGCAGGTAAAACAACACTCGTAAAATTGATCGTCGGAATGGATAAGGCTGATAAAGGAAGCATTCATGTATTAAATGAAAAAGTTCCTAATCTAGCATTATTGCAAAACATTGGTTACATGGCACAATCAGATGCGTTGTACTCAGAGCTGACAGGTGAAGAGAATCTTAGATTCTTTGCTTCTCTTTACAAGTTGAACAAAACGGAACAGAAGAAGCGAATTGCTTATGCAGCTGGCTTAGTAAACCTGACAAACGAACTAAAGAAAAAAGTATCTGCTTATTCCGGGGGAATGAAGCGTAGGTTATCTCTTGCGATCGCCTTAATTCCAGATCCACCTATTCTAATCTTAGATGAACCAACCGTTGGGATTGATCCTGAACTAAGGTTGTCGGTTTGGAATGAATTAAAACGTTTAAAAAATGAAGAAGAAAAAACGATTATCGTGACTACACATGTAATGGATGAAGCTGAAAAATGCGATGTTGTTGCCATGGTAAGGGATGGCAGTATCTTAACTAGCGGTACACCGAAGCAATTGAAAGCTCTATATAAAGTAGACAATTTTGATGAGGTATTTTTAAAAGCTGGGGGTACATCCTTATGAGAATATGGGCATTAATCAAAAGAATTTATCAGCAAATGCTACGTGATAAAAGAACCTTGGCTTTACTATTTTTTGCTCCATTATTAATATTATCACTTATGTATTTTTTGTTTAATGGGAAGGATGTTGAACCTAAATTAGGTGTAGCTAATGTTGATAAAGAACTTGTAAAAGTATTAAAAGATTCAAAGATAAATACAAAACATTATGAGAAAGTATCAGATAATACAGTTGTTAATGACAATCTTGATGGCTTACTGCAGATAGATGACGGAAAATTAAAATTAACATTGAAAAATAGTGATCCATCTTCAGCGAAAGCCCTGCAAATGAAGGTAAACCAAGCAGTCGCAGCACAAGCTCAATCAAAATTAATCGATAAAAATATGGTGTCACTAGATTTGATGAAAAAGAATATTGATATTCATTATGTTTATGGAAGTAGTGACACTGATTTTTTTGATGTATTAAGCCCTATTTTAGTTGGTTTCTTTGTTTTCTTTTTCGTTTTCCTTATCTCAGGAATTGGTTTATTAAAAGAGCGGACTACTGGTACATTGGAAAGGCTAATGTCTACTCCAATTCGTAGAGGAGAAATTGTATTTTCATATTTGGTGGGTTATGGAATCTTTGCTGTTATTCAAACCATTATTGTCATACTATATTCAATAAATGTATTAGACGTGGTACTTGTAGGTTCTATATGGAATGTGATTCTAGTTAACTTGCTGCTTGCACTTGTTGCCCTATCTTTAGGAACATTATTATCTGCCTTTGCTGCTTCTGAATTTCAAATGATCCAATTTATTCCGATAGCTGTTATTCCACAAGTATTTTTTTCAGGGATTTTTCCACTTGAAGGGATGGCTGATTGGTTACAAGCTATAGGTAAAATACTTCCTATGTACTATGCAGCCGATGCATTAATGGGAGTCATGTATAAAGGATTTAGTTTAAGTGAGATTGGCAGCGATATTCTTGCATTGATAATCTTTGCAGTAATCTTTATTACCCTTAATGTATTTGCATTGAAAAAGTATCGAACATTATAACCGCTTTGATTGATTTTACTCTCGGTTTAGATTTCCTTAAGTTCAATAAAGTGAAAAATTTTCCATTAATTTCATATAACAATTTCGCCAATGTAACCTTAAACTATTAGAGTTCATTGGCTATTTTATTGGTATGGATTTGAATATTCAGGTTTATTAAAAGTATTACTTAAGTCTCTTGTTTCTGTAGCAAAATTGAAAGTAAAATGAAATTTATTGCAAATATTCATTTGTTAGAATACAAGAGTACAAGAATATACTCTAAATTAACTATTATAGAAGTTTCAGATAGTATTACAAAAGTGAAGCATATTTATAGCAGCAATAGCATTAAATGATTATGTAAATATGTGATATCGGGGGATATAAAATGACTTTAGAAGAGTTATTAATTGATAAGTTATATTATAAAAACACATTTATGAAAGATGAACAGTACGAACATCCTGTTCATGTTCTGGGAGAGGCTTATTTAGCTGAGCATAGGAATGAAATTTCCGATTTATCCTTCATTCGATTTGCACAAGGTGAAGTTTATTTTCATAACAAAGATTATGAAACAGCTATTTTTAAATGGGAAAATATCGAAAACGAATTACAACCATGGGCGCAAATGAATATGGCGGATGCCTATTTCGAGCTGGGTTTATTCTCTGCTGCCGAGGATCTATATCGTTCAATCACCTCTGATTCTACTGTTCTAACAACAGAATTATTACTTAAATTGTTTTCTGTTTACAAGGAACAAGGGAAATTGGACAAAGCAGTGGAAACCATTAAGGAAGCTGTTTCCTACAATCCCGATTATCTCGATATAACGGAAATCGCCCGTTTATTCTTTGAGGAGCATCAAGACTGGAAAAATGCAGTAGAATTAGCAGTTAACGAATCGACGCGAACAGTTTCACCAAGATGGTTTGAAATATTAAGGATGTATAGTGAAGAAGGAAAAACAAGTAAATTTGACCCAAGCTATTTTAGTAAAACATTAATTTCCTTATATATAGAAAATCAGGTACTATTTGAAAAGTTAGTCTCATCACTATGGAAAAGTTATAGAAATGAAAAGAAGGAAATATATTTAACTTGGCTTAAAGAAATCAATCATCTTCTTATGAATATTGAGGATGATCGAAACGTAGAATGGCATGAATTATCTTCCTTGTACCAAGAATCTTATGCAGAATTAATAAATGGAAAACTTCTATTAAAGGATTTATCCAAGATTATTCCATATCATTTGGAAAACTGGATTAAAATAACTGATTCCACACATGCATTGGCAGCATCCGCTGCTATGCTATCATGGGAAGAAATTTTTCCTTCCAGCTTTAACACATCAGTAATACATGAAGCTGAAAATTTAATTTGTCATTCAAGAAATGAGATTGATGTTTTAGAGGAAAGCTTAAAATTATTCGAAACTATGCTCGGATGGGCTAAAAATCAAGAGGTTCTTGTCGGTTATTCATTGAAATGGATCATCCGTGAGCTATTGGATTTACGAGCTCACAATTTATTAGTTGCTAGTTCTGACGAAAAGGGAAAAGTTGACTTTATTCACTCTGTTTTAGGTGGACATGTATTTGGCTCACCTTCTGAATCATTCGTTATGTATAAGGATCATGATGATTTTGAAATCGCTGAAATCACTCAAACAGGCATCAGAATGATTGAAAATGCTGAAGAATATCGCGAAATTGCACCGAAAAAAACGATTATTGATTTTAAGCTGCCATCTGAATTTCTTAATGAAAATTCGATTACATTACTAGATTCACCGATCAATGGTTGGAACAATAGTAAAAGGGATCAAGTGAATCCTGATCCACATTTATCAGATGCTGTACTAGTTGTGATTAGTCCAGAAGAATATAATCTGAGTTATTTAATCGAATTGCAAAATAAAGTACAGAATGTTCCATTCTATTTTGTGATCAATCAAATGGAAACCTCTTCTAATGATCAAGAATTGAAAATGCTAATTGAAGAAGTTCATTCCCAATTTCCATATGCCAGTGTGATTACGTACAATAAACAAACTGAAATCAATGAACTGAATAAATTCATTCAAGCAATAACAAAAGATTTAAAATTGGAAGAAATACGAACCTCAAAAATGTTATCGTTTATACGAGCATTCATGGCAAATATATTAGATCAACGGGTGCAATTAGAAAACAATCTAATAGAATCCATTAAATGGGATGAAGAAATGGCTAATAAACTAGGCGGTGCTATACATCAGCTTCAAGATATGGAAAAGGAAAAAGTTCGAAGTATTACAAGCGCCTATCACTCTATCAAGGATGATATAAAACAGGATTTAGCCCAATCAATACCAAATATACTAAGAAGTTGTTCCGATTTAATTAAGGAAGACAGTGATTTCCGGAAAATTCATTTGGAACTTAATGAAAAAATGAATACACGTATCCAGGATCATTTGCAAAAAAATACATTACCGAAATTCTACACTTCTATCCAAAATTGGATTACGATTGCCGAGGAGGAATTTTACCAAAGCAAGACCTATCTTGAGGAAATGCGAGAAGGCTTTAATACTTTGTATGGAGAAGAACGATTAAAGCTGTGTGGCGATGATCGAGTGCTCGATGATTGGCGCCGGGATGCAGAACGAATGAAGAATGGTATCCGATTTGAGAAAGTAAATATATTACTAAGACATACACCATCTCAGGTTTTATTAAAGAGTGCAGGAAAACTGTTTGGAGCTCTTCAGCAAAACAAAACAATGCTTTATAACAGATATAAAAAATTTGTAGAAAATGAGGATTACCAAGCGGTAGTTGATTCTATTGCAAATAAGTTCCTTATGCAATTTGAATTATTCGAAACGTCTTTAGACAGGGATATTTCAATGTTTTTTCAAAATCCATTAGCAGAAATTGAAAAGACAGTGAAGCTCACCTTAGCAGAACGTGAAGAAAATGAGAATATGTTAAACAAAATCAAATCAAATCCTGAACTCTTCCGTGATCCATTATCACTGTTCGAGGTGAAACTGCGTCAATACGAATGGATTGTAGATGCAAGTAAGGAAACTTATCAAGTAAATTAATAAAAAACGCTAGGAATAAAAAATCCTAGCGTTTTTTTATTCTTCAATTTTTATTTTTAGAAATGTCGAAATATTTTACGCAAAATCTATTGACTTATTTTTTTATAAAAATCTATAATCAAAATTAAGAGGTGATTCAGGTGTCAGAAAAAATGGTTTATGATGAAAAAAACTTTACGCAGAAAGGGTGGGAAACGAGAGATAAGCTTTTGAGAGCAGCAGAAGAGGTGTTTGGGAAAAAAGGTTATTATGATGCATCTATTGTGAATATTACCCAGGAAGCAGATGTGTCTCATGGAACATTTTACAATTACTTTCCTTCAAAAAAGGATATCTTTGATGAATTAATACGTCATTATAGTCGTGAGCTACGTTTAACTATTAAAGAAGAAATGAAAACCGCTAATAATTATGAGGATGCACAACGTAAAGGGTTTCAGGCCTTTTTCAATTGGGTGAAAAACCGCAGCAATTTATACAGCATTGTACAGCAAGCAATTGTCGTAGATCAAGAATTGTATCGATGGTATTACGATAAGCTGGCAACCGGATTTATTAAAAGCTTATCAGAAGGTATCCAAGCAGGTGAATTTAAAACAATTGATCAGGAAACTATCGCTTATTGCTTAATGTCCATTGGCCAATTTTTAGGAATGCGATGGGTTTATTGGGAAAAACAAGATGTTCCAGAAGAAGTATTTGAATCTGCAATGACACTTATTTTTGAAGGATTAAGAAAACAATAGTGAGGTGAAATGTATGGAGGGTATTGCCTATTGGATAGAAAAACGGGCATATATAAATCCAGATCGCATTGCCATCATCACAGAACATGAACAGATAACTTATGACGAACTGGAGAAATTGATAAGGGGGACTGCCTCCTTTCTTAAAAATCATTTAGCTGTAAAAAAGGGAGATCGTATTGCGATATTGTCCCAAAATCGAAAAGAGTATGTCATTTTATTATTTGCAATAGCAAAAATTGAATGTATTGCTGTTCCGTTGAATATTCGCTTAACAGCTAATGAACTTATTTTCCAATTAAATGATAGCGAAACGACTCTATTAATTGCTGAAGAACCATTTCTAGAAATGGCAAAATCGCTTCAGGATGTTACTAATGTAGAAAATGTAGTTGACATAGAGCATTTTGCATCCGTAGATCTGGATTCAACATGTTCATTTCATCCAGTGTATGAAAACGCTTCCTTTATTATTTGCTATACATCTGGAACGACAGGAAAGCCGAAAGGGGCAGTTTTGACTCAGAAAAATATGTTTTGGAATGCAATTAATAATATGCTGGCAATTGATTTAACCTCAGATGATCGTTCGATTATACTCCTACCGTTATTTCATATTGGAGGTATTGGTTTATTTGCTTTCCCGACATTATTTGTTGGAGGAACTATTGTCATCCCAGGAAAATTTGAACCTGAAAAAGCTCTTTCTATGATTGAAGAACATCAAGTTTCTGTTGTAATGGGTGTTCCTACTATTCATCAGGCCTTGTTAAATTGTCCTTCCTTTCAAACAACAAATTTACGATCGGTTCGTTGGTTTTATAATGGTGGCGCTCCTTGTCGTTATGAAATTATCAAAGCCTTTTACGATCATGGGCTACAATTTGGCCAAGGATTTGGCATGACAGAGACATCTCCATCATTATTTATGTTAAGTAAAGAAGATGCGAACAGAAAAAGGGGTTCTATTGGAAAGCCCGTCCTTTTTAGTGAATATAAACTTGTCGATTCACAAGGAAATTTAGTTCAAGACGGTGAAGTTGGAGAGTTAATTGTAAGAGGTCCAAATATTATGAAGGAATATTGGAAAAGACCAGAAGCAACGAACGAAGCGATTAAAGATGGATGGTTATTTACAGGGGACCTAGCAAAAGTAGATGATGAGGGTTTTTTATATATTGTTGGAAGAAGAAAAGAGATGATTATTTCAGGTGGAGAAAACATTTATCCACTCGAAGTAGAACAGGTCATTAGTCAACTTATTGATGTAAACGAAGTTGCAGTCATCGGTGTACCTGATTCAAAGTGGGGAGAAGTACCTACTGCTTTTGTGGTGAAAAATAAAGGAAGCATGATCACTCATGAGGATGTTATGAATCACTGTATACGGATGCTAGCAAAATACAAAATTCCCAAAAAGGTTATATTTTTAGATGAACTGCCCAAAAATGCAACAGGAAAAATTCAAAAGAATCAACTGGTAACTAAATAGAAAGAAGGTGAAGGAGTGACAACATTTACGATTGGTCAGCAAGCTTCATGCAGTAAGACTATAACAGAATCCGACATTGTTCTGTTTGCGGGGCTAAGTGGGGACTTTAACCCCATTCATTTAGATAAAGAGTATGCTAAAAAAACGAGGTTTAATCAGCGTATTGCACATGGTTTATTGACTTCAAGCCTACTTTCACAGCTATTAGGCGTTCATTTACCAGGTAAAGGTTCTGTCTATAAGGAACAAACGATGCGATTCACTTCTCCTGTTTTTATCGGAGATACCGTTACTGCGAAAGCTACTGTACTAGAGTTTATTGAAGAAAAAAGAATTTTAAAGCTATTAACTGAATGTCATAATCAAGAAAATACACTTGTTCTTACAGGCTCAGCCGTTATGATGGTTCCAAAGGAAGGAGAAGCGATATGAGCTATATTGGAGTTGAAGCAACAAGCACCTATTTTCCTAGAAATATAGAAACGGCAGCGATATTATCTGTGAAGACGGGAATTCCTGAACATATCATTATCGAGAAATTTGGACTTTATGAAAAGCATGTAGCAGATGATACAATGCAAGCGTCCGATCTAGCAGTTGCTGCGGCAAGGCCTATTTTAGAAAAAATCGATCCTTTAACCATTGATGTTGTTATTTATTTTGGCAGTCCGCATAAAGACTACAATGTCTGGTCATGTGCTCCGAAAATTCAGTATGAGCTTGGGGCAAAAAATGCTTATGCTTTTGAAATAATGAATGTAAGTTCCTGTTTTCCCATTGCTTTAAAAGTTGCTAAAGATATGCTGAAATCGGATGAATCAATTGAAAATATATTGCTTGTCGGTGGCTGTAAGGAATCACAAATTATTGATTACCACAATCCACGATCACGATTTATGTTTAATTTTGCTGATGGAGGAACCGCAGCATTGGTAAAAAGGGGTGCACGGATGAGTCGTATTTTAGAAAGCTCCTTTATAACAGACGGATCTTTTCATCACGATGTCCTCATTCCTGCAGGAGGGTCTAAGCATTTTGCAAGTATAGAAACAGTTGAAAAACGTCAGCACTATATTGATGTGGTTGACCCAGCTAGTATGAAAGAAAGATTAGATCCTGTTTCCGTTCCTAATTTTGAGAAAGTGATTCGTCAAGCTTTGCAAAAAAGCGGACTGTCTCCTCAAGACATTAAAGTTCTACTGCCGCTCCATACAAAGCGTTCAATGTTTAAAGAGTTGTTATCATCCTTGAATCTAATAGAGGATCAAGCAATCTATTTAGATCATTACGGACATATGTCTGCCTTAGATCCTTGTATAGGTCTCCATTTTGCTAGTGAACAAGGCAAATTACAATCAGGAGATATTGCTGTAGCCGTTAGTGCAGGTACGGGATATACTTGGGCAGCTACTGTGATTGAATGGAAAGGAGAAAAAGAGTAATAAAAACTAATTTCATAGAATAATTGACCCGTTTTAAAATAGGTAATCAATTTTGGTTCAAATCGTATATGATTTGAACCTTTTTTTGTTGGTAATTTGAATGAAAGAGCGTTTCTTTAACCAGAGAAAGCAAAAAGATACACTCTAGGGTAAATGTAAGAGCGTTTCATTGCCTGAACTAAGGGAAAGCCCGCTCTTGAGGTAAATGAAAGCCCCTCTATCACTGCATTTTCAAAAAATCTTGGGGCTTTTAATATGAAATCACATATCGATTTCCCCCATTAATTACTAAATTCAATTAGAAATAAGATCAGATGAATACACATGAAAAAGACATTTGTCCTCTGTGGGTAGAAAATGTCTTGATTATTTTATCAATAGGAGAGATAATATTAACTAAATTTTATTTGAATATTTTATACAACGGGAGATGTGAAGATGAAGGTTGTGAAATTTGGTGGTTCCTCGTTATCAACAGGTGAACAAATCAAAAAAGTTTTCGACATTGTTATATCAGATCCGGAAAGAAAGATTGTTGTCGTTTCTGCACCAGGAAAGCGATATCCAACAGATGAAAAAATAACGGATCTATTAATTGCTTGTGGCAAAAAATATTTGGAGTTTGGATCTGCAACAGAATTATTGAACGAAATTATTAATCGATACATACTCATTGCCCAGGAATTAAACCTCCCAATAACATTTTCCAATAAAATAAAGAGTGACTTTATTCAATTGTTTAATGGGAATAAAAGAAATCCTGAAATGTTTTTAGAGGCGATAAAAGCAAGTGGGGAGGACATAAACGCTAAGCTAATAGCAGAGTATTTCCAACTACGTGGAATTGAAGCCCGTTATATCAATCCTAATGAAGCTGGTTTACTGGTCAGTGATGAACCAGGAAATGCACAAGTTTTGTCTGAAAGTTATAATCGTTTGTTTCACTTAAGATCCCGTTCAGGTGTATTAATTTTTCCTGGATTTTTTGGCTATAACGAAAATGGGGAAGTGTTAACCTTTTCAAGAAGCGGTTCTGATATCACAGGTTCAGTTTTGGCAAATGGCGTAAAAGCCACATTATATGAAAACTTTACCGATGTTGATGCTGTTTATTCGGTTAATCCGTACATTGTGACACGGCCGAAAGAAATACGCGAGCTTACATATCGTGAAATGCGGGAATTATCCTATGCCGGATTTTCTGTATTTCATGATGAGGCACTGATTCCAGCCTATCGCGCAGGTATTCCTGTTCATGTAAAAAACACCAATAATCCTTTTGCTCCCGGAACGAGAATTGTCAATGAAAGAGAACAACTTAATGGCCCAGTTGTTGGGATTGCAAGTGATAAAGGTTTTTGCAGCATATATGTCAGTAAGTATCTCATGAATAGGGAAATCGGTTTTGGCAGAAAGCTGCTGCAAATTTTAGAAAGCTACGGCATTTCTTATGAGCATTCTCCATCTGGGATAGACGATATATCCATCATAATTAGGGAAAGTCAATTGGATGAATCAATAGAAAAAAGAATTATCGATTATATTATGCATGAACTAGGTGCAGACGAGGTTAAAGTAGAACATGGTTTAGCCTTAATCATGCTTGTCGGAGAAGGAATGAGAAAAAACGTAGGGACAGCAGCAAGGGCTTCTCAAGCATTGGCGAAAGCTGAAATAAATATTGAAATGATTAATCAAGGTTCTTCAGAGGTCAGTATGATGTTTGGAGTGAAAGAGATAAATGAAAGGAAAGCCGTTCAAGCACTTTATCATGAATTTTTTGCAGGTGTTCTTGTCGTTTAGGAAATTATAATATATTCGCACTGTGGATAACTTTATAAAGAGCGAGGTTTACGTCTAGCTCCAGCGCCTATCGGCTAGCGGATTTCTCCGTCTCCTCCCTACGATAAGTCAACATCGGCTCTGAACTACCTCACCGTGTTTCCTTTATCTCAGTCGAAGACTACGAAATCCGTACGCCGATGAGCAAGGCGCTTGCGCTTTTGTTCTTTAGGTCGATAATTTTCCCTCATGTGCGCCTGGTTACTAATGATTTAGGATCCTTAGTAACCAGGCGCCAGAGATAGTGAGCATTAGGAATAATTAATACCCTTTTTCATAATTAACAATATTAAAATTAGGTGTTCTATCTTGAAGATAATGTTTCAGATTTGGGATAAAGATGTCTTCAATGACCCTTGATTCGTAATGTTCCGTTGAACCAGCTGTATGAGGTGTAATAATAACATTTTCATAATCCCAAAGCGGACTTTGTTCGGACAATGGTTCTTTTTCAAATACATCTAGTCCTGCACCTGCAATCTCTTTGTTTTCAAGCGCTTTAATAAGATCTTTCTCTACGACAATCTCTCCACGGCCAATATTAATGAAAAATGCGGTTTCCTTCATTAATTGAAACTGTTTTTCACCAAACATATAATACGTGTCATTAGTAAGTGGTGTTGTGACAATTACATAGTCACATTGTGGAAGAATGGTATTTAAATATTCAGAAGTATACATTTCATCAAAGAACTCTTCTTTATTATCTGAATGACGAATGCCAATCACCTTCATACCAAAGGCTTTGGCTATTTTTGCGGTTTCTTTTCCAATTGCGCCTACCCCAATAATACCAATCGTTTTACCATGAATTTCTAAACTTAAGTTTGCATGGTGCCATGTTTTAGTTAGTTGATTTCTTACATATGTATGGATTTTTCTCGTTAAGGCAAGCATTAAGGTGAAAATCGTTTCTGAAATTGGATACGCATGGACACCACTGGCTGTTGTTAAAGTAATATTTTTTTCTTTCATTTCTTTCAATGGATAGCTGTTTACACCAGCACTCCAGCTTTGTATCCACTGAAGCTTAGATTCTTGATCAATACAATAATCTTTGACTTCCTTCTTCCAGCCGACAATGATTTCAGCACTGTATAAATGTTCTTTCCAAATTTCCGGATCTTTCCCTACTATAATCTCCCAATTCGGGATTATTTCTTTAATCTTTTCGAATAAATCTGATTGAATATTTTGCGTAATCACAAGCTTTCTTTGTGTCATACTATCCCTCTTTTCCGAAAATTAATGTTATTTCTATTATACTTAAAAAAAGAAGCAGAAGTCACTAGTGACTCTGCTTTATTGAAATAATAAAAACCAAGTGTTATATAAACAACACTTGGTTTTCTTTGAAGCCTATTTTAATATTTTCACTTTAACTTTTTTGCGTCCCCATTGAAGACATTTTTTTTCAGAAGGAATGAAAACATCTATATTTTTACCTTTCATGGCTCCGCCTGTATCTCCAGCTATTGCATTACCGTAGCCTTCTACGTAAACTTTGGATCCTAGTGGAATTACTTTTGGATCAACGGAGATTACTTTCATTTTTGGATTCTTTTTGAGGTTAATTCCTGTAGCAGTTATTCCACTACAACCTTTGCAGTTACCAGTGTAAGCTGTAGCCGTTACGGTAAATTCCTTTACCTTTTTAGTTGTAGTAGTTTTCTTTTTTGTTGAAGCTTGTTTTGTTTGAGAAATAACAAGCTTTTGCTTTGGATGAATTTTATCTGAGGTGAGATGATTCCATTTCTTAAGCTGACTGACAGAAATTTTATTCTTCTGTGCAATTTTCCATAATGAATCTCCACTTTTTACTATGTATGTATTTGAACTTGCGGATGCAGCACTTGATATTCCAATACTTAGACAGAGTACTGTACTAATTGATAAAATGAACTTTTTCAAAATAGCGTTCCCCTTTTATATTTTTGATAGTAATACCTTAACATGGAAATGTAACAAGTATGTTTCAGAGGTGTACTAATTCTATTACAACTTCTTTTCAAACGTAAATAGAGGAAGCTTAACTATATCAAAATACTGTTAAAAGAAGTATAAGTATTGATAAAGTGATATACGAAATAAGAAGTATGATCCCTTGCAAGGAAACTAAGTTCGATGGGATTAGGTCGTTATCTGACTATTGAAAAGGAATTTGCCTTATGGAAGGCGAAATAAATGATTATGATGACTAAGAAAAAATTAATAATAATAGTAGGAATATTTGTCTTTATTTTAATAAGTTTTCGCTTGTGCTGGATAGGAATGAATATGAAGCTGGATAATCCCCAGGTCAAAAAAGGTGTACTTGATTTACGTGGGCTCGACCTTCAAGAAGTGAGCACAGTCTCACTCAATGGAGAATGGTTATTTTATCCAGAGCAATTTATTGATCCGAAAAGTAGTGAATCAGAAATTCAACATTCATGGATTATCGTTCCGACTGATTGGAGAGGAGCAGTAACGAAACAAGGAGATTCCCCTTTTGGATATGGAACATATCGTCTTCAGATATTATTAAATCAAAAAGCACAACAGCAATTAAGCTTGTATTTTAAAGAAATTCGCTCAAGCGCATCTGTATATATAAATGGTAAAAAGGTATTTGAAAAGGGGAAAGTATCCAAGCATAGAGATGAATCTGTCGCAGATTATAGCCCATTTGAGCTAAATTTAAATGATAAGTTGAAGAAAATTGACTTGGTTATTCATGTTTCTAATTTTTATTCCTTTCATTCTGGTGGAATTAATAAACCGATTCATTTAGGAACGGCAGCAGCTATTAATAAAGAGAGAACTATGTCTTTCCTTATGCAGTTTATGGTTTCTGTCGTCTTATTTTTACATGGTGTTTACGCAATCATCATATTTATTTTATATAGTAAGACAAAAGAAATTATCTATCTTGCTATAACATTTTTTTGTGCAACACTATCAGTATTAGTAGATGATAATAGACTACTTCTCTATTTATTTCCATCTATTAATTTTCATTGGTGGTTTAAATTAATTTATTTTTCATATGTAGCAAGTGTTTTATTTCTAGTCTTATTTTTAAAAAAAAATGGATTGGAGAGTATAGGACGTAAACTATCTATACTCATTCACATTTTTACTGGGCTATGTACCATATATATTTTTCTTCTTTTTTGTCTTAATAGTTTACCAGAGACACTGTTAAACACCTTATTTTTTGCATTGATTATGTATTTAGCAGTGATTTTAATACCGGTTATTTTATGGAAAGTTGCTACTAATAAGGAATCAGGTTTTATTTATATGCTTCTTGGTGCCATTAGTATTACTTTAAATATTCTTTGGGCAGTTTTCAAAAAACATTATTATGACATTCCCTATTACCCGTTTGATTACATTATAGGTGTGATTTGTCTTGCAGCATTCTGGTTTAAACGCTTTTTCAAAGCAACAGATGATAGTAGAAATTTAGCTATAAAATTACAACAGATTGATAAAAGGAAAGATGAGTTCTTGGCCAATACCTCTCATGAATTAAGAAATCCACTACATGGGATAATTAATATTGCTCAGACGATCTATGAAAATGAAAAAAATCCACTAAACGATGAAAATAAAAAGAATTTACGCGTTTTAATATCTGTTAGTAAGCGTATGTCACTGGTGCTTAATGATCTTCTGGATATTTCAAGATTGAAGGAAGGAAGAATTTTATTGCATAAGGAAAGAGTTAATCTCTCATCCGTTGTTTCTTCTGTGTTTGACATGCTTCAATTTATGGTTGAAGGTAAAAATATTACGTTTAAAATGAAGATTCCAAATGAACTCCCATATGTATTAGCTGATGAAAATCGATTATTTCAAATCTTATTTAACTTAGTTCATAATGCTGTGAAATATTCAAATGAGGGGAATATTATTGTTTCTGCATATGAGAAAAAAGGATGGATTGAAATTAATGTAGAGGATAATGGTATCGGAATTGATGATGAAACATTAAAATTCATTTTTCAGCCATATGAGCAAGCTGATTCAAGTATGACTGCGATCGCAGGAGGAATTGGACTCGGGTTAAGTATTTGTGAGCAATTAGTTAATTTGCATGGAGGTAGAATATTTGTGAAATCGTCTTTAGGAAAGGGCTCTACCTTTACATTCACACTTCCTGTAGCTTATAGCCAAGCACTAATGTCTGTTGCCTCAACAGTTATGACAATTGATAAAGAAATACAAAGAAATGATCGAAAATCAATAACTAATAATAAAGGATATCAACGCTTATTAATCGTTGACGATGATCCTGTCAATTTATCTATTTTAGAAAGTATTCTAACATCACAATATGATGTCGTTACCTGTACAAGTGGAAATGAAGCACTTACATTATTAAATGAAAGCAATTGGGATTTGGTCATATCAGATGTCATGATGCCTAAAATGTCTGGATATGAGTTGACTCGAAAAATTAGAGAAAGATATTCTATCTCAGAATTACCTGTTTTACTCTTAACAGCGAGAAGCCAATTAGTGGACGTTCAAACTGCTTTTTATTTCGGTGCAAATGATTATGTAACAAAACCGGTTGAAAAGTTGGAATTAACAGCTAGGATTAAAGCTTTAACTGAATTGAAGGCTTCTATTAACGAAAGGATAAGAATGGAAGCTGCTTGGCTGCAGGCACAAATTAAGCCTCATTTTCTCTTTAATACATTAAATACAATTGCAGCATTAAGTGAGGTAAATCCTCCAAAAATGATTGATTTATTAAATGAATTTGGAAACTATTTGCATGCAAGCTTTGATCTTTCTAATTTAAATCAATTAGTTCCTATAGAAAGTGAATTAGAGTTAGTTCGTTCATATCTATATATTCAAAAGGAGAGGTTTATGGATCGACTAAAAGTGGAATGGGAGATAGAAAAAAATATAGACATTCAAGTTCCACCGCTTTCTATTCAAACCATTGTAGAAAACGCGCTTAAACATGGGATATTAAAACGATCTAATGGCGGAACAATTAAAATTCAAATTAGGAAACAAGATGAATCGGTAGAAATAAAAATTGTTGATAATGGAGTAGGAATGAGCGTAGATACTCAGAAAGCACTGTTCATTCAACAAGGAAAGCATACTCAAGGAATTGGAATTGTTAATACAGATAAAAGATTAAAACAGCTTTTTGGACACGGACTTCATATTAGCAGCACCCCAAATGGAGGGACGGAGGTTTCGTTTAATATTCCACTTTAAAAGTAAATAAAGATATAATAAGCTCTCTCATTGATTGTGAATCCTCGCATTTTGAGTAATATTATTGAGTATATATTGAATAAAAAAGACCCCAACACAGTGGGGTCTCTTTATTAAAAGTAGAAAGTATAAAATTTACTAAGGATATTAGAGTTGAAAAGTGTCTGCTGTGTCTAGCTCCAGCGCCTATCGGCTAGCGGATTTCTCCGTCTTCTTCCTACGATAAGTCAACATCGACTCGTCCCTCGCCGTGTTTCCTTTATCTCAGTCGAAGACTACGAAATCCGTACGCCGATGGGCAAGGCGCTTGCGCTTTTCTTACTGTTTTTGAACATTTGTTGCTTGTGGTCCGCGAGCGCCATCCTCGATTTCAAATGTGACGGTTTGACCTTCTTCAAGAGTTTTGAAACCTTCACCTTGAATTGCAGAGAAGTGAACGAATACATCATCCTGTCCTTCAACTTCGATAAAACCGAAGCCTTTTTCTGCATTGAACCACTTAACTTTACCTGTTACCATTCATATACCTCCAGAGTTCGGATATTCACTCTTTTCGAACATCGAAAATAATTTAGGGAAATATCCAATAAATAAGTAAATACACATTATATTTTTGGCACAATTATTAAAAGTATACATGAAAAGAAAAATTTAATGAAAACATTAGACAATTTATTTTGAATATTATATAATCACAATTACGTCTCAAGAATTTTTGCATAAATTGAAAAATAAAGTCATGAATTCAATTTAAATTCATGACTTTTTCCTGTCCAGTTTAGAGGTAGGATGTTAGCTTGCTGACTATCTAATGATTATTTCATTAAAAGGGGGTTAGACAATGTCAAATAAACAGCATCCTGATTTTCAAATTGAGGTTGAAAGGCTCAATTTTACGAAAAAGTATATGAATGTTGTCATTAAAGCTTCAGAATCCAATGAAGAAACATTTAAAGAAAATCTTAAGCAATCTTTAGAAGGAATGGATATAAAAGATAGCAGCTTTAGCTATATGAGTATGTTAACAAATGCAAATCTTCTTCAAAGAACTGGGGATGAACTAAAAAGACTTAAAAAGTTTAAAGAAAAGCCTTATTTTGCAAGAATTAATTTTTTACAGGAAAATGTTGAAAAAGAGGAAATTTTATATTTAGGGAAAGTCTCTCTCTTTGATAAAGAAACCCAGCAGCCAATTATTGTTGATTGGCGGTCACCAATAGCTAATCTATATTACGATGGCCGGCTGGGAGATGTTTCTTATGAATCAGAAGGTGATACCTACTATGGGAATTTATCTTTGAAGCGCCAATTCATTATTGAAGAAGGGGAATTGCGGGAAATTCGTGATATTGATTTAACGACAAATGATGAATTGCTGCAAATGTCCTTATCAGAAAGTGCGAGTAACCGTCTTACAGAGATTGTTTCTACCATTCAAGAGGAACAAAATAATATCATTCGTGCTGATTTAAACAAACCGATTATTGTGCAAGGTGCAGCAGGTAGTGGAAAAACGACGATTGCCTTACATCGTATTTCTTACTTTATTTATACATATGCCGAAAAATTCACACCCGACCAATTAATGATCTTAGCTCCCAACCGCTTATTTATCGACTACATTTCAGAAGTCCTCCCAGAACTTGGTGTTGAAAATATATTACAAACAACCTTTGTCGACTATGTTATTTCGTGTATTGGAAAAAAAATAAAAATTAAGCATCCAGAAGAAAAACTACTTCGGTTTATTAATCAGGAGCTGGATGACCCGGAATTAGTCAAACGGGTGTCTGATTTTAAAGGGTCATTAATATTCAGGGATATTATTGATCGATATTTAGAGGATATTTTAAAAACATTGCTTCCTACTGAAGATTTTTATTTATCAAAGTTTCGATTGTATAGTGCAAAAAGGTTAAGACAGTTGATTGAATATGAATATCGCTATTTACCATATTACCACCGAATAGACAAAGTGAAGCGTGTGCTCCAAAACCATGTCCGAACCGAAAAGAAAAGAATGATTGAAAAGATTACAACATTTTATGATAACAAACTTGAAAAGGCATTATATAGTAAGGTAGAACCAGAAAAACGACGTAAATATATATCAAAGGCATTGGAAAAAAAAGATGAAGCACTAAATGAAATAAAAAAAGAAGTAAGGGTTGCAGTTAACAATTACATTAAAAAGCTTCCTAAGCACGACCTGTTTTATTACTATAAGCAGCTAGTGACAAATAAAGAGCTTTTTACTATGTATGCAAAGGATTTACTTGATCCACAAGAAATTGACTTTTTTATTGATTATCAAATTAGATTAGATGCGGAAGGGTCGTTCGAAATTGAGGATTTGGCTTCATTACTTTATTTACAGGGGAAAATATTCGGGATTGATAAGCTTTTACGTGTAAAAAATATTGTCGTGGATGAGGCTCAGGATTATAGTTATTTTCAGTTTTATGCATTAAAAAGTGTCCTAGAGACGGATATGTTTACTATTGTCGGCGATTTAGCACAAGGCATCCACTCATATCGGGGTATTAAGGATTGGAATCTCGTTCAGAATGAAATTTTCCCAAGAGCTAGCTACAAAACTCTTCAAAAAAGTTATCGAACAACTATTGAAATAATGAATACAGCAAATCAAATTCTTCAGCTATTAAATTTAGATTTACCAATTGTTGAGCCAGTTGTACGTCATGGGAACAAACCTTATTTTTATAAAATAGATTCGAAGATAGACGCTATCCAGTCTATTGAAAAAGAGATCAAGGAATTATATAAGGACGGAATGAAAACAGTTGCGGTTATCGGTAAAACAACTGAAGAATGTAAAAACTTAGCAAAGCTATTTAAAAAGCATTCTACACTTCCCATTCAATTTCTAAAAGAGAATGAAGAAATTCAAAAAGGTGAAGTTGTAATCGTGAGCTCCCATCTTTCAAAAGGTCTTGAATTTGATGCAGTGATCATCTGTTCTTTGGAAGATACTTTTATTGAAAACGAAATTGATATAAAACTTCTCTATGTATCCATGACAAGACCACTCCATCGTTTATCATTTTATGGTAGAGAACAATCTAATTTTCTATTGGATCGTGTAAATCAAGAATTATTGACTCTAAATAAAGAAATAGTTGGAAGTTAGAACCTCTCGTTTCTAGCTTCCTTTATTTTTGAACATACATATTCTATCTGTTATGGTGCAATAAATGTTTGAGCACAGCATCTTTCACCACAGTCAATAATAGCTTCTTCTGTATATGTTAATTGAAATTCTTCATAGAGTGATTTCCAAAATTGAATGGATTTTTGATTTTTTTCTAACTGTTTTACATAATATGTACCAGGATAGGAAGAGATTAATTTTTTGACAGCTTGTCCAGCGAAACCTCTTTCTCTATATTGAGAAAAAATAAAGATATCATTTACACAATAATCGATATGTTCATTTTCAGCAGCTTTAAAGAACAAGAGAAATCCTACTATCTCCTGACTAAATTTAATGAAAAAGGGTATTATGTTCGGGTTTGTAAACAAGGAATCCAAGTTTTCGTATTCAAAAATTCCATGAATATTTGTTTTTAACTGGTTTGTATACTTTGAAAGATCATCTAAATAGAAATGAAGCATATTTTCCAATATACTTTTTTTATTTAATTCAACTTCTATTAATTCAACTGACAATTTCTTTTATCTCCTTTCAAAAGATGATTCCCACATTAGAAATAGAATCAGTACTAAGTTTATTTTAAAGGAAAATAAAAAAAGAGAATAGGGGGAAATTACCCCCTAACATGTCGAACAGGTGCCTAAAGATAGTGAAGGCGCATTCGTTATTCTTATTCTCTGTTGGATAATGTGAGGGACCACATATTTCCGTCTCTAAATACACTATTGACCTGCCTAAATTCACTTCTACGCGAAGTTCTACGTGAAGATCTTCTGCGCGAAGTACGACGAGAAGTTCTTCTGCGCGAAGTACGACGAGAAGTTCTTCTGCGTGAAGTACGACGAGAAGTTCTTCTACGAGAAGTACGACGAGAAGTTCTTCTGCGTGAAGTACGACGAGAAGATCTTCTGCGTGAAGTACGACGAGAAGTTCTTCTACGAGAAGTACGACGAGAAGATCTTCTGCGTGAAGTGCGACGAGAAGATCTTCTGCGTGAAGTACGACGAGAAGATCTTCTGCGCGAAGTACGGCGAGAAGTTCTTCTGCGTGAAGTGCGACGAGAAGATCTTCTGCGCGAAGTACGGCGAGAAGATCTTCTGCGTGAAGTGCGACGAGAAGATCTTCTGCGCGAAGTACGGCGAGAAGATCTTCTGCGTGAAGTACGACGAGAAGTTCTTCTACGCGAAGTACGACGAGAAACTCTGCAATTACAAGTGAGACGACGGCGAGATGTACGTCTTCTTGAAGTCCTTCGCGTACTACGGCGTGAAATTCGAGTAACTCTGCAAGAGCAAGATAGACGACGGCGAGATGAGCGTCTCCTTGAAGTCCTTCGGCGCGAAGTTCGTCTAGATCTTCGGCTGGAGCTAGGTTCCTGATCCATAAAGCCGCTTAACCCTGACATATCTGCATATGCTACTGCTTTTTGGATATCATCTGAAGTATATTGACTCACAAAAATAACCTCCTTATTTTATTGAAAGAACATCATCAAACGTTATGAATGCCTTTCAGTGATATATCATACGTACACAAGTTAAGGAATGAATGGGACAAATGTTTATTTTCAAAAAAATAGATAGATGTATCATGTGTCATTCCTCCTTTTTTTTCATACGAATAAGTAAAAAGAAAGGAGCTTAGATGATGGGTGATACCGGTCTATTAATTTATCATTTATATATTCATCCGATGGATATTCAGGATTTAAAAAAAGATTTATGGAATGATGACCCAGTGTCTGGGTCATTAACCATTAATAAAAAAAAATATGATATTGATATCGTTTATCGCGGGTCACATATACGCAAACTTCAGAAAAAGTCTTACCACATTTCTTTTTATAAACCCAGTCTTTATAAAGGAAGTAAGGAAATTCACTTGAATGCTGAATACAAAGACCCTTCATTAATTAGAAATAAACTAAGCTTAGACTTTTTCTCTGATATAGGAGTTCTTTCTCCCCAATCTAGACATGTATTCTTACATTTAAATGGTCGTAAGGAAGGAGTTTATCTGGAATTAGAGTCGGTTGATGAAAAATTTTTAGCGAAAAGAAATCTTCCAAATGGATCGATTTTTTATGCTGTAGATGGGGATGCCAACTTTTCTTTATTAAGTGATTTGGATAAGGAAACAAAGAAGTCTTTAGAGTTAGGGTACGAGAAGAAATGTGGGGAGGACAAGGATGATATTTATTTACAAGAAATGATTTTTAAAATTAATACTTTATTAAAGGAAGAATTTGAAAAACAAATTGTTCATTATTTAGATGTAGAAAAATATTTACGTTGGCTTGCAGGAGTTATATTCACGCAAAACTATGATGGATTTGTTCATAATTATGCATTGTATCGTAATGGAGAAACAGGAATTTTTGAAATGATTCCATGGGATTATGATGCTACTTGGGGCAGGGACGTAAATGGCAGAACAATGTCAGAGGATTATGTAAGAATACAAGGATTTAATACGTTATCAGCACGGTTATTAAGTGTAGATGGATTCCGCAAAAGGTATCAAAATATTCTAAAGGAAATATTAAATAATCAATATACTGTTGAATATATGAAACCAAAAGTGGAGCACTTACATTCCCTAATCAAACCTTGGGTAGCAAAAGATCCTTATGAAAAAGACAATATGGAACGTTTCGAAAGGGAACCAAGCTTTATTTATCGTTTTATTGAATTGAGGAGTGAGTATTTAAGATCTAGGCTGTATAAGTTGGATTAATAGGCGATAGTCGGAATTCGATTAAAATGGTTATTTATCCTAGTACAAACAACATATATGGTACGTATATATGCAGTATGAATACCCCTAGTGGATAAATAACAAGGAGGATAAAAATGAAGAAAAGCAAAGTAATTTATCAGAATCGAAATCGACTTAATCCCCATTTATCTAATAAAAGTCCAACTAATAGATTTCCATATTCACTTTTAGGTAAAAACGTAACATTATACAAAGGGGAGCCTGAACCTAAGACAGGAAAATTGATTGATGTTCAATCTGATTATGTAGCACTCAAAATAGAAGATACAGTAGTTTATTATAAAGAAGAACACATAAGAAGAATAAGTGAGAATTCTAACTCTAATCCTACCTCAACTATTTCCGAGGAACAGGATGAAGTAGAATTTCATAAAGCTGATAGTTTTATAAGATTAATAAAAAATTTCACCAATCAATCCATCCAGATCAATGAAGGTGAACAAGATTCTAAACAGGGCACATTGTTAGAGGTCATCCAAAATTATTTAGTTTTACTCACAGAGGATGATGGAGAGGTTTTCTATAATATAGACCATATACAAAGTATAATGGAAAACAACATTATAAAAGAAGAAAATGAAGCAGTTATAACCGGAACAAAAACTGAAGAGAATATAGGAAATAATAGTAACGAAAACGGTGACCAAAATAATGATACCGATTGGAGAAGAAGTACTGACCAAAATAGAAGCACAGGTTGGAGAAGAAGCACTAGAGGAAGTAGAAGTACCGATCGTAGAAGAAGCACTAGAGGAAGTAGAAGTACCGGTTGGAGAAGAAGTACTAGACGAAGCAGAAGCACAGGTTGGAGAAGAAGTACTAGACGAAGTAGAAGCACAGGTTGGAGAAGAAGTACTAGACGAAGTAGAAGTACTAGACGAAGTAGAAGTACCGGTTGGAGAAGAAGTACTAGACGAAGTAGAAGTACCGGTTGGAGAAGAAGTACTAGACGAAGCAGAAGCACTGGTTGGAGAAGAAGCACTAGAGGAAGTAGAAGTACCGATCGAAGAAGAAGCACTAGACGGAGTAGAAGTACCGATCGAAGAAGAAGCACTAGACGGAGAAGAAGTACTAATCGAAGAAGAAGCACTAGACGGAGTAGAAGTACCGATCGAAGAAGAAGCACTACTCGGAGCAGAAGTACCAATCGAAGAAGGAGCACATGCCGAAACAGAAGCACCGATGGATTTCGAGGATCAGGTGGAAGAGAAAGAAGAATTTCAAATAGATCAGATGAAAATGTTGTGAAGTCTGTTAATTATGTATGGAAAACAGGAGAAGAATAATTTATTTTTCAGACTAATCCCATCATATCGAAAATAGATGGTGCATTGGTGGGCAGCTAGTGCACCTAACTTATTATTTAACGAAGGCTCCTTTCTTAAACTTTATTAACACTTTAATCGTAAATCTTAAATATCAGCACAAAACTATTTAGCAGAAACATTTATGAAGAAACGCTGCTGAAACGAGCTCATTTTTTTATGTATTCCCGAAAGAAGTTTCCTTCATCAATTATGCGAAGGGACAAGCCTTTTGATAAATGGGATATGCATTTTCGGTTGTGTGATAAGAATAAAAAACGAATGTTCAATAGTGACGGAAGTATTCCAAAAATAAAGCTTAAAAGGGACTGTCTGATACTTACTTTTCAGACAGCCCCTGTTTTGTGAAAATCTTTTGGAGCATAGATAAGTAAATTCTTCCTTTCTGAAAAGGTAAGAAAGTATAAAATTTACTAAGGATATTAGGCATAAAAAGTGTCTGCTGTGTCTAGCTCCAGCGCCTATCGGCTAGCGGATTTCTACGTCTTCTCCCTACGATAAGTCAACATCGACTCGTCCCTCGTCGTGTCTCCTTTTTCTCAGTCGATGACTACAAAATCCGTACGCAAGACCTACGGCGCTTGCGCTTTTCTTATTATTTGGATACGTAAGTTGACTTATTATTGTTTGGCTTCCAAATATAATTAATCGACTTTACGATTTTTTCCTTCTTAATGGCTGTGCGTCGATCCTTTCTTATATGATGATGGCTACTTCTATGGTGTTGTGCCTCTCTTTCACGTTCCCGACTCGCATTACGTTTTGTATCTCTTTTACGTTCATGTCTCGTATAACGTGCATGCTCTTTTTTACGTTCCCGTCTCTCGTGATGAGTTTCTTCTCTTCCGCGTTCCCGTCTCTCACGACGTGCTTCTTCTCTTTCGCGTTCCCGTCTCTCACGACGTGCTTCTTCTCTTTCGCGTTCCCGTCTCTCACGACGTGCTTCTTCTCTTTCACGTTCCCGTCTCTCACGACGTGCTTCTTCTCTTTCACGTTCCCGTCTCTCACGACGTGCTTCTTCTCTTTCACGTTCATGTCTTGAATAGCGTTCTGCCTCTTTTTCATACTCACGATGTGAATAGTGCTCTGAGACTTTCTCCTGCTCAGGTATCGAATTATGCTCTGCCTCTCTCTCTTGCTCAAGTTTCATCTCTTTTGCTTCTTCAAAGTCAATAATATTTCCATTAGGAGCATCTTGAGCAATAGTTGAGAGCGGTGCTTGCATAGACAGTTCCCAAACGGCAAGCAAGTCAGAAGCTACTCTGTCCCATTGGTATCGAGATACTGCAAGTTCTCTTCCTTTTTCCCCCATTTTTTTCATTAAGGACGTACTCGAAAGGATTTCTGTAATCTTTTCTACAAAATCATCTGGATCCCCTGGGCGTTCCACAACAAGACCATTTTCTCTTAAAAGGATTACTTCTGGATTACCGCCTCTTGCTGTAGTGATGATTGGAAGACCTGCTGCCATTGCTTCGTAATGCACCCTAGCAAGTGGTTCTTGCCATTGAGAGGTACATACAAATAAATCACTTGCAGCGTACCAATTTTGTATTTCACTTGGTGCGACGAAACCTGTAGTAACAATAGGTATAGGCGCCTTTTTTGCCAACGCTCTTACATAAGCGACATAATCAGTAACATCATTTTGACTAAACCAATTACTTCCAACTATTACTAAAGCTAAATTTCTAAATCTTCTTGAAAGCTTAGGTAGAGCCCTGACTAATTTGTCTACCCCTTTGTTATGTGAAAGTCTTCCTGTAAATAAAAGGACAGTTTTCCCTTCTAATCCATGTTTCTTACGAAGTTCATTTCTTATATTTCTCATTTTTGGATGGCTGCCAGGTAAAAATCGCTCAGAATCTACCCCAGAATAAATAGTGTGTAGTTTGGAAGCGGCTTGTGGGTATTGTTGCTTTATTACGTCTCCGATATAATTACTAATCGTTACAATATTTGATACTTCATCTATTACAGCTTCTGCCTCTGGAGAATCAATTTTTTCGAGTTTAAACATATCATTGTGCATGCTTAATGTAATCTTTGAATGAGGTGCTAATTTTCTAACCGGCATGACAAGGCGAGGGCGATTAAAGATATGAATAAGATCGAATTGATTTGATTCAACATAAGAAATAACGCCTTCTTTATATATATCAAAAACTTTACCAGGAATACGTACATACTGAATTCCATCTACGGTCTCTTTATCAGGGAGAGATTCATCATTAACGCCAAGTACTGTAATTTCATGATGTTTACTTAAATGTGGAAGGATACCAGATATATAAGTTTGAATGGCTCCTCCTAATATGGGAGGGACAGGTAGCTTTTCAGTACAAATCATTAATACTTTCATTATTATTCTCCCTTCCAATCATCTTGGATTTGTTTTAGAACAGGCCATTTTGACCGTTCAGTTATAACAATCCTTTGCATTAATCTCTTTGTTTCTTCATTTAAAAATAATTCGGGATCATATACGACTTCTTTAATATTTTTATAAAATTCATTAGGAAGTGACAAATCAATCATTAAAATCTCATATAGCTCAGCATTTAATGGGTTTGCTTCATGGTAGGATTTAATCATTTCTCTAACCCATGTTACATCCCATTTATAGGAATCTGCCATTGTACCGCTAATTAGTTTTCTTAAGTCACGAATTGGAAGGTCGTAGGCAACACCATCAAGGTCAATGATCCACATTCCATTAGGTCCCATTTGTCCGTTTGACCAGCCGTAATCCTGGTGAACTAATCCCCAATTTTCATTTCCCAGTTTTACTAAGTCTAAATAGCTTGATTGGTTAAGAAATTCTAATCCCTTTTTTGCCTGTTCTTCAAATTCATCTATCACAGTTAATAAGTATGAACTTGCAGGCTTTTCATTATAGGCTTTCGCAAGGTTTCGAAACCAGTCTAGTTTTCTGATCATTTTTTCATAGGATTTGGGCCATTTATGCAATCTTGAAGAGATTTCAGCTTGATTAGGAGGGACATAACCTTTGCTTAACCGATGAAATTCACCTAGGGCATAGCATAGCTGTTTAGCCCCATTCAAATCTTTTGTAACCGGTTTTAGAGGTTCTATCCACTCAGCAACAAACCAAAGTTTTCCTCCCGCCTCAACATAATTTTTTTCGTCTTTTGTTTTTATAATTGCGGGAACTCTTGACTTTTGAACATCAACTAAATACTCCTGAGCTCCCAAGCTAAACATACTTCTAGTTGGCCTACGGTGTAATAGTTTTAAACTTTTAGGGCCTGAATTTGTTTCGAGTTTCCAAATAGCACCGCCTTTATCGGGTTTTGTTGTAACTATTTGAATTCTCTTAACAGAAAAATCGTAATTTTTAAGTACCTCTTGCGCTAGCTTTTTAATATAATCAGGTACAAAAAATTCATAAGTAAGTTCATCTTCTACCCAAGGTTCAATTAGGCTTTTCTCCATACTATTCCTCCTAGTCTTATTCATAAATCGATTTTTAAGGGAATTAGTCCATTTTTTATTAACTTATGTCTGTGGAAAATAATTGTATAGGGCAGTTTAATCAATTATTGATAATTATTCAGCCCGAGCAGCAAAGAACTTGAATAGTCTTTTTAAATAAATTTCTCATTACTAGGTAAACCCACATACACTAATAGTCTGTTTAACATAGAAAATATAAAGGGCTACTTGAAGAGAGGGGGAGGGGAATGATTCGCAAAGCTATTATCCCAGCAGCGGGCTTGGGTACAAGGTTTCTCCCTGCCACAAAGGCATTACCTAAAGAAATGCTTCCTATTGTTGATAAGCCAACGATTCAATATATTATTGAAGAAGCAGTCGCATCTGGAATTGAGGATATCATTATTATAAGCGGACGCAGCAAACGTTCAATTGAAGATCATTTTGATAAATCCTATGAGTTAGAAGAAACTCTTTTAAAGAAAAATAAATATGGAATTCTTAAAGATATTCAATATATATCGAGTTTAGCGAACATTCATTATATCCGTCAGAAGGAGCCTAAAGGGTTAGGAAATGCCATTTATTGTGCAAGAAGTTTTGTTGGAAATGAACCATTTGCTGTCTTACTAGGCGATGATATCATCAAATCTTCGAAACCTTGTCTGAAACAATTGATCGAGGTCTTTAACCGCTATCATTCAACGGTAGTAGGTGTGCAACAGGTAGCAATCGATGAAGTTTCGAATTATGGAATTATTAAACCAAAGGGCAATGAAATTGATGAGAATGTCATTAATATTGATACCTTAGTGGAAAAACCAAAAGTGGAAGAAGCCCCTTCTCGTTTTGCTATTCTAGGAAGATATATTTTACGGCCAGAAATTTTTGATATTTTAAAAGACTTACCTCCCGGTGCTGGAGGAGAAGTACAATTGACAGATGCAATTAAAATATTGAACCTTTCTCAAGCAGTGTTAGCTTATAATTTTCAAGGTCAACGCTATGATATTGGAAATAAAGTAGGTTTTATACGAGCAACTATAGATTTTGCTCTAAAGCGGCAAGACTTACACGAAGAAGTTTTAAAATATTTAAAAGAGGTTATTAAGCAGGAGGAATTAAAAGATAAAAGTTAAAGTGATAACGCTCTTTTCTTAAATGATGATGTTGTTGAATCGAAAATCTAAATAATATAAGCAAACGCTTCTATGTAAAGTATATTCTAAGAAAAGATGCCCCGAAACCAAATGATAGTTGGTTTTTACACATTGTACGAAATAGCAAAAACCATTAGGTAAACAGTATTGAAAATGGATGGAAATGGGTGACCCTTATGAAAATAGCAGTTATCGGTGCGGGTTATGTAGGTGCCACAACAAGTGTCATCTTTGCAAAAAATGGACATAAGGTAACTGTCATTGATAAAGATCAAGAAAAAATAAAACAATTTAACCAATCAATCCTTCCTTTTTATGAGGAGGGAGTAGAAGAATTACTAAAAGAGTTTATATTGGACGCAAAAATTTCATTTACAAGTAATTTGGAAGAAAGTATTGAACCATGCGATTTAATATTTATTACAGTAGGAACCCCCTCTTTAGAGAATGGAGAAGCTGATTTAACTTATGTGGAAGAAGTGGCAAGAGAAATTGGAAGATTGATAAATGATTATAAAGTGATCGTCACTAAGAGTACAGTACCGATAGGAACAGGTGATAAGTTAAAAGGCATTATTTTGAATGAACTATCAAAAAGAAAACTTGAAATTTCATTCGATCTTGTTTCAAATCCAGAATTCCTAAGAGAAGGAAAAGCGTTACATGATGCTTTGTACCCGGAAAGGGTTGTTATCGGCACAGATTCTGAGAAAGCACAGAAAATAATGGAAGAATTATATAAAGAGGTAGACTCAAAGATTATTTTTACGACTGTTAAAAATGCTGAAATGATTAAGTACGCATCCAACGCATTTTTAGCCACGAAAATTTCATTTATAAATGAATTGGCAAGACTATGCGATCAAATTGGCGTGAATGTGAATCAAGTTGCAAAGGGAATGGGAATGGATAGCCGAATTGGTCCTCATTTCCTCCAAGCAGGAATAGGATATGGCGGTTCATGTTTTCCAAAAGATATTAAAGCTTTATTGACACTAGCCGCAGAAAATCAGAATCCGATGCATATACTACAGGCTGTATCATATGTGAACCAAACTCAAGCAGAATGGTTTATGGAAAAAGTGAGTCAAGTATTTGGTACACTTTCAGGCAGACATATTGCTATTCTTGGCCTTACATTCAAACCCCAAACAGATGATATTAGAGAAGCATCCTCCCTTAAAATAATTGAATTTCTCCTAAAAAACCAAGCCTCTATTACAGCATACGATCCAAAAGGGGCAGAACATGTAAAAAAATTATTTCCTAACATAAATTATGCATCCACTCCATTAGATGCATTAAAAGGGGCAGACGCTTTATTAATTGTAACAGAATGGAATGAGATCATTAATATTGATTGGCAGAGTGCAATAAATCTAGTATCTCAGCCTTTTGTTTTTGATGGTAGAAATACACTTGATCCATTTAAAATGCTTAAATTAGGATACCGTTATTTTGGAGTGGGAAACACAAATTTTGAATAAAATAATTAAAAAGGAGCACGGGAGAGGTGCAGCAGTTTAAAAAATATGTATTAGTCACTGGGTGTGCGGGTTTCATAGGCTATCATTTATCAAAGCGATTATTAGATGAAGGCTATAGTGTGATCGGCATTGATAATATAAATGATTATTATAGCACAACCCTAAAGGACGATCGATTAAGTTTGCTGAAAAAATATCAGAATTTCCTTTTTATAAAAGGGTCTATCGAAAATCTTGAATTATTGGAAAGTATTTTTGACCAATATGATTTCGAGTTAGTTATACATTTAGCTGCCCAAGCAGGTGTTAGATATAGCTTGGAAAATCCCCATGTGTATATTCAAGCAAATGTTGTTGGTTTTGCAAATATATTAGAATGCTGTAAAATGCATCAAATCAGTCATTTAATTTATGCATCATCAAGCTCTGTATATGGTGAAAACAAGCAAATTCCTTTTTCGGTTAGTGATCGTGTAGACCAACCGATTAGCTTATATGCAGCTACAAAAAAAGCGAATGAGCTAATGGCTTACACGTATTGTCACTTATATAAACTTCCTACAACTGGGTTGCGGTTCTTTACAGTTTATGGTCCTTGGGGCAGACCGGATATGGCATATTTTACTTTTTCGAATGCAATTATTAACCAGCAGCCTATACAAGTCTATAACTATGGGAATATGAAAAGGGATTTTACCTATATTGATGATGTAATAGAATCGATATTTCGCTTAATAAAGAAAGGCCCTCACACAAAAACTCCGACTCCATATAAAATTTATAACATAGGGAATCATCAACCAGTTCAGCTGCATTACTTTATCCAGATACTAGAAGAACAATTAGGGAAGGAGGCAATAAAGAAATTCCTGCCAATGCAGCCAGGAGATGTTCCAGAAACATTTGCAGATATTGAAGAATTAGTAAAGGATATTAATTATAGACCAACGACAAAAATTGAAGATGGATTAAATAAATTTAGTGAATGGTTTAAAGAGTACTATAATATTTCTTAAATTCACAAAGTCCCATTGAACACAAGTTTGTCATGTAAAGCTTATCTAGTGTATGATAAGGTGAAACTCAATCAATGGGACGCCTCAAATAGGTATAAGGAGTGTATTATGACTAGTAAATGGCCATTTTTATCAGGGTTAAAACCTCATTTTCAAGAAGCATGGAGTAAAGCAGGATTTGAAGATCCAACTGCCATACAAAAGGAGACTGCTTCTCTTATTTTAGAAGGCAAGGATGTGGTGGCTAGCTCACCGACTGGTACCGGAAAAACTTTAGCATATGTACTCCCTTTATTAGAAAAAATTAATGAAGGAAATAAAAATATACAAGCAGTCATCATTGCACCTTCAAGGGAATTAGTCATGCAAATTCTGCAGGAAATTCAAACCTGGGCAGTTGGCAGCAGTATTCAGGCAGCCTCCTTTATTGGTGGAGCAAATGTGAAGCGGCAGCTGGAAAAATTAAAAAAGAGACCACAAATTATTGTCGGAACACCTGGCAGAATATTCGAGTTAATTAAGCAAAAAAAAGTAAAAATGCATGAGGTAAAATCTATCGTTCTAGATGAAGGGGATCAACTTATTACACCAGAATATATGCAAACGATCTCAGGAATTATCAAATCGACATTGAGTGAACGACAATTAATTTTATTTTCTGCAACACTTCAGGATCATACAATTCAAACGGCTCAAAAATTAATGAAGAATCCAGAAACGATTCAGGTAAAAACTTCCGAAAACAGCGGGAAAGTTGAGCATATATATTTTGTGTGTGAGGAAAGAGAAAAAATTGATATTTTAAGTAAGCTAGATAGAGTAAATTCGATGAAAGCCCTTGTATTTTTGAATGATATCGGAAAGCTGAATGTACTAACAGAAAAAATGAAATTTAAAGGACATTCGGTAGGAGAATTACATAGCGAGCTAAAAAAGGAAGCTAGAGCAAAAGCGATTAATCGGCTTCAGACAGGAGAACACTCATTACTATTAACAACTGAGGTAGCAGCAAGAGGCTTAGACATTGCAAACCTGCCATTTGTGATCCATTTTGACTTACCTGAAAATGTTTCACAATATACTCACCGTTCAGGCAGAACTGGCAGACTAGGTTCAACATCGGGAACAGTAATATCCATAGTAACACAAAGAGAAGAACGGAAACTAAAGCAATTTTGCCGAGAAATTGAAGTTCCAGTTACTCAAAAGTATTTATTTGCAGGGGAAATAGTAGATAGTCGAGAATAGCAGGCACTCTTATGGGTGCTGCTATTTTTTTTAGGCTCTTTTCTTAAACTTTTTGAGGAAAAAAGTACATTTCCTCCTTGTTGCTTTTAAAGTGAAAATCTTAATCACCTGTATCAAAACATTTAGGAAGAAGCACCTTTCTAAGATAAGATTCCCCGAAGCCAATTGGTGATAGGATTTTTACATCTTGTACGAAAATGCAACATTTTTTGGGAAAACAGCCTTTTTTTAATCAGTACCTTGCAATGTTCAGTAGTGTAAGGTATGATATAGCCAACAGTACTGAATAATGTATAGTAGTTAGTATTGATTTATAGGAGGTGGGTTCCTTGAATGTTCAATTTAAAAAAGGTGTTTTGGAGCTTTGCGTTTTAATATTAATTTCAAAGAAGGATCAATATGGATACGAGTTGGCGCAAAATATTTCCAGTAAAATTACTGTAGCGGAAGGCACACTTTATCCATTGTTAAGGAGGTTAACCAAGGATGACCTCTTAACAACCTATCTATTGGAATCGACAGAAGGTCCACCGAGAAAATATTATTCGATTACAAAGAAAGGTTTCGATTATATGTTTAGATTAATTAGTGAATGGCGGCAATTTTCCGAAGCTGTTGATCAATTTATAAAGGAGGGGATGGAAAATGGGGAGAACTGAGTTCTTAAAAGAATTAGAGAGCAATCTCTCAAAAGTTCCAGAACGTGACCGTAAAGATATGCTTTATGATTTTGAAGAGCATTTTACGATAGGGTTAGAAAGTGGAAAAAGTGAAGAAGAAGTGGTATTGGAATTAGGTGATCCACAAATGATTGCTAAAGATTTAATTGCCGACTACCGAATCAATGCGGCAGAAGCAAATCACTCTTTACCAAATATTACTCGAGCAATGCTTGCTACGATAAGCCTAAGCTTCTTCAATATCGTTTTTCTTCTAGGGCCAATTATTGGACTGATAGGGGTATATTTTGGACTATGTGTGACTGCATTTGTTCTAACTATATCACCGCTATTAGCTGTAATATCAATTTTCTTTTCAGGGTTTGAAGATTTTATGCTTCAATTCTTTATCTCAATTGTTTTATGTGCTCTTGGATTACTACTAAGTATTGCCATGATCACTGTCGGAAAATTCTTTTATAATATTATTCTTCGTTACATTAAATTCAATTTGAAAATAATTAAAGGTGGGAAATCCTCATGAAAAAAATGGTTACTGGAGCTTTGATACTGCTAGTAATAGGGCTGATTGGCACAGTTTCAACTCTTTATTTTTATAAAGGGTCTTTGTTCAATCCTGTTGAATGGTCAGAAAAAAAATCGATCAGTAGTAATGAAATAAATGACATTAAAATAAATTCTGCCTCTACGGATTTAGTGGTAGAAAAAACAAATGGCAAGGATGTTCAAATCGAATTAATGGGGAAAGAAACAAAAAGGAAAAAGGGTGAATACAAGCTTAAGGTTGAAAAAGATAATGGCGTACTGCTAATTAAGGTTGAACAAAAAATTAACTGGGGACTTACATTTTATAAAAGTATTAAATTGAATGTTAAGTTACCTGAAAAAATGTATCAGACATTGAATGTTAAAACATCTTCAGGGAAATTAACTATTACAGATTTTCAAGCGGATAATGCTACTATCCAATCAACTTCTGGGGATATAAAAATTGAAGATGGCGAAGTAAACAATGATTTATCTATTGAAGCGACAAGCGGCCAAATTAAGGCTATAAAAAATCGAGCTAATAATATGTCACTTAAAGCAACTAGTGGAGATATCACTTCTGATAATGGAAGAGCAGCGAAGAATTTTTCTATTCATGTAACAAGTGGGAAAGTTCAAGCTACAAACAACGAAGCTGAAAAAGTAACAATGAAATCTACTAGCGGTGATATTAATATTCAGCAATTATCTGCAAAGGACTCTAAAATTTCAGCTACATCAGGAACAATAGATATTGATGACATAAGTGGAACAATCATCGCGAATGCGAGCTCAGGCGATATTGAAATTGGACCAAATGAACAAATTGGAAATACGGATATAGAAACGACTAGCGGGGGAGTAAAAATAAAGACTAAGCAAAAATCAATTCCGTTTACATTTGATTTTAAAGGTAGTTCTGGAGTGGGGGATGTTAATGTTATCGGGGCTACCTATACAGAAAAATCTGAGCATGATATGGTTGGAAAAATAGGATCAGGTAAAATTCAACTGAAAGTAAGAACTTCATCAGGTGATTTTGAACTTAGGTGAAATTGAAATTTATTGAAAAAGCAACAAGTAGGTACTTGCTGCTTTTTCATGCATATAATTATAAACTTGATCCACTAAAAAAATACAGCTGACCCTCAAAGAGTCAGCTGTTTAATAAAGGCAGTTTTCGTAAAGTTTGTTGCTTTTTTAGTGATATTTTATTAACAATCTGAGTTGATTGTAGCGGAGGGCACTTGACTCCTGCGGGAAAAAGAGGGAAGTGGGAGACCCCGCAGGCGGTAACGCCGAGGAGGCTCCCATCCCTCCCCGCGGAAAGCAAGTGTCTGGAGCGGAAATCAACGGACTAAGTTTATAGTCTAAAAACAACAATTTATACGAAAAGAGCCTTATTAAAAGACTTTCGTTGTCCAGTTTTCACAATTCCACACGTCGGTTACTACATCTTGGTAGAATTCCGGCTCATGGCAGATGATCAGTACACTGCCTTTATAGGATTGAAGGGCAAGTTTCAATTCATCTTTCGCATCGACGTCAAGATGGTTGGTCGGCTCATCGAGAACAAGGATATTGGTATCTTTGTTAATTAATTTACAAAGACGGACTTTTGCTTTTTCCCCACCACTAAGGACTTCAACCTTACTTTCAATATGTTTTGTTGTTAATCCACATTTTGCAAGTGCGGCACGAACTTCATATTGTGTATACGATGGAAACTCATTCCATACCTCTTCAATGCAAGTATTATAGTTTGATTGTTTCACTTCTTGTTCGAAATAACCAGTTAATAGATAATCACCGAGCTCAACAGAACCTGAAATTGGTTTAATTTCCCCTAAGATACTTTTTAGTAATGTTGTTTTTCCAATTCCGTTTGCACCGACTAAAGCAATTTTTTGACCGCGTTCCATTCGAAGATTGAGCGGTTTTGATAGTGGTTCATCATATCCAATTACTAAATCGGTTGCTTCAAAAATAACTTTTCCAGATGTACGTCCTTCTTTAAAACGGAACTCTGGCTTCGGTTTTTCTTGTGCAAGTTCAATAACTTCCATCTTATCAAGCTTTTTCTGGCGGGACATCGCCATATTTCTGGTAGAGACCCTAGCTTTATTTCTTGCAACAAAATCTTTAAGCTCAGATATCTCTTGCTGCTGCTTTTTATAGGCGGATTCTAATTGCTGCTTCTTCATTTCATACACTTTCATGAAATCATCATAGTCACCGACATAGCGATTAAGCTCTTGATTTTCCATATGATAAATTAAATTGATTACACTATTTAAAAATGGAATATCATGAGAAATTAAGATAAAGGCATTTTCATATTCCTGTAAATAACGCTTTAGCCATTCGATATGCTGTTCATCCAAATAGTTTGTCGGCTCATCAAGAAGCAAAATATCAGGCTTCTCAAGTAAGAGCTTTGCTAGGAGGACCTTCGTTCTCTGACCACCACTTAGATCCTGAACATCGCGTTCAAGCCCGATATCATCAAGTCCAAGCCCGCGTGCAATCTCCTCAACCTTTGCATCGATCACGTAGAAATCATTATTTGTTAAAATGTCTTGAATAGTCCCGACATCTTCTAACATTTTTTCTAGTTCCTCAGGTGTTGCATCTCCCATTTTCTCATAAAGACCATTCATCTCTGTTTCAAGATCGAATAAATATTGGAAGGCGCCTTTGAGTACGTCTCGCATACTCATCCCTTTTTTCAGAACGGCATGCTGATCCAAATACCCAACTCGTACTTTTTTTGCCCACTCTACTTTTCCTTCATCAGGCTGAAGTTTACGGGTAATGATATTCATAAATGTAGATTTTCCTTCACCATTTGCACCGATAAGACCAATATGTTCCCCTTTTAATAATCGAAATGATACATCATTAAAAATTGCGCGGTCACCAAAACCGTGACTGAGACCTTTAACCGATAAAATACTCATTTATATACACCTTTTTCAGTAATATTCTTTACACACATATAAAAATTATAACTAATCCAAAAGTAAGAATGAAGTAGTTTTTCAAATAATATCATTAGAAAAAATTGTCGTTAATCGTATCTGATAACGTCAAAACCCAAAAACGACCTCCAGCCTTAAACGGTTTTAAGACTTAAGACGGAGTCTATTCTTCCATTTAAGGAGTATGATTTGTCTTTAGAAAATAGTTAAAAGTGAAAAATATAAATTATGTAACGAACTGTAGGGATAAAAAGTTTTTTTTCGTTAATTAAAATAGGGAAAAAAATTTAAATTAAAGGTTTCTAAGAAAAAATTTAAGGTAAATTTAAGAAACTATTTCGTTTCTTTTAAAAAAGGATCTATATAATGAAAAAAAGTTAAGTAAATTATTAGGGAGAGACAACTAAAATGGAAATAGTTTTAAATAAAGAACAACAAAAAATAGTAGATATAGAATTATTCGTGAAAAATCATGGAAAGGCACTACTAAACTATATTTATTCATTGATGAAGCAATGGGAGATTGCAGAGGATATTTATCAAGAAACGCTACTATCTGCATTTATCGGCTACGACTCCTTTGAGTATCGTTCTTCATTTAAAAACTGGTTATACAAGATCGCTTTAAATAAGTGTAAAGACGAGTGGAAAAAACAAAACGTGCAACAACGATATATCGAAGAGAAAAAAGATACATTTGAACAAATTGATATTCAAGACGATACCGAAAAAAAAGTACTTGAGAAAAGCTTACAGGAAGAGCTGTTAAAAAAGATTGATGAACTTCCAAGCAGGTACCAACAGTCATTATTATTATATTATTTCCATGATTGCAGCATGAAGGACATCTCGAAACGGACCTCTATGCCATTATCTACTGTAAAGACCCATTTAAAAAGAGGAAAGGAACGTTTGCGCAGAAAAGTAGCTGGGGTATTGTAATTTATGAGATTTGACTATATGCTTTGAATAGAAAAAATATTCAAAGTAGGTGTAATGAATGGTAAGTGTAGGAATCATCGGATTAGGTGCTATTGGAGAACGTTTATTAAAACAATTTATTCTTCATCCAAAAACAATGGTCGCGGCCATTTGTGACTCAAATACTGATCGCTTGAGCAAGATCAAAGCTGAATTAGAAGAGGTAGAATTATACGATGAGTATAAAGATTTACTAGCAAATCCATCTATTGATCTAGTATATGTTGCTGTTCCGCCAAAATTCCATCATCAAATTGTATTAGATGCGGCAAATGCTGGGAAGCATGTGCTATGTGAAAAGCCGTTGGCTAATTCATATCATGAAGCGAAAGAAATGTTGGAAGCAGTTGAACATGCTGGAGTCGTACATGCAATCAATCTTCCACTAGCCTATAGTGATGCCGTAAATGAATTAAAGAATCGAGTAACAGGCAAGACAATCGGTGAAGTAAAAAGAATTGAATTAAAAATGCATTTCCCAACATGGCCGCGTGCGTGGCAGCAGAACCCATGGATCGCCGGAAGAGAGCAAGGAGGTTTTATTCGAGAAATAACACCGCACTATTTACAGCTAATCCTTGATATATTCGGCGATGCTAAAAATATAAAAACATACATTAACTATCCTAGTAATCTAACCGATTGTGAAACGAGCATTATTGCAAGAATGGAATTGCAAAATGGAGTCCCTTTATTAATTGATGGGCTAAGCGGTATCGGCAAAAAGGAAGAGATTTCATTTAAAATCTATGGTGACAAAGGAACAATTGCATTAAAAAACTGGAGTCAACTCGAAGGTGAGATGTATGACAAAGCTCCTTTTGCAATTGAAGTTCCAGAAAATAATGAGCATCGAGATTTAATCAGTGAAATCATAAAGGGAATGAATGGTCAAGCAGCTCGTCTTGTCACATTCAAAGAAGGCTTTAATATTCAAAAAGTATTAGAACAGCTGTTACAATCTGAATAAAATAAACCAGTTTTGGAAAATCTACTTTATAAATAATACTTGCAAATGATTCTGAAAAATTTTAGAATATAATTACATATTATTAAAGGAGGTGGGGAAGAGATGAATAATGCCGTTTTAGTTCGCGGGCAATGGATGGAATACATTTACATTTGCCGTGCGATTTTTCATGTTGGAGCTGCTAACGGGACAGGTCTGCCCATTTTTAGCAACTTCATATGGAAAGAAAAACGGTGAGAAATCTCTATACCCACTTATAATATAAGTTCGGTTTATTAAGGGAGGGCTCTAGCTCTCTTTTTTTATGGACTAAAAAGGAAATAAGCTTTTTGTCCTGAATTCGAATTTACAATTTTTTAAGCCATAGGAGATTTTATTTCCTATGGCTTTTTTCATTTGTCTAGCTACAGGCGCCTATCGACTAGCGGATTTCTTCGTCTTCTCCCTACGATAAGCGGGCATCGGCTCATGAGCTACCTCGCCGTGTTTCCTTTATCTCAGTCGAAGACTACGAAGGTGAAATTGGCACTTCAAATTTCACTCATCCGTACGCTAGAGCTGCGGCGCCCCGCGCTTTTCTATCTTTTTGAAGGGAATGGTTGTTGATGATTATTTGTAGCGTAAATAAAATAGGTAAATCTTATGGTGGAAATGTAATTTTTAAAGATTTAAGTCTTGAAATCCAGGATAAAGATCGGATTGGTCTGGTTGGTAGAAATGGTTGTGGAAAATCAACATTAATGAAGCTTTTATCTGGAATAGACACTCCAGATACTGGTCAAATACATTGGAAAAAAGGATATATAGTCGGTTATTTATCACAGATTCCAGACAATCAAAATGATCAAACAGTGAGGGAAGTGTTAAGATCAGCATTTCAAATTTTATTAGATATTGAAGTGCAAATGAAAGAACTTGAGGAGAAAATGGCAATAGATAGTAATGAAAGTGATATTCAAAAGTATGGGGAGTTACAGGAACAATTTTTACGACTGGGTGGTTATGAAATAGATTCTGGCCTCGAACGTGTTGCGAATGGCTTGCAAATTTCTACATTATTACAGCAGCCCTTTTCCTCATTAAGTGGTGGTGAAAAAACGAAGGTAGGATTGGGTAAGATTTTATTACAAAATCCTCAGTTATTATTGCTTGATGAACCGACCAATCATCTTGATTTACAAGCAATTGAATGGCTTGGTATGTATTTAAAAGAGTATCAAGGTACTGTTGTAGTGATTTCACATGATCGATATTTCTTAGATGAAGTCGTAAATCAGGTTGTCGATTTAGAAGATGGAGAGGTTCAAGTATACAAAACGAATTTTACAGGTTTTGTAAAAGAAAAAGAAGAAAGACTTTTACAGGAGTTTCAAGCATATCAGGAGCAGCAGAAAAAAATCAAGAAAATGAAGGAAGCTATTAAACGATTGAAGGAATGGGCGAATCGAGCGAATCCACCGAATGAAGGACTGCATAAGCGGGCAAGAAATATGGAAAGAGCATTGGAAAGAATGAATAAAATCGATCGACCGATTTTGGAACGAAAAAAAATAAATGTTGACTTCGAAGCAGGTGATCGAAGTGGAAAAGATGTGGTGAAGTTAATCGATGTATCCAAAGGGTTTTCTAACAAGAATCTATTTAAACATGTAAATATGCATATTCAATATCTTGAACGTGCAGCGATTATTGGGGAAAATGGAACCGGAAAATCAACTTTGTTGAAGATAATGTTAAATCAAACAGAGCCAGATAATGGAGAGGCAGTTCTAGGGAGTAATTTAAAGATAGGTTATTTATCACAGCATACATTTGATGACTCTTCCGTCGAAACAGTTATTGATACGTTCCGTAATGAAATTAGTGTAACAGAAGGAGATGCTAGACATATATTAGCCAAGTTCCTTTTCTATGGACATTCTGTGTTTAGGAAAGTTAATCAGTTAAGCGGAGGGGAAAGGATGCGTCTACGATTAGCGCAGCTTATGCACCAGGATATTAATTTTCTTATTTTAGATGAACCAACCAACCATTTAGATATAGATTCAAGAGAAGTATTAGAAGAGGCACTCGAGGAATTTAATGGAACGATTCTGGCAGTATCCCATGACCGTTATTTCCTCAATCGACTTTTCAAAAAAATATATTGGATTGAAGATCAATCTGTGTACATGTTTAACGGTGATTATAATTGGGCAAAGGATAAAATGAAAGAATTGAGACAAAACAAATCAAAGGATATTCCAATAAAGGTAGAAAAACTATCCATGAAGAAAACTGATGATGTGAAAATTGAGGATTTAGAAGCAAAAATTGAAGAAATCGAAGCAAAACTAGAATGGGTAATTCAAGCGTTAGAAAAAGAAGCTATTGACTCTGAAAAAATCCAAGCATTACAAGTTGAAAAAAAGGACTTTGAAATACAGCGAAATAAAAAATACGAATTACTCGAACAAATACTGAACTCTGAGGTGAAACTTTTTTAATGATATATCGTCAATATATATAGAAACAAAAAAAGCAGCGAATATCGCTGCTTTAATTTCCTATAATCTTTTTGCCCCTACATAGTTCGATTTCCAATACGAACTATTAAGGCTGTCTATTTTAACTCCCCGACCTACTGAATGAATAACTTGGTTCTGACCTATGTAAATCGCAACGTGGGTAATACCTTTACCTTTATTATCAGTATTGAAGAATACTAGATCACCAGGTTGTAATTTTGTTTTGCTTACCTTTTTACCCTTCTGATACATAGCAGATGATGAGTGAGGCAAGCTTGTTCCATTTTGTTTAAAAGAATAGTAGACAAACCCTGAGCAGTCAAACCCACTTGGAGTAACGCCACCCCATTTATACGGTGTTCCAATATGTTTTTTTGCTTCTTTAACAACATTTGTAGCTGAATAAGCAGCACTTGCAGATTGAACTGGTAGAAATAGAGTGATTCCAAAAATCATTACTAAAATTAGGGATGCGATACGTTTCATTAATAGGCCACCTCAGTCATTTATTGTCTATTAATGATAATATAACAGATAATTGTCGAAATATTTTTTACAGTTACTTTAAACAAATATTACAGAAATATTACAAAACTAATCCTTTCGAACGGATTTTTTTGTATTTTTGTGGTAATTACGAGGATATTTTGAAAGATAGTGGAGTAATTTTGGATTATAAATACTTTTTTCTTTATGAGGCTTTTTTCTTAATCATGCACTTTTCGAAGAAATACTTCATTTGGGGAAAAATATAAAACCAAAGGTCGATTAGTATTCATACTGTAAGAAATTTCAACAATCTTTGAGAAAACAAAAATGTATAATAAAATAAGACTATGTCAATTTTTGAAAGGGAAGATAGCATGATTGTTAAAGATGAAAAAGACTTGGATGGTTTAAAAAAAATAGGGAAAATAGTAGCGTTGATTCGAGATGAACTCAAAAGCCAAACAAAGCCTGGCGTTACAACAAAGGAATTAGATGAACGAGCAGGCGAATTATTTAAAAGTCATGGAGCCATATCTGGGCCAAAAGGTGAGTATGACTTTCCGGGATATACATGCATAAGTGTGAATGATGAAGTCGCCCATGGCATTCCAGGGGATCGAGTGATCCAGAAAGGGGATCTTGTTAATATTGATGTATCAGGATCCTTGAATGGATATTATGCGGACACCGGTATATCCTTTGTCGTTGGTGAGTCTACTCCTGAAATAAAAGAGTTATGTGATTGTGCCGAGAGAGCATTCCAAAAAGGATTAGAAAAAATAAAAGCAGGTACAAAGCAAAATCAAATAGGGAAAGCAGTTATGAACGAGGCAAAAAGAAGCGGCTTCACGGTGATTATGAACTTAACTGGGCATGGAGTTGGACGGGCACTTCATGAAAAGCCTGATTATATTATGAATTATTATGAGCCTTGGGACAATGATTTACTTAAGGAAGGTATGGTCATTGCCTTTGAACCATTTATTTCTACTGGTGCAGAAGAAGTAGTTGAAATGGGGGATGGATGGACATATAAAACATCGGATGGCAGTTTGGTAGCCCAGGTAGAACATACAGTTGTTGTAACGAAGGACAAACCGATTATATTAACCCTGTAAAAGTTAGGAATAGAGATAATGCAAAAGGGAACACATTCAAAATAGATGTGTTCCCTTTTTACATGTTTTCCTCTTGAGTAATCAAGAAGCCTGTACTTCCTTAATTTATACTTTTGGCTGATTTACAAAGCTATTAATCTTCACTGTTTTATGAAGTCGATAGGCCATCCATCCTGCAAATAAGGAAAGAATAATATCTTTAGGAAGCGGCAAAGCCATCCATAGCCACGCCATTTTATATGTAAATCCTTCAGGGGCAGCAGCCCAAACTTTATAAGCAAAGAACATCCAATTCGTACCGATAAAATAATTGGTGATTAACCCTACAATCGAAGCGATAAAATATACATATAAATGCTGATTTTTTTCAATAATTTTCCCAACGAAATAGCTCGTAAAAATAAATGAAATAATAAATCCGAATGATGGACTTAAAAATTCACCAATCCCACCACTGAATCTAGCAAAAACTGGAGCGCCTGCTAATCCGACAATGGCATAAACAAGCATCGATATTGCTCCTAATCGACTGCCAAGAACTGCCCCTGCAAGAATTGCGAAGAAGGTTTGTAACGTAATTGGTACCCCGCCTATGACCATAAACGGAACTAGTGAAGTTATATTAGCACCAATCATCATAAAAGCAGTAAACAAACCTACATAACAAATATCGATTGCCCTAAATTTCATAAAAATCCCCTTTCAAGTTTATAGTAACAGAATAATAGAAATTAAGAAGAAATGTCAACCTGATTTTATTTTTAGTTAACATTAATAAGGGGAGATATTTTTTCCTAAAGATTTCCCCACTTTAAAAATATTTTCTAGACTTGTCTCATATCTTTTATTATTGATCGAGTTTTACTTGAATAGGAGAGACAGTATGACTACGTTTTTTAAGGGGACGTTTCTGTTAGCTATTGTGGCATTTGTTGGTGAATGTGTTGAATTTTTTATAAATATGGTGCTGGCGAATGAGCTTGGTGAAGTTGGGATGGGTTTGTACATGTCTATCCTGCCAGTTATTTTCTTCATTGTTGTTTTGGCGAGTATGGAATTGCCCGTATCGATCTCAAAATTTATTGCTGAAAAGGAAGATAAATATCATTTTAGTATGCTCCAGCATGCAATTCGGTTTGCCGTGTTATTTACCATTGTATTAGTTGTATTATCACTTATAATCCTGCCTATTCTACCAGTTTTTAATCATTATCATCCTTATATACGGGGACTGGTCATTGTGTTAATTCCACTCATTTCCTTCTCTTCAGTTGCGAGAGGATACTTCATGGGTGTGCAGCAAATGGGAAAAATTGCAACGGCTAACTTTTTAAGAAGGATAGTTCAATTAGGCTTACTTGTTATTGTTTATAGATTATTTCAGTTCGAAATGGACAAGGCAATATTTATTGCACTATGTACATTTGTTGGGAGTGAATTGATTGTTTTCTTATTTTTAATACATACATTCTTTCTTCAATTTAGATATATTAAAAATAAAAATAATGTGAAGCTAACAGGCAAATCGGTTCGGAAAAGTTTGATGGCTGTATCCCTGCCTACAACTGGAATGCGAATATCTCATTCGGTTACCCATGCAATACAGCCTTTTCTAATAAAAGCCGCCTTAATGAAAGCGGGATTCTCTGGCACAATGGCGATTGAACATTTTGGACTTTTAACAGGTGTGGCCTTCAGTATCGGCTTTTTTCCCGCATTTATTGCTCATTCCCTTTCCACTGTATTAATACCGACTGTATCAGAAGCCTATGCAAAAAAGGATTTTGGAAAATTACGCAGCCTGTTGCAGCAAATTATTCTGATGACATTTATTTACGGAATTCCTGCCATCATAATTTTTCATGTATTTGCCGAGCCATTGACCCATATGTTTTTTGCTTCTGATATAGCACCGCTTTATTTACAAATGCTCTGGCCTTATTTCTTATTTCATTTCTTTACCATTCCGTTGCAAGCTTTTTTAATTGGAATTGGATTAATCAAGGACACACTTCTCCATTTTGTATGGTCAACGATTGTTATGTTTGTCATGATGTACATTTTAGGATCTAACCAGCATTTTAATATGATTGGAATTATTCTCGGCATGAATACGGGAGCCCTTTTGATTATGTTGATGCATTATGTAACGGTATGCAGGAAAATAGGTGTGACATTAATATTTAGAAAGCCGGTTAAAGAGTTGTACTAAAAATGGTGCTTTAGAATTTGCTAAATCATAGGTTGAAAATATAGAACTTTATCAGTAAATCAATCACTTTAACAACGTCTATATACAAGTACAAAAAATATTAGAAACTCAGAATGAATTTGACAGACTGTACAAAGGATAATTATAATAAATTCAGATTATATGGAATAATCCGAAAATATTAATGGTAAAAATTATGAAAAAGGGAGGTTGAAAAGATATAAGCAGTAATACTCTGTTTAAAGGTAAGAAAGCATAAAATTTACTAAGGATATTAGACATGAAAAGTGTCTGCTGTGTCTAGCTCCAGCGCCTATCGACTAGCGTACTTCAGGACTCCTCCCTACGATAAGTCAACATCGATTCGCCCTCTCTAGGGCTCCCAAAGAGTTTCCTTTATCTCAGTCGAAGTCCCTCCAAGGAAAATTTTACTGCCAATTTTCCCAGTCCGTACGTTGATGAGCAAGGCGCTTGCGCTTTTCTGTGAAGGAGGAGAAAATGGAGAATACGATTTATTCGCTATTGCCGCCACTATTAGCTATATTGATGGTTATTATTACTAGAAAGGTGCTATTATCACTTGGAGTAGGGATCGTTGCCGCAGCTTTATTGTTGGCGCAAGGAAATATTTTAGATACACTCTCTATTTTATGGGAAGCGGTAAAAGTAATTTTTTGGGCAGACGGAAAACTAAATGATTGGAATATTTTCATGGAATTGTTTGTCATTATACTAGGTGTTGTAACCGCCTTCATAACGATTATTGGTGGAACTCGTGCTTTTGGTGAATGGGCAATGAAACGTGTGAAAACAAGGGCAGGAGCTCAAATCATGGCTGCAATTTTTGGAATTGTTATTTTCATCGATGATTATTTTAATGCATTAGCGGTTGGTCAGGTATCAAGGCCAATAACAGATTTACATCGTGTATCAAGAGCAAAGTTAGCCTATATCATTGATTCAACGTCCGCACCTGTATGTGTAATAGCACCTATATCGAGTTGGGGTGCTTACATTATTGGAATCATAGGCTCAGTACTGATCTCACATGGGATATCAGATATTGCTCCATTATCTGCATTTTTGCAAATGATTCCTATGAATCTCTATGTTTGGGCTGCATTGGCGCTTGTGTTTATCATAGCTATACGCGGGGTTGATTTTGGCCCAATGAAAACTCATGAGGAACGTGCTATTACTACTGGACATGTCTATGATCCAAATAAAACTGCCCCTGGGGAGTTAAAAGGGAAAATTCCGATTAGCGATAAAGGTACAGTTGGAAGTTTAATCTGGCCGCTTATTACATTAATTATTGCAACAGTTATTATGATGCTTTGGACGGGATCTTCTGCATCAGACGGTAGTAAAAATTTAATGACAATCTTTGAAAATGCGGATGTAGCGAAATCACTATTTTATGGAGGGATAGTTGGTCTAGTTGTTACTCTTGCTTTCTTTTTTCACCATAGCTTAAAGAAAAAGACGGTGGAGCCTAAGCTCTTTTTTACAGGGATAAAAGAAGGAGTTAAATCAATGGTTCCTGCAATATTAATTCTTATATTTGCTTGGATTATCGTTGATTTAATTGGACAACTAGAAACTGGTAAATATTTAGCTAGACTCGTCAAAAACTCGAATATGAATGTAGCATTTTTGCCATTTGCCATGTTTGTCATTGCAGGTATAATCGCATTTGCTACGGGAACCTCATGGGGATCATTTGGAATTCTTTTGCCTATCGCAGGAGAAATTTCTGCAGTGACTGATGTGTCAATCATACTCCCAACAATGGCAGCGGTTTTAGCTGGAGCTGTGTTTGGAGACCATTGTTCACCAATATCTGATACAACTATTCTTTCCTCAACAGGAGCAGGAAGCAATCATATTGACCATGTTATGACTCAGTTACCTTATGCTCTATTAGCTGCAGGAATGGCAGGTATTGGCTATTTAGTTATTGGGATAACGAGCAGTACCATTGCAGGCTTTGTGTCGGTAATTGTACTCCTTTTAATGTTCACAATACTCATGAAAAAGAAAGCGAAAATTCCAATAGACGAAAATGATATTGTTGGCAAAGTATAGGGATAGATAATGAAAAACTGACCCAGTCTAAATTTGGGTCAGTTTTTATTAATAAACTATTTCAGTTGTATGATGATTTATTTCCTCTCACACAATTACCTCTTCAATCTGATCTACGCTTTTACGGATTTTCTTTTTCTCAGGGAACAAAAGGCTGAATACAATTCCGAAAGTAGCGGCGATGAAGAATGTCGTGAATCGAGAACTAATGATAGCATCTAGTGGTGTTGATATCCAGATTACCGTGCTGATAAAACCAGAAATAATGGTGGCAATAACACCTACCCCTGAATATCGTTTCCAAATAAATGTAAGTATGATGGCTGGTGATAATGTACATCCAACACCGGCCCATGCCCAACTGACAACGAGATATACTAACGATTTTGAGGTGAGGGCAATGAAAAGCCCTAATAATCCGGCAAGGATAATTGTAATTCTGGATATTTTGACAAGTTGTTTTTCAGTTAAATTTCTACCCAATGCATGACGAACAATATCCTCGCTGACAGAGCTCGTGATGACTAGAAGCTGTGAATCCGCTGTTGATATGATGGCTGCAAGTATCCCAGCAAGTAATATACCTGCAATCCAGGGTGGAAGGAGATCGATCACCATATATGGCAAAATGGTTTCAACATCTGCAAAATGATGATTTTGGTAAAGGGTGAGAGCGGTTATGCCAATTAAGAAGGCACCACTATATGCCATAAACGTCCAAACGATTGCGACGATACTGCCTGTTTTTGCTTCTTTCTTATTTTTTAAAGCCATGAATCGCGAGCTAAGCTGCGGCTGTCCTCCAAGAAAGCCAAAAAACCAGGCGAAATTATTAAATAATAACAATCCTAGAGCAAAGCCAGTTACTCCCCCTGTCCAGGAATTTATGGTTGGGCTTGAAGTACGTAGCGCATGACTTATTGACAAATCCCCTGTGTATATATGGAAAAGTGCAACAATTGGTAGGACAACAAGTGTAATTAGCATCATAATGCTTTGAATCATATCTGTCCAAACGACACTAATGAATCCGCCAGCGTACGATAAAATAATTACAATCGTAATACTAATAATCATTCCAATAGTTGTATTGATATTGAAAACTGTGTAAAGAGTTTTTCCAGCACCTGCTATTTGCGCACCAAAATAGAACATCATGAAACTTAAAATGAGAATCGTTGATATCCACAGAATAATTTTACCGTGAATTCCAAACCTCTTTGCTAAATAACCGGGTAGGGTTAGAACTTTATATTCATTTGCATCATTCATAAATCGTTTGGCTAAAAATAACCAGGAGAAGATAATTCCTAAGGAAATCCCCATTGCTACCCAAATCCCTGATAAGCCAGTTGCGAAAACAAATCCGGTATATCCTAATAGCAGCCAGGCAGATTCACCAGTTGCTCTTTCTGAAAAAGCCAATGCCCAACCAGGCAGTTTTTTACCACCAAGAAGGAAATCTGAATGCCCCATATCCCGTCTACTAAATAAATACCCTATTACTAGCATGAATACGATATAAAGAATAAATTCGACCATTATAATAGTGTGCAAATGATTCATCCCCTTTTGAACAATAAAAGAATATTTAAAATTTATAGCTTAATAAATGTTCCAATTTGTTGTTCAATTGCTTTTGTATATATAGCATTAGCACAAGTAAGATCAAATAGAGCCATGCCTGTTGACTTAAACACTGTAGGACAACTATTCGTTAATACTGGCTTTACTCTTTGAGTGACAACTTTAGAAAAAGAGATAACTTGTGATTCATTCAGCCATTGGTTATTTATAGGATCGATGATATCACCCGTTTCGTGTTTTGCATCATGAGTATCAATGAATAAATTTTCTAGATTCATATAGAGGCTTTCAGGGAATTCTCGCATATGAGGTTGATATGAACCGATTCCAACAATAAGCTTGCCATTATAAATATTGCTTATATTCGGTAAAACAGGATCATGAGCGGATGTAGATGTAATAATGATTTCAGATTGTTTAACTAACTCCAATGTATTATCTGTAATATGAATTTGCACATTTGGTTTAAGATGATTTTTTAGTGTATCAATAAATGATGGTAGTTTAGATGAAGTTCGATTATACAAGTAAATATCTTGTATATCACGAACGGTACATGTAGCGATTAATTGATAAAGTCCTTGGTAACCGGTACCGATTAGGCCAACAGTTTTTGCGCTTTTCGTAGATAAGTATTTGATAGCTGCTCCACTTACTGCACCTGTTTTCAGACCCGTTAAGAGTGTCCCATTTAGTATTGCTTTTGTTGCACCATTCTTTCGATCAGTCAAAATGATGATACCTTGGGTGACAGGGAATTCGTAATTATTAGGGAAAACGCTTACAATTTTTATCCCAATAGTATGGTCAGCTACACAAGGCATTAATAAATACGTATTTTCGTGATCAGAAATGTGACTTCTTAAAGGCATCTCATATTGTTCGTTTTCATAAAGCATATAAGCATGTTCAATTGTGTCAATCATATCTTCCATTGAAATAGTGCGAAGAATATCTTGTTCATTTAATACTAGCACAGAGATCAGGCCTCCTTGTTTAGAATTAGGCGCTTAGGAGAAGCGCCATTAACTATATTTAAACGATTGCATCTTCTAAAACTAGATCATTCTCTGCAAATCTTTCGTAACGAAGTGGGGTGAAATCGATATTTTCATATTTTCCGTAATAGATTAATTCTGCTAAACCTTGTCCGACTCCAGGTGCTTGCTGCATACCATGACCACTAAATCCTAATGCCATATAATAACCTTTCATATATGGGTGGCCTCCGATGATTGCATTATGATCAGCGGAATTAAAGCTGTATAATCCTGCCCATCCAGATGTTAGTTTAACACTTTCGAAATTTTGAATCCGACTTGCTAAAATAGGCCACATATCATCATAAAATAGTGAACGCTTGACAGTGAAATCAATGCCAGGTTCTGTTTCTTCAGAGAACCCGGTTAATATTTTATCACCTTCATGGCGGAAATAAACTCCTGTCGGATCAACTGTAAGTGGTAATTGTTTTTTTAAAGGAATGGATGTATCAAATTGAAAAATTTGTCGTTTCAAAGGGTAAACCGGTAATGGTATTCCGATTTTATCACTTAAATAAACACCCCATGCACCAGCACAATTAATCACCAACGGAGCTTGATAAATTTCCCCATTAACTAAACGAATACCGGTTACTTTGTTTTGCTCTGTTAAAATGGTTTCTACTTCTTCCGAAATGTATTCAACTCCAAGTTTTTGAGCATTTTTTCTATAACCTTGCATCACAGAGTAGGGATCTAAATATCCATCTTCATGGCAGTATAATCCACCTGCTAAGTCTTGGATATTAAGTTCAGGGATAATGTCGATTAATTCCTGTGCGGTTAATACTTCAGATGGAACACCATATTTGTTTTGAAGAGTTTTTTGTTTTGCTAGTGAAGTCATCATATCGTTTGTTCCTAAGAATAAATAGCCACGTTGGCGGAAGTTGATCTCTGCAGGTTCTCCATCTATTGCCATAGTTGTGGGGAAGCTTTTATATACTTGCAAACTGTAACGGCTTATCTGAATATTAATGTCTGTTGTATATAATTGTCGAATTCCTCCTGCACTACGAGAAGTGGAGGAAAATTCGTAAATTGGATCTTTTTCGAAAACAAGTATTTTTCCGTTATAACCTATTTTTCTAAGTGAGTAGGCTGTACTAGAACCCATCACTCCACCACCGACAATGATAATATCAGCGCTTTTCACAAGAATCCCCCTCGAAAAAAATTTTTTAAAAGGTAAGAAAGCATAAAATTTACTAAGGATATTAGACATGAAAAGTGTCTTCTGTGTCTAGCTTCAGCGCCTATCGGCTAGCGAATTTCTCCGTCTCCTCCCTACGATAAGTCAACATCGGCTCGTCCCTCACCGTGTTTCCTTTATCTCAGTCGAAGACTACAAAATCCGTACGCCGATGATCAAGGCGCTTCCGCTTTTCGTAGTGTCTAGCTTCAGCGCCTATCGGCTAGCGAATTTCTCCGTCTCCTCCCTACGATAAGTCAACATCGTCTCGTCCCTCACCGTGTTTCCTTTATCTCAGTCGAAGACTACAAAATCCGTACGCCGA